>JACPPN010000025.1 GCA_016190995.1 Acidobacteriota bacterium | reverse complement strand
TGCGGCAGGTACTGCCCGAACCGGCCGACTGTCGAAGGGCGCGCTTTGTGTCGCCCGACGGTTCAGACGCGGTCTGAATCGGGCGCAAGCCGAGGGCGACGAAACTACGCGCTCGCGTGTCTCATTCGTGTCTCATCGAGACTCTACGAAGTTGCCGAGGTGTTCCCTAACCTCCAGAACGTCAACTGGTTGCCGGTGGTCGACGCCAGGGGGGGACAACGTGGGCCGATAATCAGTTGACCGGCTCCAGTCACGGGGCACCGCAAGTGATTGTTGTGAAGGGAATTATTTGGCTGCGAGGCAGGGATCCGAACCCCGATACCGTGGTCCAGAGACCACACTTCGCCAACATCACCTGCCAATCATCAGCACGCAGTCGCCGGCGACCCCGCCTGTGAGTCACTGGCCCCGTCAGTATTCACCGCGGCCCGCCCGCCACCCACCCCGGCGTGTACGTACGGCGCCCCCACCCGCCCGAGCTCCTTCTCCAGCGCCGGAATGTCTGCCGCCAGCCACTGATGCGTCACCGCTGGCGCCGCACGGCCACCGCGCCCCGCCGCGACAGCAGATGCGCCGCCAGGTCGGCCGCCTGTCCGCGCTCGAAGCGCGGCCATGGCAGCCCCCGTGCCTGCAGCTCGTGCTCCATCCGCGGCGCGTGATTCCACATGGCCGCGATGATGGCAAACGGATCATCGAGCCCGGGAGCGGTCATCAGGTCGGGCCCCATCCGCTGCTCCACGCCCCTTGCGTGGCACGCGGAGCACTTCTGGTCGAAGAGCCGGGCGCCGCGGTCCGGCACGCCACGGACGTTCGCGAAGTTGACGAAGTACAGGTAGGCGATGATGTCGGCCATCTCCTGGCCGGAGAACGTCACGCGCGGGAGGCGGCGGCGCTGGAACTCTGCGGTCATACCCAGACTGTGATTCCACATCAGACCGGCGATCTCGGGCACCGGTCGGACCAGGTCGCCGGCGAGCAGCCCGAGGTCGGGCCCGCCGCGGCCGCCGACACCAGCGACCGCGTGGCACGTCCCGCACCCTTTCTCGCCGAAAAGCGTGCGGCCGCGCCGGGGGCTGCCGGGCTCAAAGTAGAGATGATCCTGCGTCCGGCCGGCATTGCCTGCGTGCAGGTAAGCGAGCAGATCTCCCATGTCGCGTCCTTCGAATCGCGGCCACGGTACGCCACTCCCGCGCATCACGGTGGCCATCTCGCCACCATGGTTCCACATCGCCTGCGCGAGGAAGATTCCCGAGAAGCGGCCCTGATACCGTTCGAGGCTCGGGCCCGGCCGGTGCCACGCCGTCCGCGAGTCGTCGTCGTGGCACCGGCCGCAGCCTTTGACGGTGAAGATCTTCCTCCCCGCTTCGGCGTTGCCCGGCTGGCCGAGCTCTGTCAGGTAGTACCGGTAGGCGGTCAGCAGCGCCACGAGGTCCGCCATCTCCGCGGTCGTCATCTGGGGCTGCTGGATTCTCAGGTCCTGCATCTTCTCGCGCATGATCGGGGCGTGGTTCCAGAGACTGCCGGCCAGCTCGAGGACGGTGCCGGAAAACAGCAGGCGGCCGAGGTCCGGCCCCACCTGTCCTTCGCGGCCTAATAATGAGTGGCAGCGCACGCAGCTCTTCTGCGCGAAGAGACGCGCGCCAGCGGTGGGTCGGTCAGGCAGCTCGACCGACAGCAGCACGGATTCCGGTTCGGCTGCGCGCGGGCCGGCATCGGCAGCCAGCAGGACGCAGGTGATCAGGCCAATGGTCAGACCGAAGGCCAGACTGGCCACCACCGGCCGGATCGACGTTCGATCGCAAGCCATGGGTGTTTCTCCCGGATGCGGACGGTTGTTATGCGACGCTTGTGAAGCTGCACGACAGGTCCTCAGCGTCCTTCGACAGGCTCAGGACGCCCTGAGCTTGTCGTAGGGGCGGTTTCCGAGAACCGGAGACTTGAGCACCGGCGCCTTGATCGCTCGCGAAGATGCCGATGTGAGATAGCGTCCCACCCGTGCCTGGCGCGCGAAGGCCAGGCGCGACTGCACGCCGACCACCACGTCCTGCGACGAGCTGAGGACTCCGTGAGCCTGCCGAAGGACGCGACGACGCGCGCGCTCCGGAAGGACGCAGATCTGGAAGGGCACGCTGAGAAGGAGAAGAATTCCGGAAAGCCAGATCGCGGGCGGATGAAAGAACTCAGGACGGGTGCTGTTCGCGACTCCCACACCGATGAGGACCATTCCAGCCATCGCTGATCCGCCGACCGACGCCTGCTTCCAGAACGGCATGGCCGGCGCCCACCCGTCCCCGGCGCCTTCGTGGTCCTCCGGCAGCTCGAGCACGGGAAGCATCTTCACCATCACGAGCAGCAGCAGCGCGAACAGGAAGAAGCTCCCGACGACAATGCACCACTCCGAGAAAGCAGGCGTGTAGGGCGCCACGTCCCACGGGAGCAGCGGGTGATAGAAGCTCGGCACGACGATGAGCGCGCGTGTGGTCCAGAGGCCAACGTTGATCAGGAGAGCGGCCAGGACCGTGAGCGGGATGCTGCACATTCGCGGGTTGACTCCCTGCACGAAGAGCAACGCGAATGGAAAGAGCATCCCGGCGATGACGGCGGACCACGTGATGAGGCTGAACCTGCCCGCCAGCAGGTCGCGAAACACCACCCGCTCTCCCTCGGGCGACGCGTAACTGCCCGTGAGCCATTCGCTGAACAGGAAGTACATGTAGAGCAGCGTGACGAACCCGAGGAAGATGCCGAGTCCCTTGAACATACGCGGATGGAAGATCGCCTCCCAGTGGAACGCCTTCCGCAAGACCGCGAGGACGATGATCACCGCCGAAAAGCCGGACACGATCGCACCGAGAACGAAGTACGGCGCCTGAAACGGGTTGTACCAGCCCGGCCTTCCCGCCTGCAGGCCGAAGATGTACCCGTAGACCGAGTGCACCGACACCATGATGGGAAGGATGATCACCGCCAGCCACCAGACGACGCGATTGTGTCTCGCGCGTGACGCTGGCGTGTCGGTGTAACCCAAAGACATCACGCGGAAGAACCCTCGCCGCACGGGGGCCTTTGCGCTGCAGACCCAGAGATCGCGCCGCATCGCGAGGTACAGGTACACGGAGCTGCCGACGACGTACGTCGTAATCACCGTGCAGGACCATACGAAGGGCGCATGGTAGCGGCCGTACCACACCACGTTGAAGATGAAGCGTTCCGGCCGGCCCACATCCATCCCGATGTTCAGCACGGCCGTCGTGATTGCGGCCAGGGTGACGAACTCGGCCAGCCGCGCGAGCTGGCGGTACCGTTCGAGACGCAGGATGCGCACGACCGCTGAGATCGCGATCCCCACGTGGCTGATCCCGATGAAGTTCACGATGTTGGCCACCACGATGCCCCAGATGGCGCCGTGCGAGCCCTGACCGGTCACCGCATGGCCATGCAGAACCTGGAGCAAGAAGCCGTACAGGAGCGCTGACGCACCGGCGGCCAGAGCAACCAGCGACAGCCAGAACCCTTTGCCCGAAAGCGGCAGGTGACGGAGCATCATCACATCGTCGGAGGCCGCACGGGGGATCGCTGCCGCTACTCCTGCCATTTTGCGTCCCTCAGATAGAACACTTTCGGGTGGGTTCCGAGCTCCTCGAGCAGCCTGAAGGCACGCGGGCTTTCGGCCAGGCGGCGCACTTCCGAATCAGGATCGTTCAGATCGCCAAAGACGATCGCCTCCGCCGGACAGGTTTGCGCGCAGGCCGGCAGCCTGCGGACGTCGGCATCGACGAGGATGCGCCCCTCGGCGCGAGATCGCGCCTTGGCCGCCCTGATCCGGTGATGGCAGAACAGGCATTTCTCGATCACGCCGTGCGGCCGTGGCGCGACGTCGGGGTTCAGGTGCTCGCGCCACGCGACGGGCCACGACGGCTCGGACCAGTTGAAGTACCGGCGCGTGTACGGACAGGACACCTCGCACAGACGACACCCGATGCAGCGATCCGGGATCTGCTGCGTGATCCCGTCCTCGCTCTGCGATGTCGCGCCAACGGGGCACACCTTGATGCAGGGCGGATCTTCGCAGTGGTTGCACGGCGTCGGAAAGAACTGCTGCCGCAGATCCGGGTACGTCCCTTCCGACGTCGCCAGGAGGTTCATCCAGAAGATGCTTCGTCCTTTTTCGGTGTTCGTCGCGCCGGCGATCGGGATGTTGTTTTCCGCGCGGCAGGCCACCGCGCACGCCTGGCAACCGGTGCAGCGATCCAGGTCGATGACCATCCCCCACTTGTGTCGCCTCGGCGGGCCGCTCCGCTCGACAGCGGCGGCCTCCTCGACCGCGACGCCGGCCGCACCCACGAGCGCGCCCAGGAACGCACGGCGCGACGAGGTGCGACTCACGCGCTCTCCTTCCGCAGTCGAACGCGCGTGCCCTGCTCGGCCAGGATGCCGGCGAGCGGATCGCTGAGCGAGGAGAGAAGCCCGTGACCGCCTGCCGTTCCCGCGTCCCGAGCGGTGGGCGGCCAGGGACCGTGGCCCAGAGGAAGCCCCACGGTTCCGGCACGCGTGCCGGCGTGCACGCGCACGTGCATGCGGCGTCTTCCAGCCACCGACTCGACCCACACGGCCTCGCCCTCGTGAAGATCGAGGCGTCGCGCGTCGTCCGGACTGATCTCCACGATCTCTCGCCACGCTTGAAGACCCGCGGCGGGTAGCTCGCGGAGCCAGGGCAGGTGCCGCACTCCGCCTTCGGCGTAGTTGATGGCACGGTGCGGCGACAGCAGCAACGGGTACTCGTGCGGATCACCGGCGAAGCGCGGGGGTTCCCAGTGGGGCAGGCACAGATCGTCGCCCCGCGCGAGCACGCCGCGCGCGGCGAGGTATGTTTCGAGCGCCTCGCTGTCGGGAAAGATCTCGCTCAGCCGCGATGCGATCGCCTGAGAGTAAAACTCGAACTTGCGTGACGGCGTCGCGAACGCGTCCTCCCGTCGTTCGAACGCCTGATCTCCCCACCAGCCGCCGCTTTCCTGCATCTGGGCCAGCAGCGTTTGGACGTCCGGCACGCGTGGCCCCGTCGCGCCGGATGCAACGAGTGTCTTCAGTTGCTCGACGATCGCCTCGCGGTAGTCCGCCCATGGAAGAGCGCTGGCAATCGCCGGACCCATGGCCCGCGCGAGCCGGATGACGAGATCGCCGGTAGCCATCGTGTCGTGGCGAGGCTCAACGACCGGCTGTCGGAACCCGATGATGGGCTGGCCCGAGCTTGGCGCCGGCTCGACGACTTCCCAACGTTCAAGACAGGTGTGATCGGGAAGCACGAGGTCGGCCCAGAGCGTCGATTCGTCGGGAAGGGGCGAGCAGCTGACGACCAGCGGAATCTTTTGAAGCGCCTCCACCCACCGGGTCCCCTCCGGTTTCGAGAAGACCGGGTTCGAGCGATACAGGATCAAGGCCTTCACCGGGTAGGGGCGCTCGGCGAGAATGGCCTCCGGCAGGCGCTGCACCGATCCCAGGCCAAGCGGACACGCCCGCGTGCCGTGGCCATCGAGGGGCTCCACCTTCAGGCCGGCACGCGCGACTTCGTCCGCCTCGATCGCGTTCCACGATGCGAGGACGGGTCGTGGCGTGACGACCCCGCCTCGCCGCTCCAGGCTGCCGACGAGCGCGTTCAGCGCGTGGATGGCCATGGAGGTGCCGAGGCCGTTGGTGGCTGCCGCAGCCGCGCCGTCCCCCACCGCGATTGCCGGCCAGTGCGCGCTCATTTCCCGCGCCAGTCGTTCGATGGTCGCGGAGGGAACGCCCGTGATGTGCGCGACCTTGTCCGGCGGATAGTCCGTCAGGACGAGATCGCGGAAACCGCGGTGCGGGCGCTCCTGCTCGTCACGCCACTCTTCGAATCCAAAGGTGTGCGCCCGAACAAAGTCGGGGTCGTACAGTCGATCGCGGACGAGGACGTGCGCGAGGCCCAGCGCCAGCGCGCCGTAGGTCGCCGGCTCGATGGCGACCCACTCGTCGGCGCTCGCCGCGGTGACCGAGAACCGCGGCGAGACGTGCACGAATTTCACGCGTCGGCCGGGCGTGCCGCGGCGCATGGCGCCCGACGCACGGGACATGTGAATGGTCTGGCACCACGATTCAAACAGGCTCACGCCGAAGCCGACGACGTACTCCGCGTTGCGCCAGTCATAGCCCGGGACCTCCGCAACCCCTTGCATGAAGGCCATCGCCAGCACTTTGCCGGCATCCGTCGTCGAGAGATGCGTGACGTGATTCGGGCTGCCGTATGCCTCCAGGAAACGCTCCCACAGCCGCCGCACCATCCCGCGGGGCTCGCCGTCGATGACGACGAGGCTCTGTGGCTCCTGCTTCTCGCGAAGGCCCGTCAACTCCGCAGCCAGGTGCTGGATGGCGGCTTCCCAGGTGATGGGCGTCCAGCGTCCGGAGCCGCGCGGCCCTTCGCGCCGGAGCGGACCCCGAATGCGATCCGGGTGGTACAACAGCTCGAGCCCGGCCTGCCCTTTCGGGCCGAGCCCGCCGCCGTTGATCGGGTGGTTGGGGCTGCCTTCAATCTTGACCGCGCGGCCTTCGAACACGCGGACCCGCACGCCGCATCCGGCCGGGCACTGCCCGCACGTGGTCGCGACCCATTTCTCCTCGCCGCGGTGCCAGCCAGCGGGAAGGGGAGACACGGGTGCGGCGCCCTGATAGCGGGCGCAACCCGTCACCGCTCCCGCGCTCACCGCGCCGAACGCCCGCAAGAGACCCCGCCGGGAAATCTCCGGCACGTATCGCTCCTATTTGTGACAGGTCAGACAATCGGTGCTCGCCCGCCTCTCCACGTGGCATCCGAGGCAGTCACCCATGACGAAGATGCGGGCGGTGCTTGGCGGTTTCGCGAGATTCTTCACGTCTGCATGACAGTCTGTGCATGTCATCGAGGCGTAGCGCACATGCGCCGAGTGCGAGAAGTAGACGCTCGGCGCGACGGTATTGATCTGCACCCACCGCACGTCTCCGGCGTTGCTCAGATCGGCCCGCAACCGCTTTTCCGCCGGGTGCCCGTTCCCCGAGTCAGGCCCGTGACACGACACGCACACCGCCGCGCTGGGAATCGTAGCCGCGCTTCCGGTCCAGACGCCCCGGTGGCAGGCGGCACACCTTCTAACATCGGTCCGGCCCCGAAGCGCCGCGTCCTGGGAGAGCACATGACACCCGGCGCACGCGGTTCGCTCGCTCAGATCGTCGTGACATTCGGTGCAGCGGCCCTCGGCCAGCTCGGGCGGCACGTCGGTCTGGTCGAAGATCGTCAGGTGCATCTGAATCCGCTCCGCGCGATGGCGCCCGGACGAGAAGTACTCCAGATGCGTTCGGTGCGGGAACTCGATCGGCTGAGACACGGAAACTTCAATCGGCGGATCGCCGCATCCGATCAAGAACAACAGGCCGACGAGGACGGGCAGCAGAAGGCGAGACACGGCGCCTCACACGGGGGCTACGTGCCCCTTCGCCATCGCCGCGAGCCCGGCGTACGCTCCCAGGCTCATCGAATCCATCAATCCCGAGGGGACGACCATCAAGGTCGTCTTCTCCTTCATCCCCTCGTAGAGGAGGTTCATGCTGCGGAGCTGAAGGGCGATCTGGTTGCTGTCGTACTGGCCCGCGGCCTGGCAGAACTTCTGCGAGATTTCGACCTCCGCGTCCGCGAGGATCCCGCGCGCGAGCTTCTCGCGCTCGGCCTGCGCCTGCCGCGACATCGCATCCTCGAGCGCAGGTGGGATCACGACGTCGCGGATCTCCACGGAGATGACCGAGATGCCCCAGTCGTGGGTGCGGGTGTCGATCAGCTCCTGCAGCGCGACATCGATCGATTCGCGCCCGACGAGCATCCGTGCGAGGTCGGTCTTCCCGATGATGTCTCGCAGCGCGGTCTGCGCCGCCCAGGCGACAGCCTCGCGATAGTCCTCTACACGCAGCGCGGCCTTCTCCGCATCCGTGACGGTCCAGAACAGGACGGCGTCGACGTTGACCGGAACGGTGTCGGCGGTCAGGGTCTTTTCCGCCGCGAAGCCGGTGGCGCGGACGCGCGAGTCGAGCCACATGATGACCCGGTCGACGAACGGAATGATCCAGAAGAGGCCCGGCCCTTTCAGGCCGGCATACTTGCCGAGCCGCAGCACGACCGCCCGTTCCCACTGGTTCGCCAGCCGTACGCACAAGGTCAAGACAAACCCGACGATGCAGCCGGCAATCACGGTCGCGACACGGATCGTCAGGCTCGCAGGGAGTGTCCAGGCGACCAGGGAAAGCGAGCCGACCACGACGGCAAAGAGCGCCAGACCCACGACGTTCAATCCAACCTTCTGTCTCTGGCCGCCGAACCCGGCCACCGCGTCCTGCGCTTCCATGAAAGCCTCCTCGAGTCCTCGCTTATCCGAAGGTCACGTTCACCGTTCGCTGCAGCTCCCGCGTCCACATCGTCTGCACCACCTGAAGGCGCCATCCGATCACGCGCGCCAGGTTTGCCAGGATTCGCAGACCGGCATCGGGGTGCGCCTCCATCGCCAGCCATAACTCGCGGCTCGAGAATGCGAGCAGCTCGACGTCCGTGCTGGCCTTCGCGCTCATCGTGAACCGATAGGGCTCGATCAAGGCCGACCAGGCGATGGTCTCACCCGCGTGCGCCTCCCCCATCACGACCTCGCGGTCGCCACCCTTCATCGAGAGCGGCATCGTGAGGTCCACGCTGCCGCGGCGGATGATGAAAAGCGTGGCTGCCGGTTCACCAAGTCGAAAGAGGTCGTTGCCTTTCGGGACGCCCTTCTCGCTTGCGAGCGGCGCGAACGGCTCGCACTGCTCGGGGATCAATCCGCTGAAGAGGCGCGAACCCGCGACCGCGTGCAGCGGCGCCATCAAGAGACTCCCAATCGCAAGTGCGTGCCGGCGCGAAGCGTCTGAGGGCTGGGATCGTTGATGAACCGCTCGACGAACAGCGCCTCGCGCCGGACGTGATGCTCGATCTGTCGCCGCAACAGCTCTTCGGCGACCGCCGCGTAGCGAGCACGCCAGCCGTAGAAGCTCGTCGCCGTCAGCATGTCGGCCGCGATGGCGGCCTTCGTCCGTTCTCGCTCCATCTCGTCATAGGAGAGGAAGAGCGCCAGGAACATTCCGCCGAATAGCACCACCGCCATCGCGATCACGAGAATCTCCATGACGCCCGCGACTTCTCCCGTCCTCGGTGCGCAATGGAATTCTGATGCCGTTTGATCGGTGAAGCCGTCGCGCAGATTTCGGGCTGTTTCTAAGAGAAGCGGCGGCTCCTGAAGCTGCCGTTCTGGCAGGCGAGATCGGGAGGGCGCGGAAGTTCTTTGTTCTGCCTCAATTCCGCGGCAGGCCACAACGGCAGGAGGAACCGTCGTGCATGCGGCAGGCTCGAGCGGCGCCGACCCGCGGCAGGGAGCTCATGGCGAGGTCGGAGCGCCGTGTTGTGTGACCTCGTTACGACGCGAGGCACACGCTGCACGCAGCACCTAGACATCTCCTAAGGCCGGACCGGTGACAGATGAAGCAAGCTTTCTGTCATAAGCCTTAGCAGCTGTCTTAGAGTCCAGCCGGGCCCCAAGGGTTCGCCCAAAGCCCTGACCACAGAGGACACGGTGCGGCCAGGGCCGCAACCAAAGGTGAACGGTGCGTCAATGGACTCCGGCCGCGTCAAATCGTCGCGCCATCACAAAATATGGACCGCTGGCAGTCCAGAGGGCACAAGGAAACCTCGTAGGAATCTTGTCCTAGCGCGGATGCCCACTGGTTGGGTTGCGGGGCAGCCGCGCTGTGAGCTCTGTGCCCTCTGTGGTGAGCCTTTCCAGCACCCAGCACCCAGCACTCGGAACGCAGATGGTGGCTGCCGAAATTCCGGCAAGGGAGTCGCCCCCCTGCAAATCGCCCGACTCCAGGCCCAATCGGAGCGGCCCAGGCGCTTCTGATCGGGCGGAAGCCACGCGCTGGAACGCGCCTTGCTCTGACCCCCTTGCGCACCATTTCGTCAGGATGCCCCACCATGCAGACCCGCGGGAAGAAGTGGTTCCTCGAACCACTCGCCGTCAAGCTGTTCCTCGTCGTGTCGCTGGTGGTGCTCGGCGTCCTGATCCCTGCCGGGTATCTGGTGACGAGCCAGTACTATCAGTTCGCCCTGTCCCTCAAACGGAATGAGACGTATCTGCAGGATCACGTGATCGCGATCGCCCTGCAGCACCAGATGCTGGAAGACCGGAGAGATCTGATCCGCGAGATGGTGCGCGGGTTCTCCAGCAATCCAAAAGCCAAGCGGCTGCTGATCGTGGACCATGAGGGTCGTGTCCGTCTTTCCAACGACCCGACGTTCGAGGATCGCGTGTTTGCCCGCGACTCCCCCGCCTGCCAGGTCTGCCATGCGATCCCGTCGCGGCAGCGCGCCACGTCCGCGTTGATCGAATTGGAAGGGGGGGCGGTCCTGCGCAGCGTCTACCCGCTGCGGAACCAGCCGGCCTGTCACCGCTGCCACGACCCGTCGCGTACGGTGAACGGCGTGATGATCACGGATACCGACGTGACCGACGTCAGGACCCGGCTCGCCGCGCAGATCAAGGGCATGGCCACCTTGTTGGGCGTCATCGCGCTCGTCCTCCTGGCTGGCGTCACCCTCGTCGTGCGAGTCCTCGTGCTGCGCCGGCTCGAACGCATCGAGGCGACCACGCGCGCGATCGCCGACGGCGACTTCAGCAGACGTGTCGAGATCGAGGGGACCGACGCGGTGGCCCGGCTCGGAAGCGAGTTCAACGCGATGGCCGACTCGGTGACCGACCTGCTCTCGCAGTTGCGCAGGCAGCGCACGCAACTGGAGAACGTGATGAGCAGCGTGGATGACGGGCTGCTCGTCATCGATCGGACCTTCACCGTCGTCGCGCTCAACAAGTCGCTCGCCGAGCGCATCGGCGATGCGCGCGAGAATCTGTTGTACCAGCGCTGCCATGAGATCTGGGGGGCCCACTGCGACTGTACTCGGGGGGAATCGGACTCGCAGTGTCCGGCGAGGGCGTGCTTCGCGAGTGGCCAGATCCACAAGTCGCTCCGCACTCGCTACACGCGCGACGGCGCGCTGCGCGAAGAGGAGGTGTTCGCGTCACCGATTGCGGGCGCGGACGGGGAAGTCGATCAGGTGGTCGAAGTGTGGCGGGACATCACGGAGCGCAAGAGCCGCGAGGCGCGGATGGCCGAGTTTCAGCGCCTGGTGTCGCTGGGCATGCTGGCCTCGGGGGTCTCCCACGAGATCAACACGCCGCTCGGCACCATGTTGGTCCATCTCGACGACATTCGGAGCCAGGCCCAGGAGGACACGGGGGCCGGCGGGCTGGAGTCCGTCCGAGGCAAGCTGGAGATCATCAGGAACGAGCTTCTTCGCTGCCACGACATCACGCGGCAGTTTCTGCAGCTCTCACGCGGCGCGTCGATGCAGCGCGAGCTCCTGGAGATCCCCGCGCTCGTGCGGGCCACCTTGCCGCTTGTCGCACACAGGGCAAAGAAAGCGGGCGTCACGATGCGAATCGTGGAGGGCGACACCGCACCCTTCGCGATGGCCAATGCCGGCGCCGTCCAGCAGGTGCTGCTGAACATCCTGCTCAACGCGGTGCAGGCCAGCCGCCCCGGCGGTGAGATCCGCCTCAGGTGGCCGTCTCATTCGGGCCCGACCATCTGGATCGAGGATGACGGCATCGGCATGCCGCCCGAGGTGCGCGAGAAGGTGTTTGAGCCGTTTTTCAGCCGGCAGCCGTCCGGCACGGGCCTCGGCCTGTTCGTGTCGCTCAACCTGGCGCGTCAGTGGGGTGGCGACATCCGCGTCACGAGCGAGCCTGAACGCGGCTCGACGTTCGAAGTGGCCTTCCCGCCGATCGAGGAACCATGTCTCACAATCGCCTCCTGATCGTGGATGACGAGCACGGCTTCCGGACGGCCCTCGCCTCGGCAATGGCGGCGCGGGGGTTCGTCGTAACGCCCCTGCCAAGCGGGTCTGCCGCGCTCGCGTGGCTTGCAGGCAACGAATGCGACCTGGTCCTGCTGGACCTGAAGATGCCCGACATGTCCGGCATGCAGGTGCTCGACAGCATCCGCGGGCGCTTCCCGAGCGTCGAAGTGATCCTGCTGACGTGCCACGGCACGATCGACACCGCCGTCGCGGCGATTCGTCGCGGCGCCTTCCATTTTCTGACGAAGCCCTGTTCGCCCGACGAAGTGGAGGTCACGCTGCTCAAGGCGATGGAGCGCCGCGCGCTGATCGAACGGACCAGCGTCCTGCAGCAGGCTCTCGCGCCCCCCGATCTGGGAGGCACGTTCATCGGGCGCAGCACGCAGTTCCAGGAGATTCTGAGGTTGATCGATCGCGTCGCGAGGGTCGACTCCTCCGTGCTGATTCTGGGGGAGACAGGCGTGGGCAAGGAGCTGGTCGCGAAGCTGATTCACAGCCGCGGCACGCGCGGCCGTCAGCCTTTCGTGGTCGTCGACTGCAGCAACCTGCACGAGGAGCTGCTGCAGAGCGAGCTGTTCGGGCACGAGCGCGGCGCGTACACCGGCGCGATCTCCTTGAAGCACGGCCTGTTCGAAGTCGCCGACAAAGGGACGATCTTCCTCGACGAGGTCGGAGACGTCTCCCCGGCGCTCCAGGCCAAGCTCCTGCGGGTGATCGAGACGGGCACGTTCCGAAGGCTGGGCGGAACGGCCGAAATGTCGGTCGATGTCCGCGTGGTCGCCGCCACCAACCGGCACCTCTCCGACATGGTGGCCCAGGAACACTTTCGCGAGGACTTGTACTACCGCCTGAACACCATTCGCATCGATGTCCCGCCGCTGCGCGACCGCCCCGACGACATCGCCTGTCTCACGGCGCACTTCGTCACGCGGTTCAACCAGCGGCTCGCGCAAAACAAGCAGCTGAGCCCGGAAGCCATTGAGGCGCTGGCGCGGTACACCTGGCCGGGCAACGTGCGCCAGCTGGTCAACGTGATCGAGCAGGTCATGGTGATGGCTGACGAGGACACGATCACGCCGGTGCACCTGCCGCCGGCGCTGCGCTCGGCTGGCGCCGCCCCGCCCTCACGGCTTCACGGCTCCACCATCGTCCCGCTGCAAGACGTGGAGCGTCAGTACATCGAGTTCGTCATCAGACAGTTCAACGGCCACCGCGCGAACGCGGCCAGGGCGCTCGGGATCGGCGAGCGCAGCCTCTATCGAAAACTGAACGAGTACGGCCTCGATTGAGCCAGCGGTTTACTTCCAGGTCACTTCCCTGGCGAGGAAGTGCGTGAAGACTTTCCTGGTCGGGAGTGGATAGATGACCTTCAGCGTCTTTCGATCGCTTAATCCCTGCGTTACCATGAAGTGCATCTCGTAGCTCTCCAGCGTGAATGATGACACGATATGCGGGCAACGAAAGGAGAAGGGTCGATGGACCTCTACAATCTGCTGAAGTTTCTCCACGTCATCACGGTGGTGTTCATGGCCGCCCCGCTCTACAACCTCATCGTGGTCAATGAACGGGTGAGCTTCGGAAAAGCCCACCTCCACGTCGATCAGTACTTCGAAAACATCATCAGGGGAAGCTCCGTTCGCTGTTATATCTTCCAGTTGACGGCCCTGGTGACCGGCGTCCTGCTGCTGATACGCGGTGGCAGTTGGCTGTCACTCTTCACGAACTGGGTGCTCTTGCTCAAGCTGCTTTTTCTCCTCGCGCTGACGGGCCTGCTCTCGGTCGTGCACTTCTCCATACAGCCGCAGATCGACAAGCTGCTGGCCCAGGCGGAAGGGGACACGATGCCGCAGGCGGTGGCCGCCGGCATCGGACCGCTCCGCCTCAAGAGAAAGCGACTGGCATCGGTCTGCCTCTTTCTCGTGACCACCACAGTGCTGCTGGGCGTTCAAGTGGACTCGGCCTTCCGACTCCAGACCACGCTCATCCTCGTGGGCCTGGCGGCCCTGTTCTCATGGAGGGTGTACCGCACGAGGGTCCCGTACGGATGGGTGTAGAGGCAAGCCTCTATCGGCCGCTTCTTCTGGCAGGACGGCTGAAAAAGGCTCACCACAGAGCGCACAGAGCACACGGAGTCCAGATAGTACTGGAG
>JACPPN010000137.1 GCA_016190995.1 Acidobacteriota bacterium | reverse complement strand
TGCCTGGAGCGCCTCGAATCCCGCCCGCGCTTCCGCGTAGCTCCGGGATCCGAACAATCGCTGCGCCCGTCCGAGATCCAGATCGAACACGGTTCGCGAGCCGCGATCGAAGACGTCGGAAAGGCCTTCGAGCTCTGTGCCAACTGTGACGGAGAGATCGCTCAGGGGAAACTCGTAATAGACGTGGCGAAACGCCATCGAGGCCTTCGCCCGATCCCCGAGTGTCAGGGCCGTGCGTCCCAACCGAAACCAGACCTGGTCGGGATTTACGGTCTTCTGTGTCGTCAGCGCGTCGTAGATCCATCCGGCGGCCGCGAAGTCGTTGGCCGTCTCCGCCGCTTCGGCCTGCGCCATCAGGACGGCCTGCGAGAGATAGCCGTCAGGCTGTCGCGCCGCGAGCGCTCCAAGCGCCTGGCGCGCCGAATCGACGCGCCCGAGCCGCAATTCGGCCAACGCCATGTAGTAGCTCGCGTAGTTCGCCAGCAGCGTCTCGGAAAGATTCCTGGTCGCGAGCAACGGGAGCGCCGCAGCCGCCTTGCCTTCCTGCAAGAGTTGAACGCCTTGCGCGAAGCGAGCGAACGCCGGTCGTTCCGAGCGCCCGCGTCCACGATCGGGCCGGGACGGCACGAGCCAGAGGTGTGAGGGATCCTCAGGGAGTGGCGGATGAACGGTGGGTTGCAGGGCCGGCGGCCATGCGAGCGCAGGTGCTTGCGCGCGCGCGGCACCCGACGCAGGAATCACCTTCGGTGCGTACGGCCACAACACCAAGAGAAGGGTGATGAGACTGCAGGACAGTGCGCCTGATTTCACCAAGGTGGACCCGAAGAACGAAGCTGTCTGCCCTCGCGCGGGGCCGGGCAGGAAGCATGTCCGTGTCTTGGGCGCTCGCGACGATCCCGCGGCAGCGCCGCGGCGAAAGCATCGGGCATCCGCGCTAGGAGCCCGTCTGAGTAACCCTGAACGGGCTCCTAGTAGGCGCGTCGCGTGACGCGCGCCGCGCAAAAACACTCGAAATTCCGCCGGCGAAGCCGGCCTACTAGGAGCGTGTTGCCCTTTCTCGGACACGCTCCTAGCGGCGGGCTATCGCTCCGCCGATCCTCACCTGTATTCCGCCCCGGCGCCAAGCAAGGATGGATCACCGTCAGCAAGCGTCCGGATGAGCTCCTGATCGAAGTAGGCGCGACGTCCCGGGATCGTCGGGGCCACCCGCTCCTCGTACAGCCGCCGGGCCTGATCGATTTCGGAACGAAGGCGCTGCAGCAAGTCGCGTCTCTGCCGCCCGATGCGCACCGCGGCTTCGTTGTAAAGCTTGATCTCCGACACGAGCAGCCGGGCGTATCTGCGCGCAGCGTCCTGGCCATCGCCCGCAATCGGGCGGCGACTTTCGGCGCGTTCCGCGGGCGACGGTTCGACCTCGGCGAATGCGACGGCCTGCGACGCTTTGAGTGCGGTCATCGCCTCGAGACTTCGGGCGGCGTGACGAACGAGGATTTCGACCAGCTCGGGCCAGGGCGCGGGAACCGGAAGCTCCCCTTCCGACGCGTCATCTGCATAGACCACGGCGACGATCTTGCCGCCGACGCGTACCGGGACCGCGAGGCCGACCCGGTTTTCAGGAAGGGGCGCGAAGCTGAGGACATGACGCGCCGGTTCGCCGCTCGCGGCGCTCTGCACGAAGCACGTTTCCCCCGTCACCACCGCGCGTCCGACGACCCCGGCCTCGCTCGCGTACAAATCGATTTGCTGGGCGTCGGGGACATCCGGGCCGAATCCCATGAGACGCCACCCGTGCACGCGAAGTCCGTCGACGACCAGGATGGCGACGCGTGTGGCTTCTACGGCGATGGCGTCGGCGACCATGCCGAGAATGTCGCTGAGGGCCCGCGCCTCGTCCAATCGGCGCATGGTCTGCAGCAGCCGATCGATGGCGGCAAGCTCCGCCTGGCGCTCCTCGGCGTGCGCCCGCGACACTTCCGCCTCGGCGACGCCCGTGGCCTCGGTGCGGGCGCTGTCCACCGCGTTGGACAGGCGCCGTTCGAACTGCTCGCTCGCACGTGACAGCTCCCGGGAGAGACGCTCCTCGAGCTCGGAGCTCAGACGCCCCGCTTCGGCGCGGCTGCGTTGTTCTGCCTGTTCACGGGCAGCCGCTGCTTCCGATTGCACGCGTTCGATCTCGGCGGACCACCGTTCCGCCGCTTCCGCGCGGGCGCGGGCGACCTCGACCGACGTGCGCTCGGCAGCCTCGGTTCTGGCGCGCTCGAGCTCGGCCGACCAGCGCTCCGTCATCTCGTTGCGGACACGTCCCACTTCCACGGCCACTTCTGACCGTGCGCGCTCCACCTCCGCGGACCTGCGTTCCGCCATGTCGTTTCGCAGGCGCGTCACTTCTGCGGCCGCCTCCGAGCGCGCCCGTTCGAGCTCGGCCGACCATTCTTCCGCGACCTCGTCGCGCGCCTGTTCAGTGGCGGCGGCGGCTTCCGCTCTGACCTTCGCGATCTCGGCAGCGGCCCGCTCGGCGGTCTCGGCATATGCGGTCTCGCGCGCGTCGAGCACGGCTGCGGCGCGATCGGCGGCAGTGGCCTGGAGCAGACCATCGACGAACTCGCGGACTTGTGCGCGAATGGTGGCGGCGAGGCGGTCGATTCCCGCTTCGGCGGCGGCAGGCACCTGGTCTTTTTGTGTCATGGCGATTCGAAGACGCGGAGGAAGCTGATGGCTACTTTGCTTGGCATTATGCGAGCCGCGATCCGTCAAGTCAAGGCGCTTTCACGGACAAATCCAGTGTGCTGAGTAGGTTGACGGTATGGAGCGTCGCGCCTACAATGGAGGTATCGGTCGCCGGCACCTTTCGTTATCGGCGCCCGTCAGCCTCAGCTATGGGGGCGCAACGGTTTCGACGGAGGTTCGGGACCGCAGGACGCATGCCGAGCCCCACTGATCTCGCTAATCCGGTGGAAACAAACGTAACTGCGGACACGCAGCTCGCTCTCGCTGCCTAATTAGCAGCGACGTCCACCGCGCGCACGCCTGCGGCGCGTGGCTGGATGTCATCCAGCAGGCTTGTCGGGCGATGGATCGCGCTGGTCCGTGGCTCGAGACCGTAATCGGCGCTAGCGCCTTCGGTTTTTCGCTTCTTTTCGACGCGGGCGCGAAGCTTCAAAAGGAGCTACGCATGTAGGGTCCGGCGGCGACGACCTTTCGGACGCGGGTTCGACTCCCGCCGCCTCCACCATCTCCAACACGCTGAATCTAAACGAGTTACAAAATCGTAAAGATTCGGCGTGACTTCTGCGTGCCCTTCGTGATCTCATAGAGCGTGCTGCGCCTTCTTCGGCGGCACCTCAAGGAGTGCCGCTACCGCTCGACGCGATACCGCCGCTGTTCCTGCCCGATCCACGTCTACGGCACGCTCCGCGGAGAAAAAATCAGGAAGTCGCTCGACCTCACGTCGTGGGAGGCGGCGTCGGAGCTCGTGAACGCGTGGACGGCCGCCGGGGAAATCGGTGTCGTGAAGCCCGACGCGCCGAGCGTGAAGGAAGCGGTCGCGAGTTTCTTTGAGGACGCCGCGGCGCGGAAGCTTAAAGACGCGACGATCGGAAAATACCGCGTGCTACTCGAAAAGCAGCTGCTCCCTTGGTGCGCCGCGCGCGGCTACGTGCGGCTGAAGCAGCTCGGCGTCGATGAGCTCACGAAGTTCCGCGCGTCCTGGCCGGACGGCGCGCTCTCGATGCGGAAGAAGCAAGAGCGCCTCGCCGCGTTCTTCCATTTCTGCCGACAGCGCGAGTGGGTGAAAGCGAACCCGATCCTCTCAATCAAGCTGCCCGAGGCCTCGCAGTCGCCGACGCTCCCGTTCTCGCGCGAAGAGGTGAAGGAGATCCTCGAGGCGGCCGATGAGTATCCGACCCGAAACAGCTTCGGGCACGACAACCGGGCGCGCGTGAAGGCGCTCGTCTTACTCCTGCGGCACTCCGGGCTCCGCATCCGCGACGTGGTCTGCATGAAACGCGACCGCATCTCCGACGACGGCAAGCTGGTCCTCTACACCCAGAAAACAGGAACGCCAGTCTGGCTGCCCCTGCCGCCCGAAGCGGTCGAGGCGCTCGGCGCGGTCGAAAACGGCGGCGGCGATTTTTTCTTTTGGACCGGACGGGGCCTTGAAAAGAGCGCCGTAGCCGACTGGCAGCGCACACTCCGCCGACTGTTCAAACTCACCGACATCGAAGGAGGGCACGCCCATCGCTTCAGGGACACGTTCGCGGTCGAACTCCTTCTCGTCGGCGTGCCGATCGAAACCGTTTCGATCCTCCTCGGACATTCGTCCGTGAAGATCACGGAGAAGCAC
>JACPPN010000136.1 GCA_016190995.1 Acidobacteriota bacterium | reverse complement strand
TTTCACGAATTGACTTGGCGGTTTGAGGCGGAGCTTCGCTACCAGACCTCAGCACTCAGCACGCAACACCCAGCACTCGGAATCCAGCTGGGCCCCAACAGTTCGCCGAAAAGCACTGACCACAGAGAACACCGAGGGCACAGAGAAACCTGGTAGGAATCGTGCGCCCTGTGAGCTCTGTGGACTCTGTAGAACAAACGCCTGAGAAGGTGTTTTCCCGGCAAGAAAGCGTTTGTTCTACCAGATCGGCGGGCCCGACGGGCCCGCCGCTAGCGCGGATGCCCACTCGTTGGGTTGCGGGGCAGCCGCGCTGTGGACTCTGTGGTGAGCCTTTCCAGCGCCCAGCACCTCTCAGCACTCGGAACGCAGCACTTCAGCAACCCGTCGTGTCATCCAAGATAGCCAAGCCCGCTGAGCCTCTCGCGCACGGCGGCCTCGCCCTCGCCGGACCAGCCACCGCCGCCCGAGTGACGGCCGGACAGCATCGACCGGCCCTGCATCGAGCCGGGCACGTCGTACCCGCCCAGCTCCAGCAACGTCGGGGCGATGTCGAGCAGATGAACGCCCGTCAGCTCCCCCTGCAAGGTCAGGCCGGGCGCGCCCAGAATGAAGCAGCCGAACTGCGCGTGGTTGCAGCCGTCAGGGCCGGTGTCGTTCTCGACCGTGTGAATCGACCGATACCCGACGCCTCCAATCGATCGCCACCGCAGCGCGCCGAAGTGCACGATCAGGTCCGGGGCGATGTTCCTCACGTGGCGATAGACCTCTTCAGGCTTGAAGACTTCGGTGCCGAGCGGCCGCCCTCCCGCATCGGTCGTCGCTTCGAACCGCGCTTTCATCTCATCGCGAAACGCCTCGTAGTCCGCCGCCTCGATCGTGCCGTTCGGTTCGCGTCCCTTCACGTTGAGGAAGGCGCGGGCGTAGTAGCCGCCCTCGCTCCAGACCCGGGTCGCCGGCCAGTCGACGTCGAGCGTTCCAAAAGGGGTGACGCGCGCGGGATAGGCCTTCAGGGTCAGCAGGCCTTCGCGCACGAGCCACTCGTTCACGCAGAACCCGCCATCGAGCCGCTGCGCGCCATGATCCGACACGACGAGAACAGCCGTCCGATCATCGACGAGCTCGAGCACGCTCGCGAGCTCCTCGTCGAGGTACGCATAGTAGTCGCGAATCACGCTTTCGAACGGGCTGCCCGACTCGTACAGGACGTGCTGTGGATCGTGATACTGCCAGAAGCCGTGGTGCACACGGTCGAGACCGATCTCGACGAACTGGAAATACTCCCAGTCCTCCCTCCGCAGAAAGTGGCGCACCACCTCGAAATGCTTCCGGCTCATCGCGTAGATCTCGTCTCGCAGCCAGTCCTTCCGATCCGTGCGAAACCCCTTCACGTCGACCGGGTACTCGCCGACGATGCTCTCGATCTCGGCCTTGATCGACGCCGGATGCGTGTACACATCCCGCTTGGTGTCCGGGGTGAGAAAACATCCGACTGAGACGCCGTTGACCTTCCGCGGGGGAAACGACGGCGGCACTCCGATGACGTACGAGCGCTTTCCTTCGCGGGCAATCTGATCCCAGATGGCGAGCTCCTGGATGGACCGGCTGTTCGTGATGCCGAGCGCCCCGTAGGAGCGGTCGGTGCGATTGCGGAAGCCATAGACCCCGAGCGAGCCGGGATCCTGGCTCGTCGCCATGCACATCCACGCCGGCACCGTGATGGGCGGAATGACGCTCTCGAGCCGCCCGTAGCAGCCCATCGACATCAGGCGGCGCACGTTCGTCAACCGCTCGTCGGTGAACAGCAGCTCGGGTGTCGCGCAGTCGAGTCCGATTACCAGCAGGCGCATGGGACGAATCTCATTACAGAGGGCCCAGAGGACGGGAGAGAACGCCAGTCGGGGACGGCCAAACCCAATCTCTGTGATCTGTAGAACAAACGCCTGAGAACGTGTTTTCGCGACAAGAGAGCGTTTGTTCTACTAGATCGGCGGGCCCGACGGGCCCGCCGCCTAGCGCGGATGCCCACTGGTTGGATTGCGGGGCAGCCGCGCTGTGACCTCTGTGGTTGAAGGGTCACAACAACGACTCCCCTTCCAGCGCCGCTCCTTTCGGCACGCCGAGGGCGTCGAGAATGGTTGGCGCCATGTCGAGCAGGCGCGGGTTGGAGGACGCAAACGGTCGATTCATGAAGAGCACACCCGGCACGAGTGCGGGATCGACGATGTGATCGCCCCCCCATCTCTTCACGTTGTCTTCGAAACAGGCACGGGGCGCGCCACCGAGGCCCGTGGCCCAGGACGCGCGATATCCGGCAGCACAATTCACGACAAGATCCGGCGCGTCGTCGACGCACGGACCCGAGTAGATCTCCTCGCGCGCGACGACGCTGCGTACCGCCAAACCGCCACGCGCCGGGTCCCGGACCGCCGCGAGACGGCCGGCGATCTCGCGTTTGAGCGGGCCGGCTTCACCGGGCGCGACGATCCCGTTCGCCTCGCGCGCGCGAAGGTTCAGATAGATGCCCGCAAGCCCGAGCGCATAGGCACGCGTGCGATCCCAATCCACGTGGCGCAGCAGGTCGCCCGCGTCCGGACCTGGCGCCACGCCGGGGCGGAAGACGAGCCACCCGTTCTCGTGCAGCCACGTATTGAGATTGATCCCGCGCTGGAAGCTGCCCATGCCGTGATCGCTCAGCGCGATTGTGAGAGTGCGATCGTCCGCATGCTCGAGCGCGGCGCCGACCACCCGATCGCAGGCGCGATAATGATCGTCGATGACCGAGGTGAAGTCACGCCACACGTGGGCGCCATTCGCGGGATGGTTCGCCTCGCCGAAGCGCCAGAACATGTGCTGGAGCCGATCGGGCGTGTCGAACAGACAGAAAAACAGGCCGCGATCGAACCGCTGCAGCTCGTACTCCATCATCCCCGCGCGCTCGCGCATGATCTCGTCGCACTGCGCGAGAAATGCTTCCTCGTCCAGGCGCCCGTTGTTGAGCCCGCGGTGCTCCTCGGGCATGCCCGCGGTGTAGTACGGGCCCAGGCGCGCCGCCAGCTCGGACGCGTACTCCGCGGGCGCGCTCACCGGAAACAGCGGCGTGTCCGGATCGAAATTCACCGGTGTCGCGAACAGCTCGAACACCGGCTCCTGCCGTACCAGATGGAACCGGACCATGCCCCGGACGGTTTGCAGCATCCCGAGCCTGAATCTCACGCGGAGCCACTCGCTCCAGCATCCTTCCTCGACCTCGATCGCGCGATGGCCGTCGGGCTGAATGGCGACGCGCCGGCTGGACGGGCGCAACTCGATCGTCATCGGCAGCTCACAGTCCGTGCGCGTCCGCGGGTTTCGCGGACCGATGATCGACGTGCGCACCGTCCCGCCCTCGAGACGGACCCGCACGACCGTCTCGCCCTCTTCGCAAGCGCCCACCTCGCCGCTCGTATAGAACGTCGTCGTCCCGAGACCTCCGCGGATGTCGGGGACGCCGAGGCCGGCGAGCATGCGGCCGGTGAACGGGTCGGGCGGATACGTGCACGGGCAGCGCAGCACGATCGATGGCGTGCCCGCCTCCGACAGCAGGGCCCACACAGGCGTGCCCCTGCGCAGATTGACCGCCCGGGGCGGAAGGAACGGGTTCTTCTGCTCGTAGCGGTTCAGCGCGAGATCGGGCAGGTAGGTCGACGGATCGCGCCGGAGAAAGTCGAAGATGCCATGCGCGCCGGGATTCAGGCCCGTAGCGAACGTCGACCAGGCCACCGGCGTCTGCGCCGGGTACGTCGTGGCGATCCGCGCGTAGCCGCCCGCGGCGCGAAGCCTTCCCAGATTCGGCAGTTCGTCCCGCGCGAGCATGCGGTCGACGATGGACGGCTCGAGACCATCGAGACCAATCACGATGACCTTGCGGAACGGGTGGGAATCGGGCACGGGAACGGCTTGCGCCTGACTAGTAGCGAAGGCTCGCCTGTCCCGGCAGGGTCTTGTCACTCGGCGGTTTAAGGCGAAGCTTCGCTACTGGGAACGCCAGAGCTCCGGAGGCTCAGGATCGCGCCGACGAGAACTTCTTGAAGAACTGACGCGCGCGGCGGGTCGCTCCCACGACACGCTGCCAGAAGAGCAGCACGATTCCGACGACCGCGCCGAAGAAGGATGTCAACGGCATGAGCTGGTCGGGTCCGACGTACAGCGCGATGAACGGGACGACCCCATGCGCGTCAACGTGAATCATGGTGCGGAGCACAATCCAGATCCTCCTTCGGGAACAGGGCGGCGGCTGGAATGTCGGGTGCGCGGGAACCCGCGCGATGAACCGGAGAAGAATAGCACGAAACTACGGCCCCCCCGGAGGCACGGCACAGACGAAGACGTCGCCGTTGCCGACGGTCCCGGCAAATCGTGCCTGCGGCTCGCACCGATCGCCCAGCGCGCGCATGAGGTCGGGCGCCTCGATCTGCAGGTACTCCGGAAAGAAGTAAATCACCCACACACGCTCGTGGCGCGCGAGCGCGTCCAGATCGCGAGCGCTGTGAAGCGGTGTCCAGGACTGCTTGTAGTAGGCGTCATAGACGAAGTTCGCGAGCCCGGCGGTCGCAACCGGCTCGAAGGAGCCGCGGGCTTGCGCGACGAATCGAATCGGACCCTCAAAGTCCTGTTTCGGCAGCTCATAGTCGGGCCCGAGACTCGAGGCGGAGACCATGATGACGAGGCAAGCCACCATCGTCCCGACGGTGGCCCCAACGCTGGCTGAGGACATCGCGCGACTCTGCATGAGGCGCTCGCCTGTCGCCATCGCGCCCCGCACGACGAGCAGCGTGAGAAACCCGATCAGGAAAAAGAAGAACCGCGGCCGTACTGCGGTACCGAGCGCCAGGGTGCCAGCCGCCGCGGCAATCGCGGGCAGGATCATGAGCGCGGCAACGAATGGCCTGGCGCGGACGTAGCTGGCGAACCCCAGGAGCGCGAGTGCGCCTGTGATGACGACGCCGACGCCACCGAAGGCGGAGCGCAGTCCCCGGATCGCCTCTGCAATCGCCCAGCTGGGGGATCCGACAATCGACTGTCTCGGCGGACGAGCCGCCACGGAGCTGAATACGCCGGGGAGCAGCGGTGCGAGTAGCGCGAGCGACAGCACCCCCGCGACCGCGAACCCCAACAACGCAGCGCGCCATTCTCGAGCCGGTTTCTTCGTGGCCCACAGCAACCAGCCGGCGGCCAGCGCTTGTCCCGCGGTCACGAATACCATCGTCAGGTGCGTATACACGCCGAGCGCGGTGGCCATCGCGTAGCCGGTCCACCACCGTCGATCGCGGCGCTCGATCCCGCGTACTAGGCAGAGGGTCGAAAGAATCGTCCAGAACGCGAGGGCCGAGTATCCACGCGCGTTTTGCGAGAACCAGATGTGGTGGTACGACACCGCGAGCAATGCGGACGCCAGCAGGGCTTCGCGTCGTGAGGCAACGGCGGCGCCCAGCCCATACAGCATCGGAATACCCGCGAGGCCAAACAGAAATGCCGGCAGCCGGACGCTCCACGCGCTCTCGCCGAAGCTCTTGACGGACAGGTGCGCGAGAACGGTGTAGAGCGGATGGTTGTTGATGTTGCCGAATCGGGTCAGGATGTCGCCGAGCGGAAGCCGCACGTATTCCACGAGCGTCGCAATCTCGTCGAACCACAGGCCGTTGTCCAGATTGATGAGACGCAGGATGGCCGCGACGATGGTGAGCATCGTGGCGGCCACGACGATTCGCCAGGCCGGCCGTCCCGGTTCAATCTTCGACGACATGTGACTCGAAGCTCCGGCGGGCGTCAGCCCATTTCGCGCGGTCGAGGCGGCCCTCGTCATCCAGACAGTCGTTTGCGGCGTACGCCATGGCGAGCGTGTGGTGGGTATTGTCATGGGCGAACAGTCCCTGCCGCCCGAACGTGACGATCCCCTCCACCGACGCGACAAAGCGATCGACAACGTCGAAGTCCGCCTGGTAGGTGCGGGTGTAGATGGGGTACGCGTGCGTGAGGCGGCGCGTGACGACGCGCCTCACGCGCGCCGACACGCGGAGACCGACCTTCGCGAGCGCGTCGACGAGCATCGCGGCGAGCTCATCATCCCCGGCCACCCACGATGCATCGCCGACCGCGCATGGCAGCTCGGCACAGAGGGCGGTCGTGCCGGCAAGATTCGTGAGACCGTAGTTCTTCGGCTCGGACAATCGCGTAATCGGCACGTCCTTGCCGGGAAAGTAATGCGCGTCGAACTCGGTGAACCGGTCGGCATCGAGCACGAGGTAGATCAGAATCATCGACCGATAGCGCAGGGCGTCTGCGGCGTGCAGCACGCCGGCCGGTGCCTCGGGCGTGATCGCGCGTGCGAGTACGGGAAGAGGGATCGTCGAGAGCACCTGTGTCGCGCGATAGCGCGGCTCGCCTGACGCCGCCGATGTGACGACCGCGGACGCGCGATGTCGATCGACCTCGACGCGCTGCAGCGATTCGCCGAGGTGGACGTCGGCGCCCGCTCGCGTGGCCGCCTCGTAGTACGCTTCGCTGATTTGTCCGTATCCCTTTCGCGGATAGAAAAAGCGCCCGCTGCCCGCCGGTTTCAGTCCGGGGATGGCGCTCAAGACACGCCGCGCCATCTTGGCGAGTGAACCGGCCGCAACACGCCGCCGCGCCTGTTCGACGGCGAGATCCTCGGCAGGCAGACCCCAGATCTTCTCGGCGTACGGAAAATAAAACTCCCGGCAGATCGTCCGCCCCAGATTCTGCTCGAGCACTGACGCGAATGTCTCGACACGATTTCGGCGCGCGGGCGTGACCGCCATATCGGCGAGCACGCCGAGCGCGAATTGGGGCGTCACGTGCAGCATGAGGTCCGCCGGCTTCAGCGGGAAATGCAGCCAGCGGCCGTGCAGCCGGATGCGGCCGTGACGTGGCCTGTCCAGGAGATCGGCGCGCAACATGGCGCGGATGTCGTCGAGGATGGGACGCGGGCAGGCCGGATGGAGGCGGTGGCTGCCGTAGTCGACACGCAGACCGTCGAGCTCGAAGCTGCCCGCGTTCCCGCCGACGACGGCGCTACGTTCGATGACCGTGACGTCGAATCCGCGCGTGGCGAGCTGGTACGCCGCCGCAAGACCCGCAGGCCCGGCGCCAAGAACGACAATCCTGGACATGCGTGAGCATCCATCCCACGACGCCACCGGTCGCGAGCACCGCTTCCCACAACAGGCCGGCAGCAACCACTGACGCCGCATCCGCGCCGAACGGCTTCATGAACACGACGAGCGCCGCCTCGCGGACCCCGATTCCCGCCAGGCTGATCGACATGAGCGCCGTCAGCTTCGCGAGCGGCCATCCGACGAGCCATGCGGCCAGCCCGACCTCGACGCCCACTTCACGCCCGAGCCAGGCATTGGTCGCGACGAAGCTGGTCTGGACAGCGATCGAAAGGGCAAGCGCCGCGAAAAGGACTCCCGGGCGCGACAACAGCAGGCGCATCGCGTCGATCGATCGCCCCAGGACGCCGGCGCGCGCTCGGCGTGCGGCCACCGCGTAGCCGGCCATGACGGCGATCCCCGCCGCGACCAGGACGGCCGTGGCGATCGTGAGGACGCGGCCGCCGGGTCCGCCGAGCTGGCCCGACCAGCTCACGCCGATGATGGCAAGACCGACGAGCGCCATTGAATCGATGGCGCGATCCGCGAGACTTGCAAGCGCAACCGCCTCCCTACTGCCCGATCCACGCATCACCCAGGCGGCGCGCACGACATCACCACCCGCGACACCCGGCAGACAGAGGTTCGCGACGAGGCCCGCGAAATGCGCGCGCAGCCACAGGCTCGCCGGAACGTCATCGCGCGGGCCCATGAGGAGCCGCCATTTGAAGGCGCTCGCCCCGTGTCCCGCGAGGAACAGCAGGACCGCGGCGAGCCACACGATCGGCGACACCTGACGCATCGCCTTCCACAGCTCTCGTACCGGGACGAAGGCGAACAGGACGGCCAGGACCGCGGCCGAGACGAGCAGGCGTATCAGCCACGAGCGGGGTGGCGTTCTCACGGCAGGCGGGGCGGCCGCAGCTGCAGTCGCGAGATCATGTCGGCCAACAGGCCCACCGACCAGACGACGATGGCCGCGAGGAACCCCATGACAGCCGTCTCGGACAGGTTCCAGAGGAAGAGATCGTAGATGAACTTGAGAAAACCGATCAGAAAGAGCGTCGTCCCGAGCGGCAAGAAGACTTTGAGCGGGTTGAACAGCACGACCGTGCGGAGCACCAGCATGACGAAGCTGCTGAAATCGGTCGCGCGCAGCTTGGACGATCCGAGCCTGGTCTCACACGTGATGGGCTCGTAGGTCACGCGACCGCCGCTGCACAGCACCGCGAGCGTGATGGTCGTCGTGAAGGAAAACCCCTGGGGCAGGATGTGGAAGAACTGCATGAGGACCGACCGGCGCATGACGCGAAGGCCGGAGTTGATGTCCGGAATCTCCTGCTCGGCGAGATAGCTCGCGAGGCGCGCAATCAGCCATTTCGCGGGACGGCGCTTCTTCGGGATGCTGCGATCCTGTGGCGATCGCGCGCCCACCACCATGTCCGCCTCGTCGGTGAGTGTCATGAGGTGCGGAACCTGTTCCGGCGGATACGTCCCGTCCGCGTCGATGATCGCGACAAAGCCCGAGGTGCTCTCGAGAATCCCGGCCTTGAGCGCCGCACCATACCCGCGGTTCCTCGGCAGCCGCACCACCCTGGCGCCGTGCGCCCTCGCTTCTTCCCCGGTTCCGTCGGTCGACCCGTCGTCGACGACGACGATGTCGAACGAGTACGGGGATTTCACCAGCGCGGATCGCAGCCGCTCGATCGTCGTCCCGATGCCGGTGCGTTCGTCATACGCGGGGATCACGACCGCGACGTCGACGCTGGCGTGGCGACTGGCGCCGTCACCGGCGGTCTCGAGCGTACCCGGCGCGCGCACAGCCTGCGGCGTGGTCATGGACGACATTCCGATCTGGCGGGATGACCTTGAAAGGAAACGAATTGTACTCCTCGTCTTCAGGAGGCGCAAACGAGGATCCGGCAGTTCAGCCGTTTCCAGCCGCGGTCAGGCGTGCTTGACGACGACGCCTTCGAGGACATTGGCGACGTCCTCGCAGCGATCGGTGGCCTCTTCGAGAAAGTCGAGGACTTCCTTCCACTTCATGATGCTGATGGGATCGCGTTCTTCCTCGAACAGGCGTCGGACCGCGGCCTGGTGGGCGCGGTCCGCTTCGTTTTCCAGGCGATTGATCTCGACCGTAAGCTCGGCGACGCCTTTCCGGTGCTGGAGCGCGTGCATCGCCGCGTGAACCTTGTGCGTGCTGGCGGTGATGATGCGCGTGAGCTCACGTGCGCCGTACCGCACCTTGTCGATTCGATAAAGGCTGACGACCGTCGCCGACGCGTCGATCGCGTCCATCACATCGTCGAGGGAGCGAGCAAGCGCATGGATGTCCTCCCGATCGAGCGGCGTGACGAACGTCCGGTTGAGGCGCTGGATGATCTCGTGCGTCAGGAAGTCGCACTTGTGTTCCGCTTCCTTGATCTCGTCGGCCTTGTCCCAGATAGGCGCATCGGGCGCGAGCATCTCTTCGAGCAGCCGCGCGCCGTTGCGGAGCTCGTCCGCCAGCTTGGCGAACTCGCTGTAGAAGCTCTCTTCCCGCGGTATCAGCCTGAAGCGCGCCACGGTTCCTCAGTTTCTGGGCTCAATCGAGCGGGGGGATTGTAGCAGATTTGCCACCGCCGCCACGGACACGTTGCCGAACTTGTCGTAGCACGGTGAACGCATCGAGCATCGCGGAAGGCTGCTTCCTCGAGCAGTGCCACGTGCGGGATTCGGTGGTTGGGATTCGCATGCACGTCGGTCGCGGGGCGCGAATAAGCCGATCGGTGCTGCTGGGGGCAGACTTCTATGCCGCCGACCCGGTGGATGGCCGTGAGGGACCCCGCTCGGAATCGGACGCGAGGTCGTGCTCGACCGCGTCATCATCGACAAGAACGCACGGATTGGCGATGGCGTCCGGCTCGTCAACGACAAGCAGGTGGAAGAGGCGGATGCCGACGGCTATTACATCCGGAACGGCACCATCATCGTGCCCAAAGGCGGGGTCGTGAAGGAGGGAACGGTCATGTGACGAAGCTCCGAGTCAGCTCTCAGGCCCTCGTCAGCGCCCGCAACATCTTCGGCGTCATCATCCAGCGCAACCGTCCGGGACCTGCAGGCGGCAGCGCCTCGAAGTCGATTCGGCAAATCCCGCCCTTCTTGAACTGAATCGGCTGCCGCGCGCCGATCAT
>JACPPN010000150.1 GCA_016190995.1 Acidobacteriota bacterium | reverse complement strand
GATCCGTCGGGACTCGAGCCGCCGCAGTTCGTCTTCTGCATCCAGAATCACGATCAAATCGGCAACCGCGCGTTCGGCGATCGCCTGCACGGCACGACGGGTCCGGCGACGTTCCGGGCTACATCCGCGCTGCTGCTCAGCTGCCCCGAGACGCCCTTGCTCTTCATGGGCCAGGAATGGGCGGCGAGCAGCCCGTTCCTGTACTTCACCGACCATCGCGAAGAGCTCGGACGCCTGGTCAGTGAAGGCCGACGCGCGGAGTTCCGCCACTTCCAGCCGTTCACCGATTCTCTGAGGCGCGCCATTCCCGATCCGCAGGCGCTCGAGACGTTCCTGGCCAGCAAGCTTCGATGGGACGAGCGCGACGACGAGCCGCACGCCTCCATGCGACGCTTCTACCAAGCCCTCCTCGCGCTGCGGCGGGAGGCGATGCCACGGCTGGACCGGCGCGCGCTGTGGACAGGCGCACCCGACCGCGACACGGTCGTGGTCGCGCTCCGATCCAAGATCGAACGGCCCAGCAGCGTTCTGCTCACGATCGCGCGGTTGCGCGGGCGCGGACGAGTCGATCTCGGCGCCGTCCTGGGCAGTATCGAGAACCGTTACGGCATCGTCCCCGATCGATCGCACCCGCTCCCTGAGGTCGATCTCTCGACGGAGGATCCGCGGTATGCCAACGATCCGGCGCCGGTCCACATCGAGTCGTCGCCGAGCGCTGCCGCGGTCGATTTCGCGCGGCCCGGGGCCGTCATCTTCCGGATCGAGGATCGCGCCTAATGCCGGATGACACTGCGGTACGCGACACCCGCCGCCCCCTCCGGGTGCCCGTCAGCACGTACCGCCTGCAGCTGTGGGGTGCATTCGGCTTCGCGTCGGCCCGCACGCTCGTCTCCTATCTGGCGAGGCTCGGCATCACCGACCTGTACGCATCGCCCATCGTGACCGCACGTCCCGGGAGCACGCACGGCTACGACATCTGCAACCACAACGAGATCAATCTGGAGTTGGGTGGCGAAGGCGAGTTCGAGGCGCTTTCGAGCGAGCTCGCCGCCGAGGGCCTGGGGCTCATCGTCGACTTCGTGCCCAACCATATGGGCATCGACGCGCGACTCAACCCATGGTGGCGCGATGTGCTCGAGAACGGACCTTCGTCGCCGTACGCGCGGTTCTTCGACATCGACTGGACGCCCCTCAAGGCGGAGCTCGAGGGCAAGGTGTTGCTGCCGATCCTCGGCGATCAGTACGGGCGGGTGCTCGAGCGCGGTGAGTTGCGCCTCGCCTTCGCCGACGGGGCGTTCGGCCTCGAGTATCTGGACCATCGGCTGCCGATCAATCCGCGCCAGGCGACGCGCGTGCTGCACTACGGACTGGCGGAGCTGCGCGAGGAGCTCGGCGACGAGCATCCGCACTTGCGAGAGTTCCTCAGCATCATGACGGCGTTGCACAACATTCCGGCAGCGTCCGAGACCAACCCGGACCGCACCGCCGAACGCCAGCGCGAGAAAGAGGTCGCGCGCGAACGGCTGCAACGCGTCCTCGAGCAGTCACCGCGACTCCAGCAGCACATCGACGCGGCGGTCCGGGCGTTCAACGGTCAGGCGGGTCAGCCCCAGAGCTTCGACCTGCTCCACGATTTGCTCGAGGCGCAACCCTACCGCCTGTCGTACTGGCGGACCGCGTCGCACGAGATCAACTACCGCCGGTTCTTCGACATCAACGATCTCGCCGGCTTGCGGATGGCTGACGATCAGGTCTTCGTCGCCACGCATGGCCTCGTCCGGCGGCTTCTGACGGCCTCGAAGCTCACCGGGCTGCGGATCGATCATCCCGACGGTCTGTTCGATCCGGGCAAGTACGTCGCGATGGTGCAGGCGCTGGCGCGTTCCGCCTGGTCCGAGGCGAATGCGGCGCCGCGTGAGGCGCTGGAGCGGCTGGCCGCTCCGTTGTACCTCGTCCTCGAAAAGATTCTCTCGACCGGCGAGTCGCTGCCGCCCGAGTGGCCGGTGCACGGAACCACGGGGTACAACTTCTTGAACGAGGTCAACGCGCTCTTCGTCGATTATCGACAGGCGCGGAGCCTGCGGCGGATCTACCGTCGCCTCACCGCCGCCGACGATCCCTTCCCGCGTATCGTGTACGAGAGCAAGAAGCTCATCATGGAAACCGCCATGGCCAGCGAGCTGAACGTGCTCGCGTTCGCGCTCAACCGGATGTCGGAGCGCAGCCGGCGCTCGCGCGACTTCACGCTCAACAGCCTGCGGGACGTGCTGCAGGAAATCATCGCGTGCTTCCCCGTGTACCGCACCTACGTGTCCGAGCAGGGCTGGAGCGACGCGGACAGGCGTACGATCGAAGAGGCGATCCAACTGGCGCGGCGCTACAACCCCGCGACCGAATCGACGATCTACGATTTCGTCCGCGAGGTGCTGCTGCCACGGCGCGAGACCGACCCCGATCTCGTCCGCGAGGGCGAGCGACGTCACGGCTATCCGCCCGCTGACGAAGCCGAACGCCTGCAGCGATGGCACTTCGCCATGCGCTTCCAACAGAGCACGGGGCCCGTGCAGGCGAAGGGGCTCGAGGACACCGCGTTCTATCGCGACAACTTGCTGCTGTCGCTCAACGAAGTCGGTGGCGATCCGGCACAGTTTGGCGGCTCCGCGGCGGCCTTCCATCAGGCGGCCGCACGGCGCCGGGCGGAGTGGCCGTACGAGATGCTCGCCACCTCGACGCACGACACCAAGCTCAGCGAAGACGTCCGCGCGCGCCTCAACGCGCTCTCCGAGCTGCCCGACCAGTGGCGCCGCGACCTCGGACGCTGGCTGCGGATGAACGCGGCGCATCGCACGATCGTCGACGGCGAGCCGGCGCCCGATCGGAACGACGAGTACCGGTTTTACCAGGCGCTCGTCGGTATTTGGCCGACCGAGTCTCCGGGGCCGCGGACTTCGCTACCGCGCGGGCTCGTCGATCGCCTGAGCGCCTTCATGCTCAAGTCGGCGCACGAGGCGAAGCTGCATACGAGCTGGATCAGCCCGAACCTGGCCTATGACGAGGCCGTTCTGAGGTACGTCGAGCGGACGCTTACGGGACATTCCGCCGCGCGCTTCCTGTCGTCGTTCTTGCCGCTGCAGCGCCGGATCGCCCGCATCGGGATGATCAATGCGCTCGCCCAGGTGCTGCTGAAGATCGCGTCGCCGGGCGTGCCCGATTTCTATCAAGGCACG
>JACPPN010000143.1 GCA_016190995.1 Acidobacteriota bacterium | reverse complement strand
CGATGATTTCGAACTGGTGCGACGTGAGCGCAACCTGCAACGCCCCGACGCCGCGCTGATGGATGGTCATCTCTCCAGAGATGTTCAAGGGGTTGCGGCGCTTGTCGAGCAGTTGGAACGCCTGAATGACGACGCGATCCGAATGCAGGTCGAGGCGCGTGTCGAGACCCGTGTAGACCTCCCTGGTGGCGAGCACCTCAAACGCGCCGCCACGGACCTCGACAAAGCCGGCCATGTGTGGGTCGCGACCCGACCCGGTGAGGTGTACGTCCGTCGTCACGGCGCCGCGGACGTTCGCGAGCTCCGGTGTCAAGGCCTGCACGACGTTCAGACCGATGTTCGACGTCTGGATCCGCAGATCGACGATGTCCTCGGCGCCTGGCGCCACGTGCTCGGCTCGCTCGGTCGGCTCGCCCCGTAACAACGTCAGCGGCGCGGTGCCCTTGGCAGTCAGGACTTCACCCGGCGCCTGCCCGAGCCTTGCATCGAGCGACATGCCCGCGCGGGTGTACCCGATGTCCGCGGTGAACGAGTTGAACGTGTACCCACGAATCGAACCACCCTTGACCTCGACATTGCCGTCGAACCTCGGAGCGTCCGTCGAACCGGTCAAGCGGCCCGAAAGATCGAGCGTGCCGGTCATCTGCTGGTTCCCGAGCATCAGGCGATCGAGCTCGGCGAGGTCGACGCCGGCGGCCTTCACATCGAGCGTCCCCGTCGAGCCGGGCTTCATGCCCACACCACCATCCACGCTGATGACCTGATTCCCGTTCGTCAGGCGGACATTCTTGAACACCAGACGATCGGGCCCGTATTGCACCGCCGCTTCCGCCGACGGGGCCATCGTCCAGGTCACGCCTTCGGTCGAGAGCGCGAGGCGACGCAGATGGAGCTCCTGGTGATCGGGGTGAAACAGGATGGTGCCGGAGGCGTCGAGCTCGCGGGGCCCTTCGTGCAGATGGCCGCTGAATTCGAGCTGCTTGTCCCGATACGTGGTCGTCGCAGTGACTTCGTTGATTTCGCGGCCGGCGGTCCGGACGAACGTCGCCTTCGTCTGGGCGGTCAGGACGAGCGCGTCAGGCCGAAGGCCAGGCAGCGCCACGGTGAAGCGGCTGCTCGCCGAGAGCGCCGAGTTGTCGCCGTATCGGACGTTCGCGCCGGAGAACGTGCCGGTCGACCCGAGCTCCGACCGATTGCCCGACACGCTTCCGTCGACGATCGCGGCGCCGTCGACCTTCTCGCCGATCACGTTCCGGAAGCGCGCGAGGTGCGTCGCTTCGACGTGATAGGCCAGATTCGATTGCGAGCGCTCGTCGAGCGCCAGCGTGCCCGACGCGGTCGCGTTCAGATCGGGTCCCTTGATGGAAAACCGGCGGATCCGACCGACGCGATTCGCGTAATCGGCGTCGAGCTCGGCCGCGTCGAGATCGACGTCGGCCACGCGCGAATTTGTCAGGTTCGCGCGGCCGTTCCACATCAGATTCGACAGATCGATCGGCTCGCCCAGGCCCGCAACCGCAAACTCGCCATCGAGACTCCCGGTGAGCGAGCCGCGGTATGTCGGGTTGGCCGCGGCCATCGCGGGATCGAGCTTCGCGAAGTCCCCCTGCGCGCGCACGCGAAGGGCGCTGTTCGCGAGATGCGCGCCGAAGTCGAGCGCGGAGATCTCGCCGCCCAGGAGCCGCGTGTTGACGAGACGGCCGTTCGCGTCGATCGCCAGCGTTCGGAGCTCGGTCCCCCGTCCACGCACGTCGAAGTCGCCGTTGACCAGGCCGGCGAAGCGCTCCTCGCGCAATGCCGCGACGTTCAGGGCGCGACCCATTCGTTGCAGATCGAGATGCTCCACATGGCCCTTTGCGGCGTACTCGATGTTCCCGCCGGACATGGCGAAGTGCGCGACGGTGCCCGCTCGGAACGTCGCGCCTTCGACGAGGGAGCGCGCGAGACGAACGTCGGCCTCGAGCGGCGCGCCGCGGCCGGTCGCGCCCCGGGCGGTGAAGCGGCCCGTGATGTCGGTCGAGAGGTGTCTCGAGGCGAGCGCGGCCACGCGCAGCTTTCTCGTGACGCGCCCGGTGTCGAGGTTCGCGATGGTGCCTTCGGCCTCGTACCGCAACGTGCGCTTCATCGACGTCAGGCGTGCGATCGTTCCTTCGCCGATGCGCGCGCCTTCCAGAACCGATGCGTGCATGCGGGCGTCGGCCGCGAATGCGAGGCCCCGGCCCGTCAGCCGGTAATCGAGAGCGAGCCGGCTGGCCAGCCGAGGCGCCGCCAGGGTCCGCGGCAGTGCCCGCAGATCTACTCCGCTCGCACGCCCCTCGAGCGTGTATTGCAGGACCTCGCCCGGCCCGGTGGGCCGGATGATTGTTCCTTTCGTCGTTGTGCGGGCGCCGTACGCGCGCGCGACCGCTGCGACGGTGATGCGCGGACCATCCAGGCTGCCGGTCGCCCGCACGTCGGCGGCGCGATATCCCGCATACGCGACCGCGGGGCCCTCGAAACGATACGATCCGCGGAGCCGTCCCATCGGGCTGGCGGCGGGCAGCACGAGATTGAGGTCCGCGCGACCCGTGATATCGCTCTTCTGCGAGGGATTGTTCAGGAGTGGCGCGAGATTCAGCTTCGCGACATGCAGGCGGCCTGCGACCGGTTTGTCCCGCGCGAGCGCATTCGTCGTGATGTTCCCGTTGATGTCGCCCGCGGTCGACTTGACGTCCACAGCCACTTCCAGACGATCCGCCGCGCCGTGAGTCGCGACCTTGAAGACCGGCTGCACCTCGATGCCGGCAACGGCAGGGACGATGCGGCTGATTTCGGAAAGCGAGAACTTGCCCGATCCCGCGGTGAGGTTGTAGGCGGGCGCGGTCAGGTAGTGGTCGATCGTGCCGTCGACCCGCAGCTCGCTTTCCGCGGTGTTGATGCGCAGCTCGTCGAGATAGACGTTCTCGTCGGCGAGCGCAATCGTGCCCGTGAACCTGTTCAGATCCAGCGCGGGCTCGTGGGTCCGCAGCGAGACGTGATGGATCGCAATCGTGTACCGGACCGGCTCGTAGTGGAAGCTGAAGCTCGCGTTCACCCGGTCGATGCGCGCAGGGACGCGCACGCTCCGACCCGCGGACGGATTGGAGAGGACGAAGCTGGCGTCGGACAAGCCGATTTCGCCGATGCTGATCGGATACTTGGGGCCGCGGCGGTCCTTCTCGCGGGCCTGCTGCTTGATCAGACGCCCCAGGTTCCAGCCCTGGGCGTCACGAACGAGCAGCACGGCCGGCTTGTTCAGCCGGATGTCGTCGATCTTGACGCCTCCGGACACGACCTCGAAGACGCTGTAGTCGATCTTCACATCCTTGATCGTGAGGACCGTCTGTCCAGCCATCCGGATCGTGAGATCCGTCAGGTCGACGCCGTAGAAGAGGCTGCCGCCGACGCTGCCGATCGAGACCTCCCCGTTCAGATACTGCTGCGTCTCGCGAATGATGTAGCGGCGCAGCCAGTCCTTGAACCATGGGGTCTGCGACACGATGATCGCCAGGGCAAGGCTGCCTGTCAGCAGCGTGCCGACCAGCGCGACGATGTGAACTACGCGCCTGAGCAAGGACATCAACCTTCACAGATCAAGAGCTCTCATGATTCCAATCTCAAATCTGCAATCTAGAAGGCCTGGCCGATGCTGATGTGCATCCGCCAATGGCGCTTCTCGGGCTCGCCGTCGACGAGGAGCCCCGGGATCGGATTCAGCTGGCGGCCGACATCGAACCGAATCGGCCCGATGGGCGTGTTGTACCGGAGCCCCGGACCGGCCGCGTAGCGCAGGTCGTTCAGGTTCACGTCCCACGCGTCGGGCCAGACGTTGCCGCCATCGAGAAAGAGCACGCCCGTCAGATTGCCGACGAGCGGCACCCGCACCTCGCTCGACAACTCCAGCATACTCGCCCCGCCAATCGGCAGGCCGGAGCCGCTCAGCGGGCTCACCTCGAAGCGTCCCCATCCGCGCAGGCTCGTCGAGCCGCCCAGAAAGTAGCGCTTGAAGAACGGCACGCCCTTCGGGCCGGGGCCATCGATGGACGCCGCCCGAATCCGGTTCGCAAGCACCAGCCGTCCAGCGATGGGCCAGTAGTGACGACCCTCGCCCGAGACCTCGACGTATCGGAACGTTCCGGGCAGCCAGCGTCCGGCCTGCTCGAGATGTACAGTGGCCACGTAGCCCGTGCTCGCGTCGAGGAGGCTGTTGGTGGTGTTGCGCTGGACGTCGAATCCGACCGCCGTCAGGGTGCCCTTGGCGTACCCGGTGGTTGGATCGAGCCCGAGCGCAATCAGGTCGTCGCGGAACTTCAGATCGAGGAGCGCTTCGTTGTCGATCGCGTACTCCTCGTACTCGCGGATGAGGGAGAGCGACATCGTCGTCGTGTGCTGGTCGCGCGCGAGCGGGCCGCGATCGAGCGTACGGTGCACCAGGGTCGCGCGACCGCCGCGGGTCGTCAGCCGGTACGCCGGCTCGTTCGCGTACCACTGCTGCCCGTTCAGCGAGAAGGAGAAATCCGGACCAAAGATGTACGGCTGAGTAAAGCCGAAGCGCACGCCGCGATCGAGCGACGACCATTTGGCCAGGGCGTTCGCCGTGCGCGCGCCGCCGAAGAAGTTTACGTGCCGCCATTCCCCCTGCGCGCGAGCCTGCTCTTCGCTGCCATAGCCCACGCCCACCTTCACGCGGCGGTGCTTGCCTTCGCCGACCGTGACCGTCGTTGGCACCTCGGTCGGCCGGGCACCGAGGCCGCTCCGCTCGGGGTTGTTCGCCTCGACGTTGACGAACTGGAACAGCTCCAGCGAGTAGAGCTTCCGCTGACTCTCCTGCATCTGGCTGACCCGGAACAGCTCGCCCGGCTTGTACGTGAGCTCGCGGCGGACAACCTCGTCGCCGACGCTGCGATTGCCCACGACGTCAATGGGACCGAAGCGTGCGACGGGTCCGGGATTTGCCGTAAAGATGACCGTGACCCGCTTCTCGCCCTTTCCCTCCTCGGCGGCCGTGACCTCCGCGTACGGGTGGCCGTGATCGCGCAGCTCGTTCACCGCCATCTCGCGCGTGACCTGCAGGAGCTGGCGATCGCGCGGTTGCCCCGCTCGAAGCGGAACGCGCCGGCCGAGCTCGTCGAAATGCGCCTGCGGAATCGCGCCGAACCCGCTGAAGGTCGTCTCGTGCACGACGATCGGCGCACCTTCGGCAATGACGATCGCGATGTCGACCTGGTCCTGCGCCTGATTCAGCTTGACGTCGAACGACGTGACGCGCGCGTCCGGATAGCCGCGGTCGGCGTAGAACGCTTCGACCCGCTGCAAGTCCGCTTCGAGCTTTCGGCGATCGAAGCGCCGCTTTTCGCCCCACGGGAGCTTCGAGCTCTGCTTGGTGACGAGCGCCGATTTGAGGCGCCCCGCGTCAACCGCCTTCACCCCTTCGAGCTTGAAGCTGCGGACCCGGATGGTGCCTTCTTCGTGGCAGGCGGCGAGTGCCAGCGCCAGCAGCAGGACGAGCAGCGGGACGAGTCTGCGCACGCGGCTCACCTCAATCGTTCGGAAGGAACGAGCTCTCAGAAAAACCCGCTACACAGACACAGCGCACGCAGAATGAATAATGAGGACAGTTCGAGACCTCGGTGCCGCCGTGGCAGATACCAGAAAAATCTCTGTGCCCCCTGTGCCTCTGGAGCTATGCAGTGCCTTGAGAGCTGCCCCGTCGCGGAGACAGAAAAGGGCCGAGGCTCCTTGCCCCAGCCCTCGCGCGATCGCCTTCGCAATCGGTCGTCAGTCTTCGCGTGCGATCGCCGGCCGTCCCGACACGACGGCCAGCATGATCCCCAGCCCGACCGCGATCAGCAGGCCAATCACAATCCAGACAGGCGCGATGCGGGCGAGCACTCCTGCCTGCCAGAGGGCCAGCAGCGCGCCGACGATCAGGATGAAATACCCGGCGAGGTAGATGCTGATGAATCGCATGGCTCGGGGTTCGGGGGTCGGGGCTTGGTCCGGCTAAAGCCGGACACTACGTACTACGTACCATGACGTACGACGCTGCCGACGAGGCTCCAGCCGGTGATCCAAGCTCACCACACATAGGGCCCCAGAGTCCAAGATCCTGCCAAAGGTGTCTCTGCGCTCTCGGCGTCCTCTCGTGGTG
>JACPPN010000140.1 GCA_016190995.1 Acidobacteriota bacterium | reverse complement strand
TACTAGGAGTGTGTCACTCATTTCTCGGACACACTCCTAGACATGAGGCGATCCCTCACCTAATATCGCCGCGTCCCGTTGCGTTTCCCCGGGGCGTAGCCTCCATTGCGGGGAGGACTCATGGCGAGGATCCCGCAGACTTCTCGACTCATTCCAGTCGACACTGCGTCGTTGGTGTGTGGCGGTCTCGCGTTCGGCCTCTGCCTCCTATTGTCAGGGGCGTGTCAACGCCGGCCGACCGAACCGGGACTCGCGGACCAACTGCTGGCCGCAGGGCATCAAGCACTTGGGGCGGGCAAGCTGGACGAGGCTGAATCCAGCTTCAAGGAAGCGCTGGAGGCGCTGGAGGTTCTTCCCGACGCGCACCACGGGCTCGCCAAAGTTCGGCGGAGGCAGGGCAGGACAGCGGACGCGATTGCATCCCTCAAGAAAGCGCTCGACATCGACGGCACCTACAACGAGGCGCGGTTGGAGCTGGCCGACTGCTACGAAGGGGCCGGTGACATCGCCAACGCCATGAAGATCCTCAGCGACGCGCTCGAGTTCGATCCGTTCGTGCCGGATGCTGAGCACGCGTTGGCCCGCATTCGAATGAAGCAGCGAAAGCCGTACACCGCGCGCCTGCATCTGAAGCGCGCGTACGTGCTCGCGCCGGTGCGCTACGCGCCAGACTACGACGCCGCCCAGCGGCCGATCGAATTCGAGCCTGGGGCCGACGATACGGAAGCGGCCGCCCTTACCGAGCAGACCACCCTCGTCCGCGTCGCGCGACTTCAATCTGCGCTGCAAGCCTGGAAGCTCGCGCAGACAGCGCTCGAGGAGAAGCCGCGTCCGTCGCGGGCAAGTCTTTCGATGGCCATCGAGGCCCTCGAGTCCTCGCTTCGTGGCCATCCCTACGACCTGCTGATTGGGAAGGCGCTGCTGCTCCTCTACAAATGGCAGGCGCTCAACGCTATCTCGGACCGCCAGCCCGATGAGGCGATGAAAAGCTACATTCGGGCGCAATTCCACCGAACCGACGTCGAAACCGTCCTGGCCGAACTGGGCGAAATGCCCTGGAGCGAAAAAAGGGGGCGCAAGGGCGAGATCGGCGCGTCCTTCCTGCGGCGAGCCGTGATGCTGGGTGCGCCGGCCGACGACAAGATGACGGACAAGATCAGGGAACTCTGGCCTCCGGCGCTGCCGCTCAATCCGCCGTCCCGCGGCGAGTCGCTCCTCGGGTGTCTTGAGCGGATCCAGACGGCAAACAAGGCCGGGCCACGCGGCGAAGTCGAGGCGACCGCGAGGCGTTGTGTCGAAGCGCTCCCGCGGGAAGCGACGCTCGCCGTCGTGCTCGGCACGGTGTACCTCGAGGCGAAAGACTTCGATCGTGCGGCGCTCTTCCTGTGGCGCGGCATCGAGATGGCGCCGGACGAATCGGCGCGGTATGTCAACCTGGGCCAGGCGCTGTTTCGTGCGGGGCGAAGGGATGAAGCCGTGGCGGTCGTGCAGTTCGCCCTCCAGCATGCGACGGATCCAGAGGCGCGCGCGCTGCTCGGCGCAAACCTGTCAGCCTTTCAGTCGGCGGGCGCTCAGTAAGGGGTTTATTGGCGCTTACCGCGATGGCGGACGCGAGATGATGAGCGGCGCCGATTCAGGCTCGTTCCGGTAGAACACCCGCGGCCGCTGCAGCGATCGCGTCTCGATGTCGCGGATGCCTTCATCGCCGGGCACGAACACCAGATCGTGCTGGAGGAGGCGCGCCTGTCGTAACCGCGCCCGCTGCATCTGCGGTACACGCTCGGCCGCATAATCGAGCCACTCGCGTATCATCACCGCTCCGTCACGCGGGCTCCGGTCGGCCGCCGCCGTCTTGAGGCCTTCCTCGACGAGCGCATAGGTCAAGTACCCGTGACCGAGCTCGGTCGCCTCGAGCGCCGCCTGGTAGCTCTCGGCGGCTGTCAGGACGAACATGCCCTTCTCATATGCGAGCTGGGCCAAGCCTTTCGAGTTCATCGGCCCGCGTCGTCTCTCCTCGGCTTCGAGCGCCTGACCCGAGTTGCACGCGTCGATTACGAGCGTGAGCTCGCCCGCGTCGATCGGCTCGAATGCGCGCTCGAGATCGAGGTCGGAGATGCTGCGCTCGAGGATGGCTCGAAGGCCTGCCTGGTCGAGCGCCTCGCGCGCCCCGCCGTAGCCGAGATCGTGAGGAATGAGATAGAAGTGCGCGCCGGCGGCCGTGCCGTGGCCCGCGTAGTAGATAAAGACCGCGTCCTCCGGCTGCGCCCGAGGCAAATCGGCAAACACCTGCGGCTCCTGTGGGGCCAACGCGCCAGTCGCCTGTCCCGCAAGACGCGCAAGCGCGCGCAGGATGTTCCCGCGTGTAGCGGCGGCATCGGTCAGCGGGACGATTCGAACGGCCGCGAACCTTCCGAGAACCTTCTGCTGGCCGGCCAGCTCTCCGGCAAATGCCGTCGCATCGGCGACCGCATATCGCAGGTTGTAGTGCGGGTTCGCGTACTTGTCGATCCCAATGGCAAGGATGTACATGACGCCTGGCCGTCCGAGCATGTCGGCGCCCCTGACGATGAGGCTGGCGTCCGGACTCTTGATGTTGTCGGAATTGAACGCGTAGGCGGTCACACGGTTCTCGCCTGCGACGAGCGACACCGTCGTTTCGAGCGTCCGGCGGCCCTGGCCGTCTTGCAGGAGATCGCCGCGCCATGCGCGCACGAGCGCACCGTTGCGGAAAAGCCTCAGATCGCGAATTCCGCTCCCGCGTGCGTCGCGGGCGGTTGCCGGCACTTCCGCTACGTCGATTCGAATCCTCGCGTCGCGCGTGCCAAGCGGCTGGCCGGACGCCGGACTCGCGCCGGCCAGCCTCAGTTTCACGTCGGGCTGGCGCCGGTCGATCCGGCGGAAGTCGCGGGGCGCTGTCGGATGCCGTCCCTGCATGAGCTCGCCGAGCAGCCCCGGGCGAAAGAACTCGTTGAAGAACGCTTCGACGGGCATCACGTCCAACGTCCGACCCGAGAACCTCCAGAGGATTTGGTTCCAGGCACCGGGCGAGCCGTCGAAGAGACCGTCGGGCGTGACGACCATCCAGTCGTGGGCAATGTTCGCCCACGGGCTGGACCACTGGACGGACTCCAGCGCGGCGGTCGCCACAGGTGGCGGGAGTGGCCGTTCGCGCTCGAGCGCAATGACCGAGCCCAGCAACTGACCGCTGTTGGGGTTCCACATTCGGATGGCGCCGTCCCGGCCGCCCGAGAAAATCAAAGACCCATCGGGACTGAACGAGGCGTCCCTCAGTCCGTGCTGATCCGCCTGCAGCGACGCGAGCTCACGTCCCGATCGTGCATCCCACAGCTTCGCGTCTCCGCTCACGGTCAGGACACCGGCCAAAAGGCGGCCATCAGGACTGAAGGTCAACGGGTCTGGCAGATCTCCCGGCGTATCTATTTCCAGGGTGCGGCCGGTGGAGCTCTCCTTCACACTGATGCGGCCCTGCGGTCCCGGGCTCATGACGTGGGCCCAGGCGAACCACTCCCAGTCGCGACTGAACGCCGCGCCGCCATGAGCATCCAACAGGCCAGGCGGCGCCGCGAGGCGGCCGCTCGCGACGTCCCATACCTTCAAGGCGTCCTCGCTCGCCGCGGCGACGAAGCGGCAATCGGGGCTGAATGCCACGTGCCGAACCTTCGAGACACCTTCCATCTCGCCGAGTCGTCGCTTCGGTCCGGGAAGGTCGCGGGCGAGTTTCCCGGTGATGAGATTCCACACCCGCACAATCCCATCGGGGCCCGCGGCCGCCAGCCAACGTTCGTCCGGACTGAACGTCATCGGACGACTGCTTCCGCCGAGCGTGGGTCCGGCGAGCTCGCGACTCTGGCTGGTCGTAAGATCGAGAAGCGTGATGGCGAGGTCGCCGGTCACGAGCCATCGCGATCCTGGAGAGAAGGCGACGTCGGCCAGCGGCGCCGCCTGGATGCTGGAGATCAACCGTCCGGCTTCAAGATCCCAAAGGTGCGCGTCGTGCACTGCATTGGCTGCGAGCCACCGAGCATTCGGCGCGATCGCTATTCTGTCGATTGGAGCTGCGACGTGGGTCAGGACCCCGCGACTCACGTCGGTCGAAGCGTCCCGGATTTCGATTGCCCCGCTCACCAGTCCAACTGCGATGAGCCGCGCATCAGGACTGAAGGTGAGCGCGGTGCAAATCACTTCGGGGCCGGCCCGGCGCGCGCGGAGACGGCGGGTCTCGAGATTCCACACGGTCACCTCCGCGGAGATGCGGCTGGACGAGACCTCAGGCCTGGTCGCGACCGCAAGGGTCCGGCCGTCATGCGTGAAGGAGAGCGCCTCGACCGCCCCGCCGATCTGAAGGAGCGGCTCCTCGCGGAGCTCAATCAGGTTCCAGATTCTCACGACCCCTTCGGCGGTGCCCGCCGCCAGCCGTCGCCCATCGTCGCTGAATACAACGGCCCCGACGCCCGATGTGGGGGCATCGAACTGTCGTTCCCCGGTCGAGAGGCTCCAGATCTCGATCGACTTGTCGAGGCGGTCGCGGCGTACCGTCGCGGCCCACTTCCGCCCCGCGCTGACGGCGACCGCCTCGAACCTAGTCGCGTGGTCGAGAATGTCCGTCTCGACGCGGGTCTCGAGGTTGATGAGCACGCCGCGCGAGCCACCAACGAGGAGTTGATCGTTCGTTCCGTCGAACTTCACATACCGGACCGCGTCCAGATCGGGCTTCGTGACGCTGAAGACCTGGGCTCCCGTCGAGACCCTCCACACCTTGATTTCGCCCGACCTCGACGCCGATGCCAACAGGCGTCCGTCGCCGCTGAAGGTGACGGCGAGCACGTCGCTCCTGTGACCGACCAGCGCCCGAAGCTCCTGACCCGTCGCGGCCGACCACAGCTTGACGGTCGGATCCCCCGCCGTCGAGGCGAGAAGGACACCATCAGGGCTGAAGGCGAGAGCGCGAATGGCCTGCGTGTGGCCCGATTGCAGGACGAGCTCGGGCCGGACGTTGCTTGATGCAGGGCCTTCGGTTTCCTCAGTGAGCGTGGCAGGTGGGCGTGCCCACCGCACGAAGACGATTGCCGCGGCGGTGCAGACTGCGGCGGCTAGTACGATCCACACGCCTCGACGAATCATCCCTGTGCCTGAGTGATCGGAATCCGAACTTTCGTCGTCACCGAATCGCGAGGGGTACACTCACGACCAGCGGATCGCCAGGACGCGACGCGACGCGATAGATCGTCTGCGGCATGGGATCCTCACGCCTG
>JACPPN010000139.1 GCA_016190995.1 Acidobacteriota bacterium | reverse complement strand
GGATATCGCTGAGGCCGCAGGCTGACATTGCTTCGAGGCGTTGCACGTTGTGTGCCTCGACACGGCAGAGATTTCCCGAGACCGCGACACATCAATTGCGGCCGGCGCTTTCTGGCTGGCAGGGAATCGTTTAGGTTCGGGACAGGTTGAGGCTCGGACCCACACGCGCCGCTGAGGTACGCCGGGAACGAGGCAGGCCGCGACCGACCCGGCTATGCACTTTTTTCCTCGGTGCTACGACTCTTCTTCTTCCTCCTTTTTTTCGTCGTCGGCCTTCGTGCTGCGCGCGAAGTCGTCGAAATCCTCGGGCTCCTCGGCCACGACATCCTCCTGGTCGTCGACGTCGAAGAAGCGCCCGCTGCGCCGCTCGCGGATGGGGCCCTTTGGGCCGGCGTTCTCCTGCTTCTGGCCGCGACGCGGCTCCGCACGCTGGCGGCGCGCGGGCGGCCCGAACTCGCGTGCAGGCCGGGGTCGCGTCGCCGCTCCGGGTGGACCTTCGGGCGGTCCGACAGGTCCCGTTCTTCCAGGCCCGGATGGCCGCATGAGCGGCCCGGCTCGCTCTTCACGCGGACGGGCTTCGCTCACGGCGATGGGGCGGCCCTTGACCGATTGCGCGTTGAAGCGCCGGATGACTTCTTCGGCGACCCCTCGGTCCAGGAACTCCACGAAAGCAAAGCCGCGGGGCCGGCCGGTATCCCGGTCAGTGGGGATGACGATCTTGGAAGGCTCGCCGACCGGCGCAAACAGCTCACGCAGGTCAGCTTCGGTTGCGGTGTAAGAGAGATTGCCGACGAATAAGCGAACGGCCACGGAGTCCTCGTCCCAACAACCCGCGCCTTTCACGCGGCAAAGCGCACGAATCTTACCTCAAAGACAAAAAAGCGTGAGCGATGAGATGATAGACGAAACCGTGGCGCCATGCTACCCGGACGCGGCTCCCCCCTCCCCTCGCCATGTGTTGATGGTGGGCGCCTCGGAATCCAGTTGTCAACCTCGGAGTGTTCGGGCGGCGTGTTTCACCTTGTGGGCGTTGGGACGCTGTGTTACTTTGTGGCGCTCCCAAGGGCCAAATCGATGGCTGTGCCGGAGTTTCCCTTTGGCGATCGTCTGGTCCTCAAGCCGGAGGGGTCCCTTCTGATCGGCGGATCGGCGGAAGCACTCGAGGAGCGGGTCCAGACCTTGCTGTCGGCTGGCCACCGGCACCTCGTGATCGATCTCGAGAACGTTCCGCATGTGGACAGCAGCGGCATTCGCGCGATCGTGCGTGGCTATACGACGGCCGAACGCGATGGCGGCAGCCTGACGCTCGTCCATGTCTCTCCCCACGTCCGACATCTTCTGCATCTGACACGCCTCGACACAATTCTAACGCTCGTCGACTCGCTCGATATCGGACCACCCGCACCGGGCTCGACGAGGTGAGCGGCCATCGAGATTGCGCCAATCACCCGGCGGGGCGGACCTTCAGTTTCCCCCGCGTGCAAGACGCGCATTGTATGGAGGAGAAACGCCATGCAGCCCAGAGACAGCCTGCGACTGATGGTCGGGGCATTCCTTGCGTTCGGCTTGATCGCCACGCCGTGCGCGGCAGATGACGCGATCTTCGACGGACGTCCGAGTTTTCGTGAGGGTCACGACCTGGGGTACTACGTCTGGAAGGAAGGCCGCACGTGGCACGTGCGGTGGACGACGTTTGGGGCGATGCGCCGGTTCACCGGCCACGTGGTGAGCGAAGGTGGCAGGCTCGAATCGCTGAAGCGCATCGATGTTGAGGAAGAACGCAAGGTGATTTGTCCGGGGCGCGCTCCGCGCGTCGTCCGCGGCCCGCGTGGGCGCGTGCGTGGCGTCTCACCGGGTCGGGCGCCGGTTGTCGCCGAGCGCACGCAGGACAGGATCGAGAAGGAGGGCGACCGGCGGATCCAATTCACGGCGCAGACCGACGATGACATCGACGGCTTCGATTTCACGGTGGGGGACCAGGTTCACGAGCTGCGGTTCACGCTGGAGATTGACGGAAAGTCGCGTCCGGCAGACGTCGACGTCGGCCGAGGCAATCAGCACCCGGCCACCAATCCCTTCCTCGTCACGATCCGCTGATCCTTCAAGATCCATCGCGGGCATCGGGCGGTCCCGACGGGGCCGCCCGCGCCCGCGCGAGCACGCGCGACGTCGCGCTCACGACATCGCCGATCGAGAACGGCCGGGCGAGCACGTTGGGAAAACCCGCGTCCTGCACGTCATTCGAAGAGAGAGCCGATGCGGACGTCAGGATCAAGGCTCGGTCAGTCTCGAACAGGCGTTTCAGGGTCGCAAGCGCCGCCGCAGCGTGCGGCTCACCGGCGAGATCGATGATGAGGACAAGCGGCTGGCGTGCGCGCCGGCGGAGCAGGAGCTCCGCCTCCTCCCAGGATTCGACCGCCTCCACCTCGTGACCTTCCTCGATCAGTTGAGCGCGAATCAGGGCGCGCGGCTTCCATTCGGCGCCGACGAGGAGTATCTGGGTCTCCGCCGGATTCGCAGATGACGCCATTCGCGAGTAGCATCATAGCGTGCGCCGGTTCCTGCTCCTTGCCACCCTGGGCCTGACCGTAGTCCCGGTCGCGGGGACTCGCAGCCAGCCGACCACTCCGGGCGGCGAATGCCGTGACATGCTGGCCTGCCGCGAGCTCGCGCTCGCCGCCGCTGAGCGTGGCGAGTACGAGACCTTCCACGATCTCGCGTGGCGGGCCTTGCAGAAAGGGCCGCCGCGCGATCCCGACCTCATGTACCTGCTGGCGCGCGCCCAGAGCCTGAGTGGCCGCCCACATGATGCCCTGGTCACCCTGAGACGACTCGCGGAGATGGGTATTGCTCCCGACGCGGCCGGCGACGACTTCCGGCGGACGCGCGCCCTTCCCGCCTGGCCTGCAGTGGAGGCGTCCATCGCACGCGTGCGTCTCGGGGCGAAGCCGAAGGAAGAGGTGAAAGCGCTTCGATCGCCGCCGCCGGCTGTTTCCGAGGTAGGGCCTAGGGCACCGGCTGCTTCCGAGGCGGGGCCCAGCACCGCAGCTCATCCCGACACCGGGACGCGCATTGTCCCTTCCTTCGAATCTCATACCGACGCGGGGACGCGCATCCTCCCTTCCTTCGTTCCGGCCGGTCTCGCGTACGACGCCGTGTCGCGCAGATTCGTCATTGGCAATCGTGACGAACGCAAGCTGATGGTCGTGGGTGAGGGGTCCGACCATGCGGTGGCGTTTGCCGGTACTTCCGCCGGGCTGCTGGATATCATGGCGTTCGAGATCGAAAGGTCGCAGGGGTTCCTCTGGGTCGTGACGACAGGCACACGGGAGACAGGGGAACGAGCATCGGTGCTCCACAAGATGCAACTCGTTTCCGGCCGGTTGTTGCAGGTCATGCACGCCCCCGACGAGACCTTGCCGGTCAAGTTCGTGGACGTCGCGGTAGCCAGGACTGGGGAGGTGTTCGTGCTGGACCAGGCGGGTCAGCGGTTGTTCAGCGTCCGTCCGAAGCGAGGTGCGCTCGAGCCGGTCGTGAAGATTTCGGCGGAGGCTCCCAGCAGCATTGCTCTTGCCAGCGAGCAGATCCTGTACGTGGCGCACGCCAACGGTCTCATCCGTGTTGATGTGCGAGCCCGGACCGCGAGCACGGTGCGGCCATCCCCAAACGTCGATCTGCGCGGGCTCGAGCGGATTCGCTGGCACCGCGGAGCGCTCGTGGCTACCCAATCTGCAGCGGATGGAACACGCGCCATCATCCGGCTGCGGATGGCACGGTCGGGGCGAACGATTCTCAAGGCGGAGACGATTGACGCGTTCGTGGCGCCGGCTCTGGCCGTGTTCTGGACGCTTTTCGGCGACGAGTTGATCTACTTTGCTCAGCCTGCAAGCGCGAGCGATCGTCCTGGTGCGAACGGGATCGAGGCAACGGTCCGGCGCGTCCGCCTCCGGTGAGCCGGCAGCCAGGACTCGCGACGCAGCGTTACATGCACTTGGGTCCGGCCGCGATCGAAAGCGCGATTGCGTTCCTTGATGAGGCGGTGGTCGGGCCGGCTGGGTCCGGCTATAAGGCCGGACACTGGCTACGTACTCCTCGGTCCACGCAGCCATCGGTCTCGGTCGCCTGGAGGCCGACACTACGTGCCCCCTACCCATAATTTCGGGGAAACATTGTGGGGACGGCGACGTCGAGATCGAGGAGTCGAATCGGGGAAAATGAGTTGGTTTGGTGCCGGAGGAGGGAATCGAACCCTCACGGGGCGTGAACCCCACGGGATTTTGAGTCCCGCGCGTCTGCCAGTTTCACCACTCCGGCCGGGAAAGGCGCCGACAGGCGGAAGAATTTCAGTATACCCCGCCGACCGCGTGGGCGGACTGCCCTCGACGGTTCAGGCCGTGCCGGCGGGCCGCTCAGTCGTCAGCCGATCAACCGGTGCCGTTCATCCGCAATCCCAAAGGATTCTATGGCCTGACCGTCCCGTCCGTGCGCCACAAGTAGATCGTCCGCGTAAAACCGTTCTCCTCGAACGTCTCCACCTTCTCCGGCTCCCAGTCGCCCATGCTGAAGGCGTGCGAGACAATGCGGGACCCTAGCCGAAGCTGTTTCGTCAGAATCGGACGGAGCTTGAGATTCGACCCGGACAAGAGGTAGAGCGTAACAACCGTCGCGGGGCTGACGTCAACCGTCATGGCATCCTGGAGCTTGAAGGTGACGAGTTGGTCGACCCCATCGCGCTTTGCGTTGGCCTCCGATTCGGCGACGCGCTCAGGATCGATGTCCACCCCGACGCCCCGCGCACCATACTTCTTCGCGGCTGTAATGACGATGCGGCCGTCGCCGCACCCGAGGTCGTACACGACGTCGTCTTTCGTGATCTGCGCCAGTTCCAGCATGCGGTCCACAACGATCTGCGGGGTCGGGACGTACGGCGCGAGACTTTGCGCAGCCGGCGCGCCCGGGCCTGCGCCCTGTGCCGATACCACCGGAATCGGTGTCCATACCGTCGCCGCGATCGATAACATCGCGATGGCGATCAACGAGCCTCTCTTGTGATCCATGAATGACCTCCTGCTTCAAGAGCACCTATTGGTCGACTGCCAGGGTAGCCGCGCGAAGCGCCATGTGCGTGGCTGGGCGGAGCAGCACGGGTATGCCGGGGAATTCGTCCGGATAGCCGCGGCAGCCGCCGCGGTCTCCGCCAGTCCGCCGGCGTTCCCGGCGCCGAATACTCCGGAAAGGGAAGCTGTCAGCCACGGCGCCATCTTATCTCTGCCGTGGGCCGGGTGGCCACCCGGTGCCAAGCCGGCCGAGCCAGGACCGCTATATGGATGAGCTTGTCGATTCCTCTGTGCACGCAGGGCTTAGCTCCAAACTCGTCAGTCGAGGGCTGACGTCGGCCGCCGTGCACAGTCCTGCACAAAAGCAGTGCAGAACGTTGAAAACTGGCGAAAAACTGGTCGTTTTCGGCCGTTTTCCGTTGCGTCGAACGCGGTTTTCGAGTACACTCGACGGGCTGCTCAATTGACAAACCTCACCTTCTACAGCCTTCTATCCTAACTGGGGGGT
>JACPPN010000134.1 GCA_016190995.1 Acidobacteriota bacterium | reverse complement strand
GATCATCAGCCTCCCGTTCGCCATTCGCGGCATGACGTCGCTGGCCGCGAACTTCTTCGGGATTCAGGATCGCGGGAAGATCAAGGAAGGCCTAAAGGCGGATATTGCAGTCTTCGACGAGGCGAAGATCCGGGACAAGGCGACCTACGACAATCCGCACCAGTACTCGGAGGGGACCGTGCACGTGCTGGTGAACGGCACGTTTGCCTTCAAGGATGGAAAGCCGACGGGGGCGCTCGCAGGTCGCGCTCTTCCTCGCCCGGGCACGTCGAGGAGCACGACAAGTTCCGAGTTCTAAGAATCTCTTTGGCCGGTCGCGCCGGCCTTGAAACAGGAGGTCCGGCTATAAGGCCGGACCTGGCACCCGGCACCAGCATGGCATCGTGCGCTCAGCACGCGGCACTCAGCGTTGGGCACCAGCACTCAGCACCCGGCACGCGGAGCTTGTGAACCAAAGCTCTTACCGCGAAGGCACGCGAAGGACGCGGAGCCAGAGTTTCTTCGACAATCATTCCTCCGCGCGCTCTGCGTTCTCCGCGGTGAGAGCTTTTTTTCACACGCTCTCAGCGCCGAGCACGTGGACGTAGCTAGCGACTACTCGCTCACAGCCTTCGGCACCATGTACTTGAGCGTGACCTCGGTGCCCTTGACCTGCCTTACGAGCCGATTGAATGCCGCCAGATCGACCCGCACCAGTTGCTGTAGCGCGGCGTACTGATCCGCGGCCTTCGACGTCACTTCACTGAAGACCTCGCGATCGGGATCGGTGGGCCGGTAGTCCGCCGCCTGCGTGAACTCCATCAGCAGCGTCAGCTTGTCGTTCAGCTTCACCGGCCACGCAATCAGCGACTGCGCCGCGGGCGGATTCGTCTCGACACGGAACTGGATGAGCATGTCCTCGATGCCCCAGAGCTTCTTGTCGATCGAGGCCCCCGCATCCGCAAGCTTCTTCGCCGAGCCCGACGCGCCCTTGGGCGCACGGGCAATCGCCGCAACCTGCTGGCGGATGTTGCGGATCTCGGCAATCACCCGATACATCTCGTTTGCCTTGTCCCGCACCTGAAGCCCGAAGGCGAGCTGCTCTTCGAAGTCGGCCTGGGTCGTCTGGAGGCGCGGGTCTTTGACGATCTCGAGCGGCTGCGTCTGGGTGTCACCGCCCGCGGTCAGCCGCACCTGATATTTCCCCGGCACGGCGAACGGTCCGGGCGGATCGCCGCGGCGAATCAGAGCCGACGGAATCTTCGCGATGCCCTTGTGCCGCAGATCCCAGACGAACGCGTTGGCCCCCGCGGCCGCGGGAATCGCCGGCTCGTGCGGCTCCTGCGGCGCGATACGCTCGGCGATGTCGGGCGCGGGCTTCTCCACGCTCGAGAAGCTCCGGACGATACTGCCCTTGTCGTCGAGAATCGACAGGGTGACCTCGCCCTCTGGCTTGTCCTTGAGGTAGTACCGGATCGCGGCGCCGCTAGGCTGGCGGCCCCCGCCCTCCTCACCGCCGCCGCCGGCACCGCGCAGCCGCACGGTCGTGGCCGGCTGGAACAGCCGCAGGGTCTGCGCCGCGGGCTGCGCATGGAGCTGCCTGAGCACGGTCAGATCCTCGAGCACCCAGTACGATCGGCCGTGCGTGGCGGCAAGCAGATCGTTGTCCTTGATCGCGACGTCCCACACCGGCACCGTCGGGAGGTTCAGGCGCAGCGACTGCCAGGTCGCCCCGTCGTTGAACGACACGTGGACGCCGCCGTGTTCGGCGCCTGCGTACAGCAGCCCACGCCGGACCGGATCTTCGCGGATCGTCCGCGTGTAGTCGTCCGCGGCAATGCCGCTGGTGATCTTCGTCCACGTGCGACCGTAGTCGTTGGTCTTGTAGAGGTACGGCGTGTCATCGCCCATCTGGTACCTCGTCGCCGCCACGTAGGCGGTCGCCGGATCGTGCGGCGATGCCTCGACGGTGCTGACGTGGGTATGCGGCTTCACGTCCGGAGGTGTCACGTCGTTCCACGTCTTCGCGTCGTCTCGCGTGACGTACACCTTCCCGTCACTCGACCCCGTCCAGATGATCCCGCGCTGTTTGGGCGACTCGGAGAAGCTGATGATCGCTGAATACCACTGCGTCAGGTTCTCGCGCGTGGTCGGGCTGAAGTTCTCGCCAGGATCCGACGGCAGCGTGTCTTCCAACGTGGCCGGGTCGTGCAGCGTGAGATCCGGGCTGATCACGTTCCAGGTCTGTCCGTCGTTCGTCGACTTGAACAGCACCTGCGCCGCCACGTAGATCGCTTTCGGATCGTGAGACGACGTGAAGACGGGGAACCACCAGGCGAACCGGTATTCGAGCTGCTTCGGCCCGGTGCCGTAGTTGTTCTCCGGGCTTGGCGAAATCCACCGGCGCTGGCCGGTCTTCCGATCGAGCCGCGAGACCCAATGATGATCGCCGCCGTACGTGATGTCCGGATCCGTGCGGTTCACCGCGACGACGGCGTTCTCGCCGCCGCCCGACGCGAAGGTCGGCGGCATCGAGAGATCGGGACGCGTCGGAATCGAGTGCGTCGGGCCATCCTGCTGCCCGCCGTAGATGCGGTACGGGAACCGGTCGTCCGTCGTCACGCGATAGAACTTGCCCGTCGGCTGATTGTTGAGCGATGACCACGTCGCGCCGCCGTTGAGCGTGATGCTGGCCCCCCCGTCGGTCGCCGCGATCATGCGGTTCGGGTTCTTCGGATCGATCCACCAGTCGTGGGTGTCACCGCCCCGGAAGTGTCGCGCCGTCTTGCCGCCGTCCGTCGTCCGCGCAACACCGTTGAAGAGAATGTAGGCTTTGTCAGGGTCGACGGGATCCGCGGTGACGTGCGTGTAGTACCAGGCGCGCGAGAAGTAGTTCAGATCGTTGTTCATCAGCGCCCAGGTGGCTCCGCCATCATCCGAGCGATAGAGACCGCTGCCGGCGCAGATATAATCGCGGCAGGGCTTCCAGCCGGCGGGGAGATCGAGGCCTTTGGGTGGCCACACGCCGGTGCCCTCGCCCTCGGCAGTCATGATGGCCCACACGCGTCCGGGCTTCGACGCCGAGACATCGATGCCGATCTTGCCCTTGAGGCCCTTCGGCAGGCCTGGATTGTTGGTGATGTCGACCCAGGTCGTCCCGCCGTCGGTTGACTTGTGGATCCCGCTGCCGGGCCCGCCGGCCTTGTTGGCCCACGGAAAATTCTGGAATTCCCAGAGCGCGGCATAGAGGGTGTTCGGATCCTCGGCGGTCATGACCAGGTCGATGGCGCCGGCCTTGTCCGACTTGTAAAGCACTTTCTCCCAGGTCTTTCCGCCGTCCTTCGATCGATAGACCCCGCGGTCGGGGTTGGGCGCGAAGCTGTCGCCGAACGCCGCGACGTATACCAGGTCCGGATTGCTCGGATGAATGACGACGCGCGCGATGTGCTCGGTCTTCTCGAGACCGATGCGCGCCCAAGTCTTGCCGCCGTCGTTCGAGCGGTACATGCCGTCGCCAGCCGACGTCGTATGCCGCATACAGGCTTCGCCCGTGCCCACGTAGACGATGTTCGGGTTCGAGGAGGCGACCGCGATGGCGCCGATGCCGCCGCTCGTGAAATAGCCGTCCGAGACATTTCTCCACGTGAGCCCGGTGTCATCCGTCTTCCAGACACCCCCGCCGCCGATGCCCATGTAGAACACGTACGGATTCGCGGGATCCCCCGCGACGGCGTGCGCGATGCCGCCCCGGTACGGCCCGACCGATCGCCACTTGAGCGACGCGTACAACGCAGGATCGACGACCGCCGCGCCCTGTGCCCGCACGATGTCCGGGCCCCGGTCGGCGGCGAGGATCAGGACGAGCAGTGTCATCGCTCCGACGATTCCCCGCGCAACACGATGGCTGTGTGGTTCCATCTGGGACCTCTCCAAGTGAATGGCCGACCTGTCCGGGCGGGTGACGTGACGCTGTCGACGCCGCCCCGATGTGCGTCGGCCGACCGGATGAATGGCAAGAAAGGTCTAAGGACAGACCATATCCTATGCACGCCCCGCCGGCCTGTCAACGCGCTTCGGGAATGATTCCTTCGATCGTGATCCGGATCTGCGCCGAGGCAGGCCGAGAAAGGCGGTCTGCCGCGCCGGCCGCTTGACCGGTCGGCGCGCGGCCGTTATCTTAGGTCAAACGTTAGACCTTTTCGGCGCCGCGCGTCCCGCGACACGACCAGGTGCGTTCCCGGCCCACCTTCGAGGAGCACCACCATGCGCATGCTTGCCCGGCTTGGTCCCGCAATCCTGGCTGCAGTCCCCGCCGTTGCACAGGGGGGCCGCGCCTCTCGATCTCCTCCTGACGGGCCGGACGGTCCTCGATGGGGCCGGCAATCCCGGGCCGACGCGGGATATCGGGGTGGCCGACGACAGGATCGTGTTCGTGGGGAACGCGGCCGTCTCGGGCATCACGGAGCGCGAGACGCCCGACGTCAGCGATCTGCTCGTCACCCGGGCCTGTGGGACGTGCACAGTCACGCCGACTTCGACTCACCAGACGGCCGCCGCGCGCTGCCGCAGCTTTACCAGGGCGTTACGACCATCGTGCTCGGCGTCGATGGCAGCGGGCCGAACACCATCGCGCAGATGTTCGACGGCTACCGCCGCCACGGGATCGCCGTGAACGCCCTCCGGTGGGTCGGCCATGGGATCGCTCGCGAGACGGTGATGGGTGTGGCCGACCGCGAGCCGACTGCCGGCGAGCTGACGAGCATGAAAGCGTATGTCGACAAGGGCATGCAGGAAGGGGCTGTCGGCCTGTCGACGGGGCTCTTCTACTCGCCGGGGTTTTTCGCCAAGACCGAGGAAGTCATCGAGCTCGCGACGATCGCGGCGAAGTACGGCGGCCGCTATGATACCCACGACCGCGACCTCGGCGCGGCGTACAAGGGCATCGGCTACTTGAACTCAATCCGGGAGGCGATCGAGATCGGCGAGAAAGCCGGCACACCCGTCATCTTCAGCCACTTCAACGCGCAAGGCGTCCACAACTACGGCCGGGCGCCCGAAGGCGCGGCGCTCGTCGAGGCGGCGCGCGCGCGCGGTGTGAACGTCATGGCGGGGCAGCACGTGTACACGGCCTCGAATACGGGCCGGGGGCTCGCGGCCTATACGCTGCCGCGCTGGGCGGTGGTCGGCGGCGACGACGAGATGCGCAAGCGCTTCACCGATCCGACGCTCCGCGCACGGTTGACCAGGGGGATCACGGAGATGATAGAAATCCGCGGCGGTGCCGAGAAGCTCGTCTTCAGCGACCGTCGCGCCGACCTGAACGGCCGCTCCCTCGCCGACAAGGCCGGTGAATGGAAGATGTCCGTCCCCGATGTGGTCATGCGCATTCTCGGCGAGAAAGGAAACGCCGGGCTCCTCAACCTCGATCTCTACGACATCAAGAACACCGAATACCTTGCGCAGAAAGACTGGATGATGACCTGCAGCGACGGCGGCACGCCCGCCTTTGGCGAGGGGTTTGTCCATCCGCGCAACTACGGCGCGTTCGCCCGCAAGCTGCGCGAGTTCGTGTACGAGCGGCATCTCATCAGCCCGCCATTCACCATTCGCGGCATGACGTCGCTCTCCGCCAGCTTCTTCGGCGTGCAGGATCGAGGATTGCTCCGCGAAGGCATGCGCGCCGACATCGCGGTGTTCGACGAGGCCAGAATCCGGGACAAGGCAACCTACGAGGCGCCGCACCAGTACTCGGAGGGTGTCGCGCACGTCCTGGTGAATGGCAGATTCGCCGTGCGGGATGGAAAGCCGACCGGGGTGCTGGCGGGCGTCCCGATTCCGGGGCCGCAGGCCCGCGTTCGCGCCGCGAGACGAGCCGGCTAGCGCGTCGTTTGCGCGGGGGGGACGCAGCACCCGTGAGGCCGACCACGCCCTGCGCGGACGGCCGGCAGCCGTGCCGTCGACGGGCCCAGCTGTGACCAGGCCTCTGGCGTGCTTCGCCCCCGCGCACCGTGTCAGGCGGATCTAGGTCGAGGAGGGGCGGGGGCGCTTTGCCGCCAGCGGCCGCTTTCCTCTGCGCGGTGACCGGCGGGGACGACGCTCGTACCGGCGCAACAGGGCGAACGTCCGGCGGTTGTCGGCCTTGAGATGCGCTTCCAGCACGTCGCGGGCATCGTGCAGCCGGCCGGTCTTGATCGCCTGGAGCACGGCGCGGTGCTCGGCGACCGAATCGAGAGACACGCAACCGCGATGACCAATCTCGTCGAGATGCGTCGAAATAATCGCAATGATGGTGTCGGCGGCCAGCATGAAGACGGGGTTGTTCGTCGCGCCCGCCAGCAGCCGATGGAATTCGTGAAGGTTCCCGAGCAGCTCGACCCGCTTCTCGGAATCGCGCGGCGACACGGCGCGCAGGCGCTCGGCTTCTGCCACGTTGGCTTCGAGGCGCCTCACCCATTCGGCGCGACCGTTCTTGTTGACGAACTCGAGCATCGTGATTTCGATGCCGAGCCGCGCGTCGAGCAATTGCGCGATCGACACATGGCCGAGCCGCAGCATGTGGCCGAAGGCGCCGACGACCGGCCGGCTGTGCATCTCCTGAACGTACGCGCCGCCCTGCCGGCCGCGTTTGATGACGAGAAACCCCTGCGATTCCAGCAGCCGCAGCGCTTCGCGGAGCCCGGCCCGGCTGACGTTGAACTGCTGCGCCAGCACCCGCTCGGGCGGCAGCCGCTCGCCCGTCCGCAGCTTGCGGCTGAACGCCATCTCGCGGATCTGCTCGGCGACGTCTTCAGACTTGCGACGCGAGTCGAGGGGCGTGAATTTCGCCATATACGCTACAGCGTACCATAAAGGGACTGACCTTCTACCGATGCCGCGCGCGTCCGGATTGACGCGTACCGCGCGCGACGGGCGTTCGAGGACCGGAGGCTGCATGACTGCGACAGAGACGGTACAGGCCATCAACTGGGGCCACCTGACCGAGACAATCGTGCACGGAACGATCAAGCGTCGCGTCTTCGAGACCGACACGATGACGATCATCCGCTACGAGTTCGCGCCGGACTCGGTCTTTCCGATGCATCAGCATCCGGAAGCACAGGTCACCCTGATTGTGTCAGGCGCCCTGACGTTCGACTACGGCGATCGGGCCCAGCGGTATCGCGCCGGGGATATCGTGGTGATTCCCGGAAACGTCGCCCACGAGGGTCGCGTGACCGACGAGCCGACGGTCGCCCTCTGCATCGTCGTCCCGCCGAGAAGCCAGTCAGGATCGGCCGACTCTCAGACGTGACCCATGGCGCCCGTCACCCCTACGAATCGCGCGACGTTGGTGCGTGTCGTCAGCCGCTGGGACCTCACGTGCCTCGCCATCAACATGATGGTCGGCAGCAGCGTCTTCGTGCTGCCGGGCATCGTCTTGAAAGACATGGGGGGGTGGGCGCCGCTCGCCGTCCTGGCCGCGGGGCTCGGCGTCCTCTGCATCCTGCTGTCGTTCGCCGAAGCGGCAGGACGCTATCGCGAGCCCGGCGGGCCCTATCGGTATGCGGGCGACGCGTTCGGCGAGTACGCCGGCGTTCAGCTCGGATTGCTGTATTGGGTAGCGAAGCTTCCTCTGAACCGACAGGTGACGCGACGCCTCCAGATTCAAACGCGGGCTGTGGACGATCGAACCGGCAGGCCGCCGAGACCAGGCGCCCGATCCCCGAGGCAGGGAGCGGGCGCCTGTCGATTGCGGTTCAGAAGGCGAACGTCACGCCCAGCCGCACAATGCGCGGAGGAAGGATCTGGCTGATCACGCCGAACGTCGGGCCCGATTGGTAGTCGATCTGCGACGCGGCGTTCGCGTTGAGCGCGTTGAACAGATCGACGTCGAACTCCAGACGACGCCCGCCGCGGAACGAGAGGCGTTTCGAACCGCGGATGTTCAGCACACTGAGGGCCGGCTCGCGGCGCGCGCCGAAGGGCTCGAGCCGCAGGGTCACCGTGCTCGCCTGGTTGATCGGCGTTCCGCCGTCCGGATCGACGCGCCGGAAGATGTACGTCCGCTGGGCCGGATCGCCGCTCAGGCTCTGGAAGAAGCCGGCGACGATGAAGTTGCGCGGCAGATGGTAGCTGCCGGTGATCTTCACCTGCCAGTTCCAGGTGTTGTCGACCGGGAAGAACAGGTCGTTGGGCGTATTGGGAATCGCCGCCGACGTCGTGCCGGTTGTCAGCCACCGGTGATTCCGCGTCCAGGACACGGAGCTCACCGTGTCCCAGTTCTGCGAGGTGCGCTTGTTCAGCGTCATCTCGATCGTGTGATACGCATCGTCGCGGCCGCTCGGCCGGTTCTGCGGCTGGTTGCCCACGAACGCTGCGCCGCGGAACGCCGCGTTGTAGTCGTAGAACGTGACGCTGCCCGCATCATCGGAGGTGTTGAGCACGCCGTCGGGTCCCGGATCGCGGCGTGTGATTGGGATGTTCCACGCGCCGAGCGGCCGTCGGACGTTGACGAAGTTGTACAGGTCGTGCTGCCGTTTGTAGACGTAGTACAGGCGTGCCGAGAAGTTCGCCATGAGCTGGCGCTCGAGGTCGGCCGCGATCTCATGCGTCACCGGCTGCCGCAGATCGGGATTCTGAACGCCCGTGTTGCCCCCCGTGATGCTGATGAAATCCGAACCGTTCGGATCGAGGTTGACCTCGCCCGGCGTGTAGTTGTTGTTGCCGTCCAGATCGCGCCAGCGATAGGTCGTCGACAAGAGCGTGTTCCTGTTGAAGTTCGACGCGAAGTCGTCGGCCATCGTGTGGTTGAACCAGCCGTACGTGCCCTTAACCACGGTCTTGCCGTCGCCTTTGAGATCCCACGCCACACCGACGCGCGGGGCTAGCCGGGACCACGTGAGCAGATCGACCGCCGGGAAGTCCCCTCCCGTTCCGAACGTGCCTTGCGCCTTGGTCGCGGCGTCGATGAAGGAGTGATACCGCTCCCACCGCACCCCGAGGTTGGCGGTCAGGCGGCCGCTGATGTTCCACGTGTCCTTTGCATAGACCGAGAAGTCGGTCATCCGATCCTTGCCCTTGCCGGAGAGGATCGGCAGGTTGTAGGTCGTGATCTCGACCGGGAGGCCCCGATCGTAGGTGAGCAGGTAGTTGCCGTTGTTGCGGTTGTAGCGGTCGATGCCGAGCCACTCGATGGCGACGCCATATCCCACCTTCAAGGAATGGGTCCCGCCGAGGAACTCCTCCGGGAAGTAGCTGACGCCACCGTTTGACTGCCACCGCGTCCGATACCGATCGAACTGGTTTTCGTGGGGCCCCGTGCGCAAACTGGTGTCGCGGTAGAAGCGGCTCGGCTGGGAGCCGCTCTTGTCCACGGCCGCGCGCACCGCACGGTAGTAGAGGTGCCCGAATATCGCGTTCAACAGCAATCGGCTGCTCGGCGTTCCTTGCAGCTCGAACTTCCACGGCTTGGGCGTCGTGGTGTAGTCGTAGGCCGCCTCACGTGGTCTGAATCGGGTGCCCTCACGCTCCGGCTCGATTTTGGGGTTGATCTGGATGAACCCGATCACCTTGTAGTTCTTCGTCGGCTGATACGACACCTTGGCCGTGTAGTCGATCAGATCGGCCAGCGATTCGCCCGGCACATCGTCTGCGGTCCCGAACTTCCCGTCCGGACCCGGCGCGCTCGCGTAGCCGAGGACCCGGCGCACGTTCCGCTGGTGCCGGAACGCTCCGTAGAACCACAGCTTGTCGCGGACGATCCGGCCGCCCAGATCCGCCGCGAAGTCCCAGTAGTAGATGAGGGGGTTGCCTCCCCTGACGCCCTGCGCGCGCAGCTTGTCGTCGATGTTGCTGCTTTGCAGCTCGGGACGCTGACCCGAGGCGAAATAGGTGCCATGGAACTCGTTGCCGCCGGACTTGACGATGCCGACGAAGTTCGTGCCGGGAAGCGCCATCTCGGCGTCGTTGCCGACCGCTTTGACCTGCACTTCCTCGAACGCGTTGTAATCGTAGTACATCGTCGAACCGCCCTCGCCCTCGCGCGTGTCGATGCCCTCGATCGTCGGCTTGTTCTGACCCGAGGTGCCGTAGTTCGAGTAGCTCTGCTGCGTCCCGACCGTGCTGCCCCCCACGTCGGGCGTCGATGTCACCCGGACGCCGGGCGTCATGGCGAGCACCTGCCACATGCTGCGCGAGGTTGGGATCTTCTCCAGCATCTCCTTGGTGAAGTTCGTGCTGCCCGCGGTCGTCGTCGTGTCGATGACCGGGGCCTGGCCGCTCACCGTGAGGGTTTCCTCGAGCGCCCCGACCTTCATCGTGACGTCGATCCGCGCGGCAAAGCCGGCGTTCAGGCGCTGGTCCTCCCGGATGATGGTGGAGAACCCTGGCAGTTCGTACTTGATCCGGTAGACGCCTGGTGGAAGGTTCTCGAACCGGTACGATCCCTCGGCGCCGCTCACATTGGTCAGTTCCGGCACCTGCAGGGCAGGACTCGTGAGCGTGACGGTGACGCCGGGCATCGCGGCGCCCGTTTCATCGCTCACTTTGCCGAGGATACTGCCCGCGCCTGTTCCCTGCGCCCCCGCTGCTCGCGCCATGCAAGTGAGCAGGAGCGACACGACAACGGCTCGAAGCAGCACACGTGATCGGGTCATCAAAGGTTGCCAAGCCATGAATCCTCCTTGCCGTGTCTGGACGCGAGCAGGACATCGGACGCTGCGCCCGCCTTCCCTGCGGGAAAGCCGCGTGACCCCCCTCACGAACCTTCTACGATGGCCGGGCCCTCGACCGCCGCGGCAATCGCGAGCGCCGGATCCACCTGCGCCTGAACCTTCTCGACCGCACGAGCGAGCTTTGCAACCAGCTCCTCGATCTGTGCCTCCGTGATGATGTACGGAGGGGCGATCATGATGTGATCGCCGCTCAATCCGTTGACTGAACCGCCGCCGGGATAAACGGCCAGACCTTCCGCGAGGCACGCCTGCAGGACGCGCGTGGCCACGCCCATCGGGGCGGGAAATGGCTGACGCGTCGCCCGATCGGCGACGAACTCGACGCCCACCAGCAGACCCTTGCCTCGGATGTCACCGACCATTGCGCAGGACCGGAGCGTCTGGAGCCGGTCGAGCAGCAGATCGCCCAACCGGGCCACGCGGGCGACGAGCTGCTCCTCTTCGAGGATGTCCAGCACTTCGAGCCCCACGGCGGCGCCAATCGGGCTGCCGGCATAGGTGAAGCCGTGCACGAACTCGCCGGAGCCGGCCCTTCGAACCGTGTCGAACACGTGCCCGCTCACGATGACCGCCGCCAGCGGGAAATAGCCGCTGCTGATGCCTTTCGAGATCGCGATGATGTCTGGCGTGACGCCGTAGTGCTCCATCGCGAAGAACCTGCCGGTCCGCCCGACGCCGCTCATCACTTCATCCGCGATCAAGAGCACGCCGTGGCGGCGACAGGCCGCCGCGACGCGCGCCATGTAGTCTTCGTGCGCCGTCACGCCCGGCGCCGACGATCCGATCACGGGTTCGACGATGAACCCCGCGATGCGGTCGGGGTTGTGCGCCAGAATCGCGCGCTCCACCTCGTCCGCGCATTCCACCTTGCACCAGTCCGGATCGCGGCCGACCGGGCACCGATAGCAATAGCAAGTCGCGACGCGAGGGAACTGCGACAAGAGCGGCTCGTAAATGTGGCGGCGCTTCAGCACGCCCGTCATCGAGAGCGCGCCCATGGTGGCGCCGTGATACGAGATCGCGCGTGAAATGACGGCGTAGCGATCGGGATGGCCGGCGGCCACCTGATACGTGCGCGCGATCTTGAGCGCGGTTTCCGTCGCTTCCGACCCGCCCGACACGAAGTAGACGTGCGCCGCCGGATCAGCCGTGTATCGGGCGATGCGGCTGGCCAGGTCGAGGAGCGGCCGCGTGACGAACGTCGAGGTGTGCGCGAACGCGACGCTGGCGGCCTGCGCCTTCATGCGCTCGATGAGTCGCCGGTTGCCATGGCCCAGGCACGCGACCGCCGCCCCCGATGCGCCGTCGAGAATCTGCCGGCCCTCTTCGTCGTAGAGGTACACGCCCTCGGCGTGCGCGATGACCACGTATTGACCGCGCGGATGGCGCGGGAAGTAGTGATGGTTGCCCGAGCCGTCGAGCCGGCCGGCCGGCGAAGTGGGAATCATGCGGAGGTCACCGGGATCTCTCTTCATTGGTCTAAGGTTGGACCATATCCTTTACCAGCGCGGCCGGCGCTGTCAAGGCCATCCTGGCCTCCGCTACGCCGGCCGATCCGGCGTGCTGACGCGCGACCTGACCGGGGCGGGACCGGACATCTCCGGTGGATGCCGCCGCCCGGACGGGGCGACGCGGCGTATGGTCTAACGATAGACCCTATGTTATGCTCCGCGCGCTCCGGCGCTCGCTGTCCATGCGCATCACCGACGTCGTCGCCACCCAGCTTCGCATCCCCAGTGTCGAGAACATCTTTGACGGCACCCAGGATGTCCTGATCGTCGAGGTCCGCACCGACGAGGGTGTCGCCGGCGTCGGGGAGGTGGTCTCGTCGTCCTATGTGGCGCGCGCCGTCATCGAGGCGCCACGATCGGGCGGCGGGCGACACGGGTTGCGGGAAATCCTCCGCGGGATGGACCCGCTCGATCACGAAGCCGTCTGGAACGCGATGTACGAGCAGACGGCGTGGTACGGCCGCCGGGCCGTCGCGATCCATGCCATGGCCGGTATCGAGGTCGCGCTGTGGGACCTGAAAGGAAAGGCGCTCGGGCGGCCCGTCTATCAACTGCTGGCCTCGTCGTGGCAGCCGCGAGTTCGCGCGTACGCGAGTGTGTTGTGGGGGGAGACGATCGAGGAGACGCGCGCCCTCGCCCGCGACCTCACGGCCCGGGGGTTTAGGGCCATCAAGTTCGGATTCGGCCCCATCGGCACCGATCCCGCCGAGGATCGCGCGATGGTCGCCGCCGCCCGCGAGACGGTCGGGCCGTCGATCGACCTGATGGTAGACGTCGGCCGCCGGTGGTCGGTCGAGCGCGCGATTGCGGGCTGCGCCGTCCTCGAGCCCTTCGGCGTCGAATGGGTTGAAGAGCCGCTCCATCCCGATGATCTCGAGGGGTACGAGCGCCTCACGCCGCACGTGCGGATCCCCATTGCGGCTGCCGAAACGGAAGACGTCGTACCCGCCTTCCAACGGTTCCTCGACGCTGGCGTGAAGGTCGTGCAACCGGATCTCGGGCGCGTGGGCCTGACGCATGGGATGCAGATCGCCGCGCTGGCCGCGCGGTACGGCGCGCGCTGCGTGCCGCATTGCTTCGGGACCGGCGTGAATACGGCGGCGTCGATCCACTGGATGGCGGCAACGGGCGGCGGCCTGGTGGAGTACCCCATGCGCGACAATCCGCTCTGCCGCGATCTGGCGATCGGCGTGCCGCAGCTCGAGGCTGGAGTCGTCTCGCCCTCCGATCGACCGGGCCTCGGCATCGAGCTCGATGCGGCCATCGTCGAACGATATCGGTGCGTGCCGCCGTGGCCCGGCTAAACATCTCCTAAGGCCGGACCGGTGACAGATGAAGCCAGGTTTTCTGTCATGAGCCTTAGGAGCTGTCTTAGGAGCGCTGCTCGCGCGAGATTATCGAATTCTTTGGAGTTTCTGCCGGCGATGGCGGCCTACTAGGAGCGTGTTCGGGTT
>JACPPN010000130.1 GCA_016190995.1 Acidobacteriota bacterium | reverse complement strand
GGCCTCGATGGCAAACCTCATTGCCGCTGGTGTCGCGATCGCGGTAGGGGCACTGATCTACCTGGCCGACCGTCTGCTGGTGGGTAGCGAAGCTTCGCCTCAAACCGCCGAGTGACAAGACACTGCCGGGACAGGCGAACCGTCGCTACTAGCCGGGATGCCCACGTATGCAACGAAGAGCCTGTGACATCCTGATTGTCGGCGGCGGCGGCGCCGCGCTCTATGCGGCGCTCCGCGCCTGCGACGCCAATCCCAGGCTGCGCATCCTCGTCGCGAGCAAAGGGCTGCTCGGCAAGAGCGGCTGCACCCGCATGGTGCAGGGTGGCTACAACGTCGTGCTCGACCCGGCCGACTCGTTCGACAAGCATTACGACGACACGTTGCGGGGCGGCGCGCTCATCAACGATCAGGAGCTGGCCTGGACGCTGGTGACGCAGGCGCCGGATCGGATCTTCGAGCTCGAGAACGCGTACGGCTGCTACTTCGATCGCAATCCCAACGGCACGATCCACCAGCGCGCGCTGGCTGGCCAGTCGTTCGACCGCACCGTGCACCGCGGCGATTTGACCGGTATCGAGCTCATGGGTCGCCTCTGCGAGCAGGTGCTGCTGCGCGAGATCGAGATCTTGAACGAGGTGCGCGGGCTCGAGCTGTTGTTCGACAGGTCCCGAAGGGCCATCTGCGGCGCCTTGCTGCTGGATCACCACAGCGGCGCGCTCGTGGCCGTCAAGGCGAAGGCTGTGCTGCTGGCCACGGGCGGGGCGGCGCCGCTTTACCGGATCACGGCGGCGTCGCTCGAGAAGAGCGGTGACGGAATGGCCATGGCGTTTCGCGCGGGCGCCGAGTTCGCCGACATGGAGATGATGCAGTTCCATCCCACAGGGCTGCGCGCGGGCGACTCCGCGCTCACCGGTACGGTGCTGGAAGAGGGGTTGCGCGGGGCCGGGGGGCATCTGCTCAACGCGTGCGGCGAGCGCTTCATGGACCGCTACGATCCCGCCAGGCTGGAACGCTCGACGCGCGACCGTGTCTCGCGTGCGAGCTTTCTCGAAATCCGTGCCAGCCGCGGATCGCCCGAGGGCGCCGTCTTCCTCGACGTCCGGCATCTCGGCAAGGAGTTCCTGCTGAAGTCCTCGCCGGGCATGTATCGCCGCTGCCTGTCGATTGGCCTCGACATGGCAACTGACCTCGTGCCGGTGACCCCGACCGCCCACTTCCAGATGGGCGGCATCAGGATCGACACACGGTGTCGCACGAGCCTCGAGGGGCTCTTTGCCGCGGGCGAGGATGCGGGCGGAGTACACGGCGCAAACCGGCTGGGCGGAAACGGCGTGGCCGAATCGATGGTATTCGGCGCGATCGCGGGCGATGCCCTGGCGGAGCACGCCGCCCACGCCGCGCTCAGTGAGCCCGATCCGCGCCGTTTGGAAGAAATCGCAGCGCGGCTCGAGCGCCCGCGGGACGGTCGGGGCAGCGCCTGCGCGCTCCGGCGTGAGATCGGGTCGGTGGCATGGGAGGATCTGGGCATCATCCGCAGCGCGGCCTCGCTCGCGCGTGCGGCGACGGCGCTCGACGCGTTCGAAGAGAAGGTGGACCTGCTGCCGATTCCAGGCGCGCGCGGCGGCAACTCCGTGCTCGAAGAGACGCTGAACATCCGGAACCTGATCGCGGTGGCGCGCATGATTTGCCGCGCCGCGGCACTCCGCGAGGAAAGCCGGGGCAGCCATTATCGCGAGGATTTTTCCGAGACATCGCCCGGCGGCCTCTACAACATCTTCCTCAGAAGGGACGAGGACGCCACGATTGCGGCTGACGTGCGACCCGTGCGCTTCACGCGCCGCCGCCCCGAGGAGCTCGCCCTCGAGACCGTGATTCCCGGCGCCTCGGTCGAGGCGGTTCCGGGCCTGTCCGAGAAGGCACCATGACCCGTCATGTCATCCTGAGAGTGAAGCGAGCCAACGTCGCATCGACACAACGGGACTTCGACGTGCCCGTCCCGACCGTCGCGGGGCGCGTGCTCGACTTGTTGCTGTACGCCCGCGAATATCTCGATCCAACGCTCGAGTTCCGGTACGCGTGTCGCGTCGGCATGTGTGGATCGTGTGCGGTCACCATCAACGGCCGAGAGGCGCTTGCTTGCGAGAGCTCGGTGGCGGAGCTGCCCGCCGGTGCGGTGCTGGAAGTTGCGCCGCTGGCCGGCTTGCCCGTCAGGCGGGATCTCGTCGTCGATCTCGACCCGTTTTTGGCGACCTTCATCCACGCCGAGGCTGGCCTGAAACCGCGGCAGCCTCGACTTCGCGAGGTCCCGGTGATCCCGCCGGGGGGCGCCGAGCGCGCGCTCATCGAGCGCCACAACGGCTGCGTCACCTGCGGGGCCTGCACGGCGGCCACCTCACGGCTGCTCGGCGCCGCCGGAACGCTCGGACCAGCTGCGCTCAACAGGGTGCTCATGCTCGCGCTCGACGAACGGGACGCGAAAGGCCATGAGCGGCTCGCGCGTGTCGCCGGCGATGCCGCGCTCGCGGGGCACGATACGCTCGGCCCCATTGACGAGCTGTGCCCGGTGGGGATTCCGCTCTCGGCCGGCCTTCGGGAGCTGAGAACGCGCTTATGAACCAGGAGCTGCGCCTGGGAGCGAAGCGTCGTCGCTCCACCCCAGGGGCCCCTTACTCGGCGGTCTGAGTCGAAGCTTCGTTACTCGAGTCTCATGACTTGCGCCAACCAGTCTCAAACTGTTGGAGCGGTCGGCCGGCACATCTGCCGCGTCACCCCCGGCAAGCTCGCCCTGGACGATGGCAGCTTGCGTCTGACCTATGGGGAGCTCGACGAACAGGCCGACCGCGTGGCGAGCGCGCTTGCGGGGCGCGGTCTGGCACGCGGCGACGTTGCATGCGCGCTGCTGCCGAACTGCGCCGCGTACGCGATCGTCGTGCTGGGGGTCGCCCGCGCGGGCTGCGTGTTCTCGCCCATCAATCCCCGCCTCACGCCGGAGGAAATCGCGGAATTGCTGCAGATCGCGCATCCGGGCGTGCTCTTTACGAGCCGCGTATTCGTGGCCCGAGCCCGCGAGGCGCAGGCGATTGCGCGTCAGCCCCAAATCCGCGTCGTGTCGATCGATGGCGGCGATCCCGACGGCGTCGGTTGGGACGAGTGGCTTCGCACGCCGCTCGCCGCTCTCCGTAACCCAGGCGAAGAGGATTTCTTCAGCCTGATTTTCACCTCGGGCACCACCGGGAAGCCGAAGGGGGCGCTCGCGACCCATCGTGCTCGCATGCTGTGGGTGCTGAACGCCGCGATCACCTATGGACTCTCCGAAGACGACGTCTATCTCGGGACGATGCCGCAGGTGCACTCGGCGGGGCTGACGTTCACATTGATGCACCTGTACGTCGGCGGCACCGTCCTGATCCTGCCGGAATTCGACGCCCGGCAGTACCTGGAGCTCGTGGAGGCGCGCGCCGTCACCTCGAGCCTCATGGTGCCGACGATGGTCGTCATGGTGCTGGACGAGCTTGATCGCGTCCGGCGGTACCGCGTCGAGACTCTCAGGCGGCTGGTGACGTGCGGATCGCCCTTGGCGCCCGCGACCAAGCGTCGTGCACTCGACAGGCTCACGCCCCACCTTTACGACTACTACGGCTCGACCGAGTCGAACAGCATGACGGTCCTCAAGCCTCGCGATCAGTTGCGCAAGCCGCGCTCCGTAGGGCAGCCGTTCGCGAACGTGGAAATCATGATCGCGGGCCCCGAGGGTGGGGCGTTGCCACCCGGGGAGATCGGAGAAGTGTGGTGTCGCAACCCGTCCCTGATGACAGGCTATCTCGGCGACCCCGAAGCGACCGCGGCGGCGTTTGCCGACGGCTGGTTCAAGACCGGGGATCTCGGGTTCGTCGATGATGAGAACTTCCTGCACCTCGCGGGCCGGGTCAACGAGCTCATCAACAGTGGTGGCCTGAAGATCTTCCCGGCCGAGATCGAGGAGCATCTGATGGCCCATCCGGGGGTGCTCGATTGCAGCGTGGTGGGCGCGCCCGACTCGAAGTGGGGACAGGTCGTTGCCGCGTTCATCGTGCCGCGCTCGGGATTTCGACCTTCACTCGAGGATGTCCAGGCGTTCTGCGCGGCGCGTTTCGCCGACTACAAGAAGCCGCGCCGCCTCGCGCTGGTCGCCGAGATTCCGAAGAACGCAGGCGGGAAGATCATCAAGAGCCGGTTGCTCGCCGAGCTTGATAGGCAGGATCACGCACATGGCCTGTCATCTGTATGACCGGAAGGCCCCCGCCGCTGGCGCGAACCATTTGGGTTCAAACTGCAAATGCTGCGAGGCTCAGCCATGAGCTACGGAAAGATCAAACTGGCCATCGACGACCGCGTCGCGCTTGTCACGCTCGCCGATCCGGAGCGGCGCAATGCGATGAGCCTGCAGATGCGCGAGGAATGTCTGCATGCGCTCCGGGACCTCGAGGCGAGCGGCGCGGCCGACTGCGTAATCGTCACAGGGGAAGGGACACGCGCCTTTTCTGCCGGGGCGGACATCAACGAACTGAAGACTCGTTCGGTCGCCAGCGAGCTCTCGACAGGTTCCGCGGTTCGTCGCGAGCTGCCCCGCTTCATCGAGACCATGCGCATGCCGTCGATTGCGGCGGTCAACGGCTTCTGTCTGGGCGCAGGCCTCGAGCTGGCGCTGGCCTGCACGCTGCGCATTGCGGTGGAAGGCGCCAGGCTGGGCTTGCCCGAAGTCAACCTTGGCGTGATTCCCGGCAGCGGCGGTACGCAGCGCCTGACCCGTCTGGTGGGGTTGGGAAAGGCCATGGAGATGATCACGACGGGGGAGGCGATCGATGCGAGCGAGGCGCATCGGATTGGACTGGTCAACAGCGTCCATCCGGCGGGGGAGCTGCTGGCGGCGGCGCGGGCGATCTGCGCGAAATGGAAGGCGAAGGGACCGGTATCACTGGCGGCGGCCCGAGACGCGGTGCTGAGGAGCCAGGACGTCGATCTGCTGGCCGGCATCGAGTACGAGCGGACGCTCTTCGCACTCTGCCTCGCGAGCGGCGAGCGCGACGAGGGCGTGGCGGCGTTTCTCGAAAGACGGGCGCCCAATTTCCGGAAGTCGTGACCGACTTGAACCAGAACCTGAGTCCGGCGCCACAAGCTTTCACCGCAGAGCACGCAGAGCACGCGGAGATCGCCAAACTGACCTTCTCGCGTTCTCCGCGCCCTCTGCGGTTCAAGCTTTGGGATCAATGGATCGAACGAAATCAACGGGAATTCGTCCGCACGGTTGCCCCCCACCGCGCGCGCCTGCACCGCCGCGCAGCCCCTGACGCCAGCCACCTTGACCTTGGCAGGCTGATAAGAAAGGCTTACGACAGAGTGCGAGAGCGCGCAGCGCCGAGACGCAGAGTCTTCTCTGTACTCTCTGCGTGCTCTGTGGTGAATGAGGTGGTGAATGAGGCGTTCTTAGGCATCCTGTTGGTGTTGACCTAGTGCCGATTGGCAGGGAGAATCTCTATGCGGCACCTCCTGCAGCAGTACTACGACGGTCGCATCTCGCGGCGCACGTTCGTGCGCCGTCTGGTGGCTACGGGCCTCACGACGGGAGCGGCGCGTTCGGTGGTTGCCGCCGCCGAAGTCGGCGAGGAGCCGCGTCCGGGTGATCCGCAGCGAACGCGAACGATCACCGGAACGGGCGGCGATCTGCTGGTCGAGCAGATCAAGGCGACCGGCACGAAATACGTGTTCACCAACCCCGGCTCGTACGAGGTCGGCTTCTTCGATGCCCTGACCGACCGGCCCGAGCTGCAGGTGATTCTGGGGCTGCACGAGGGAGTGGTGCTGCCGATGGCGGACGGCTACCACCGCGTGACGCAGCAGCCTGCCTTCGTCAACGTCCATGCCGTGGTCGGGACGGCCCAGCTCGCCGGGCAGCTGTACAACGCCCACTGGGACGGTTCGGCCATCATCGTGACCGCCGGCCTGCAAGACACGGCGCGGTTCAGCGACGACGTCGTCCTCGGCCCGCGGCCCGGGTTCACTCAAGCGGAGATCAATCGGCAGTTCACGAAGATCTCGTGGGAAGTCAGGAGCGGGCCCTCGATCCCCGTTTCGATCAGGCGGGCGTTCAAGGTTGCGGCCGCCGCACCCCGTGGGCCCGTGTACGTGTGCTATGCGAGCGCTGCGCTCGAAGCGTCGAACCTGACGGCGGAGATCTGGGATCGGGACAGCTTCCTGGTGGACGTCCGGCCGCGGCCTCCGAAGGATCAGGTGGACGCCCTGGCCAGACTGTTGCTCGAGGCCGAGCGCCCGCTGCCGGTGTTCGGCGACGAGATCTGGAAGTCGGGCGCTCAGGCGGAGGCGGTAGCGCTGTGCGAGTCGCTCGGCCTGATGGCGACGACCCATCGGCGCCAGGCCTATCGGAACTTCCCCGCGCCGCATGCACTGTACGCGGGAACGTTCGACAGCCGTTCCGTCTACCCGAACGGCGACGCCGACCTGGTCATCCAGATTGGCACGCGCGATCCAGGAGTGATGGATCTGGATGCGCCGATCCTCCCGCGTACCGCGCGCTTCGTCGCGGTCGGGATCGACACGGCCATGCTCGGGCGCACGCAGCGGCTGGATCTCGCGGTCGTGGGCGATGTCGGGGAAACCCTCCGCGACCTGAAGGATGCCATTGCCTCGATGGCCACGCCCGCGCGCCTTCAGAGGCTGCGCGATGAGAGACTGGCGATCGTCAGACCGCACCTGGAGAAGAAGGCTGCCGCGCGCCGCGACGCGGTCAAGAAGAACTTCGATCTCAGCCCGATCCACCGCGACCGGCTCGGGTACGAGCTCGATCGCATCGCGGATCCGGACGCAATCATCGTGAGCGAGAACTTGACGGGCAGCAACGATCTCATCCGTACCGGCTGCCAGCCCGACGAGCGATGGTGGTTGATGAACGTGGGCTCCGGCCTTGGCTGGGGAGTGGGGGCGGCGGTCGGGGCGAAGCTCGGCGCGCCCGATCGGCAGGTGATCTTGAGCATCGGCGACGGGGCGGTCATGTACAGCGCGTCAGGGTTCTGGTCGATGGCGCGCTACGGCGTTCCGGTCCTGACGGTCGTCTGGAACAACCTGGACTATCAAACGGTTCGGACCGCGTACCACGAATACGGCAGGCGGATGAAGGATACGGGCCACTACCACGGTCTGTATCTCGGCGATCCCGACATCGACTTCGTCAGGCTGGCCCAGAGTCAGGGCGTCGGAGGCGAGAAGGTGGCGGCGGCCGGCGATCTCGAAGCGGCCTTGAAGAGGGGCGTACAGGCGACCAGAGACGGGAAGCCCTATCTGATCGACGTCGTGATCGCGCGCGCAGGCGCGGGCGCGGAATCGACGTGGTATCAGAAGTTCAACCTGGCGTCCCAGCGGACCAGGCACGCGTAGCGGGGTGCGAGCTGTTACACGGCAGACCGTCCAGCTCTGGGCCCGTGAGGGCACCTCGATCCGGCTTGCCTCGCAGATGTTCTCGGCCGGGATGCGCTATCGAAGAACGGACGTCGACGTTCCCTCCTTCTTGTAGATCGTCCGGCCGCCCACGATCGTCTCTAGCACCGCGATGTCCTTGATCCTGACTGGGTCGATGGTCAGTGGATTCTCTGCCAGGATGACGAGATCCGCGAACTTGCCCGGCTCGATCGAGCCTTTGATCTTCTCCTCGAAACTCTGCCACGCCGCGTCGATCGTGACGGCCCGGAGCGCCTCGAGGGGCTTGATCCGCTGGTCCGGCCCGAGCACCTTGCCGCTCCTCGTCAACCTGTTCACCGCGGACCACACCGCCTGAAGGGGGCTCATGGGCGTCACGGGGGTGTCGAGGTGGATCGAGAACCGGATTCCCCGCTTCACTGCCGATGCCAGCGGACTGATGTGTGCCGCGCGTTCCGGCCCCTGGAAGATGTCGCGGTGCTGATCGCCCCAGAAATACGTGTGGGACACGAAAAACGAGGGCGTGATGCCGAGCTCCTTCATCGCGTCGAGCTGGTCCTCCCGCGTCATCTGGGCGTGCTCGATCCGGAAGCGATGATCGGGCTTGGGACGTTCCCGGAGCGCCTCACGATAGGCGTAGATGGTGTCGTCGATGCCGGCGTCGCCGTTCGCATGGGTGGCGATCTGGTAGCCCGCAGCGTGGAGCAGTTTGACACGTTCGAGCATCTCTTCACGCGTTTCGTGCGGATAGCCGCGGTAGCTGGCGTCGCCGCGGTACGGCGTGTGGTACGGTTTCGACAGATACCCGGTGAAACCCTGGATCGAGCCGTCATCTGACAGCTTCACGGCTAGGCCGGTTTTCAACATCTCGTCGCCCACGAACTTTGCGGGCTGGAGCCACTCCCGGAGCTTCGACACCGGGTCCATCTGATAGGGCGACGTGCGCCCGCCGAGCATCGCGACGATCCGGAAGGGGATCAGGCCGGCCTTGGAGGCGGCCTGGAGCGCCGGTGAGACCCCGCGGCCGGGAAGCGTGGCCGTCGTGACCCCCGCCGACGCGTAGTCCTTCACCGACCACTTGATCGCTTCCCGCTCGTCGGCGTCGCTGGGTGGCGGGATGACGCGCTGCACCAGCGGCTGGGCGTTCTCTTCGAGGATGCCGGTCGGCTCTCCGGTCTTCGGGTCTTTCTCGATGACGCCGCCGTGCGCCTCCGTGTCCTTGGTGATGTGAGCAAGCTCCAGCGCCTTGCTGTTGGCGATGCTCAAGTGTCCGGAGTTGTGGGTGATGTAGATCGGGTGGTCGGGGGATGCCTTGTCGAGATCGTACCGGGTCGGATGGCGTCCCTCCTTGAGCAGCGTCTGGTCGTGGCCACGGCCCTGCACCCATTGCCCTTTCGGCGTGGACTGCGCCTTCTCGCGCAACGCGGCCACCAGATCGTCGATGCTGGTGATCGGGCCGAGCGGCGCGCTGCTCAGGTTGACGGAAAAGAGCGCGCTAGAGCCCGAGCCGGGGAAGTGGTTGTGCGGCTCGACAAAGCCGGGCAGCAATACCTTTCCGGCAAGGTCCACGACCGTCGTGTGCGAGTCGGCCAGCTTCCGGACGTCGGCGTTCGATCCCACGACGGCGATCCTGTCACCCCGGACGGCGACCGCCTGCGCCGACGGATGCGCCGGGTCCATCGTGATGACCGTGGCGTTGACGTAGATAGCGTCGGGCGCGGCAGGCGCCTGCCCGATGCTGCCTCGCATGCTGAGCCCGACACTCATGAGAAGAACCAGTCCGAACACGCATCGTTTCGTCGTCATGATCGCGCACCTCGGTTCGTTGACGGACGTCGCAGCACGGCCGCGTCCCGAGCGGAGACGCCCGCGCTATCTCGAATAAGCCGTCTTGCCTCCGATGACGGTCTGGAGGACCTGGATATCTTTGATCTTCACGGCGTCGACGGTGAGGGGGTTCTCGGCCAGCACGACGAAGTCCGCCAGCTTGCCGGGCTCGATCGACCCGTTGATGTTCTCGTTGAAGTTCTGCCAGGC
>JACPPN010000129.1 GCA_016190995.1 Acidobacteriota bacterium | reverse complement strand
CGCCGCCGGAGTCTACCGCCGCTCCAAGCTGGCAGGGTGACGAAAAGGGCTCACCCCAGAGGGCCCAGCGCGGCCAGGTCCGCAGCCAAACGCGCCAACTGACGCCGGCCGCGGGAAATCGTCGCGCCACGACAAAATATGGACCGTCAGTAGTCTAGCGCGGGTGCCCAGTGGCTTGGTTGCGGGTCAGCCGCGCTGTGTTCTGCTCAGAAAATGCGCCTGACTCCGCAACATGTTGTGGGTCCGATCGTCAAGAACCACAACGCCTATTTTCATGCTACGGGGTGAGCGCAGCTCATGACGACTCTGTGGTGAATCGGCGCTTCTTTGCAGGCGGTATTCGCCGATCATCCTGAGCTGCTCGGCCGGCGATCGCGGCTTCCTGCTCGAGAATCGCGCGCTTGCGATCCATGCCCCAGCGGTATCCGCCCAAATGACCCGAGCTGCGGACGACGCGGTGACAGGGAATCACGATTGAGACGAGGTTCGTCGCGCAAGCCCTGGCGACGGCGCGAGCGGCGGTGGGCTTTCCGAGCGCCACGGCGACTTCCCCGTATGATCTCGTCTGACCGTACGGGATCCTCTGAAGCTCGTCCCAAACACGGCGCTGAAATGCGCTCGCGCGCACGTCGAGCGGAAGATCGATGTCGGGCTGGCGCCCGGTAAGATGATCGGCGAGCGCTTGCGCATGCGCGCGCAGGCCGCGATCATCCCGCACGATCTCGGCGCTTGGATACTCTTCGCGCAGCCACGTCTCCAGCTTGCGAACGCCGTCGCCCAGGCTGAGCGCGCAGATGCCCCGCTCGGTAGCCGCGATCAGGACGCGGCCGAAACGGGATGGCACGACGGTGAATCCGATTCGGGCACCCCGCCCGCCGCGTCGATAGGTGGCCGGCGTCATGCCAATCCGACGATTGGCCGATTCGTACAGCCGGCTGCTCGAGCCGTAACCCGCATCGTAGAGCGCATCGGTCACTTCACTCCCCTCCCTCAGGCGCGTCTTCAGCCGATCGACGCGGCACGCGTCCGCGTACCGGCGCGGCGAGATCCCGACAATGCCTGTGAACGTCCGCTGAAAGTGCGAAGGGCTCATCCCCATCTCGCGCGCGAGCGCCGCGAGCGTGAGGCGCTCGCCGGCGCGGGTCGCGATGGCCTCGCATGCTAGCCGAACCTTCTCGATGGCCGGCCGCCCATTCGCAGCCTTCGGCCGGCAACGACGGCACGGACGATAGCCCGCGCGCTCGGCGGCATCGGGTGCCCGGAACATGCGGACGTACCGGCGATCGGGCCGACGGCTCGCGCAACTCGGCCGGCAATAAATGCCGGTGGACCGGACCGCATACACGAAGCGGCCATCGAACCGTGGGTCGCGCGCAAGCACCGCCTGCCATTCCGTGTCGGGGATCATCGGCAGCTCCATGGCGCAAGAATAGAACGAGGGCTCGCGGTGAATCTATCCGAACTTTGCGGGCAAACTTGGAGAGGACCGGCGACTGAGCGGCGGGCGCCCGTCTCTTCCTCCAGAATTCGTCGCCTTCCGCGCAACGGTGGCCTTGGCAAGCTGAGCCATGACACGATCTTCACATGACGAATTTCCCTCCGCTTGCCGGACTCTGCTCGCACTCCACGGCCGCGCGCCCTGGCTACAGCGTGGCGGATGCGACGCGCATTCTTCACCGCATCGGCTACGTCAAGCAGCGCCTGGCCGTCATGGCGGCGTCGCACCTGCCTTCTACGCCTGAATGGGAGGTCAAGGGCGCCCTCGCCCTGCACGGCTGGCTCGACGCCGAGCATGCCGCGCACATCTACGGCCGCATCGCCGAGCTTCGCGAGCTGCCGCCATCGCCAGACGATGTGCCGGACCGCCGGCTGGAGGCGGTGATGGATGAAGCGCTCGCAGCCGAGTCAACCGCCGAGCGGATCATCGGTACTTACGCCATCGTCCGGCCGGACTTGAAATGGGCGCTGCGTCATTACATCGAGCGCACCAACGTGCTCTGCGACCAACCGTCGTACCGGCTCCTGCGTCTGCTGCTTCAGGAGGAGCGCGAAATCGAGGCGTGGGGACGCGAGGCGATCGCGGCCGTGCGCGCCGGCTCGCCGGTGACAATCGATCAGGCGAACAGCTGGGCCACGCATCTCCGCGTGTATCTCGATGCGGCAGGCGGTGTGAGCGGCGATGTCCGCACCTCGGATGATCCGCTGCCGCCACCGCGCGCCCGCCGGCCGCACCGGCCGGAGATTCTGCCTCGCCGTGACGCGCGATTCAGCGGGCTCTTCGACGTCTCGACTCCCGCGGACCTCGTGTATCTGGACGAGACACGCGACGTCGCCGAGCGCAACGCCGCCCTTCTGTTCAAGCGACTCCGCGAGATGGACGTGCCGGAGCTCATCGGGGGAATCGTCGGTGAGGTATGGTCGGCGGCGCGCGAAGATCCCTCGTTGCCGCGGCGTCCGTGGGACTACTACGTCGGCATGCTTCGCCAGATGTGGGACGAGGCGCGGCATTCGATGCTCGGCGAGACCGTGCTTGAGGCGCGAGGGATTGACTGGCAGAGCTTGCCTATCAACGTCACGTTCTCATACAAACTCGCGAAGTACTGTTCGTCCATGGAGCGCCACCTGCTGTTGTACGCGATCGAACAGTCCCTGATGCCGCGAGCGTATGGCAAGCTATATGAGCATCGCGTGGCCGCGGCGTCCGGCGATCGCCTTTCCGCGCTGTTTCACGATTTCGACTGGGCCGATGAAGTCCTGCACGTTGAGATGGCGCGCAAATGCCTTCGGCCGGATCTGCCGGGCGGGCTCGCCGAAGCAAAGGAAAAGGCGAAGGACCTGTGGGATCGCATTCAGGCGGCGCTCGAGCGCGAGCCGCTTCCGGCCGAGGGGCCGGCGCCGCCCGATTGGTGGCGTGATTTCGCGCGCGCGGTGACCGGTAAAGAGGTTCCCCCGCCGCCGGAAAGCCACGTGAAAGATTGGCGGCCGCCCGTGTCGGGCTGAGGGGGCGCGTGCATCAATGGGCGCGCGAATTGCAGAACGACGCCACGATCCCGAGCGCGTGGAGGCGTGCTCGGTGTAGATAGATGCAGCTCATCGGCGGAAGGAAGGGCTGTCGCGGCGGGCACGAGTTCACTCCGCCTGCCGTGACGGCCATTCCCGGCAGGGGATTCCCTCCTGACACGCTCGCCTCGCGACCGGATCCCTGTAGTAGCGATACCAGTGAGTGAGTGCCACCCAAGGCACGTGCTACCTGGCGCGGTCCGCCAGCCTGGCGAGAACATTCTTGAAACCGGCAAGATTCTTGAGCGGCTCGAAGGCGGGCTCGATCGGAATGGTCCATCCCGCGAAGGGCGGCACCGCCAGACCGACCACCTCGTCGAGCACGGCCGTCGCCTGGTCGCACCGCGCGGCGATGACGTGCTCGAGCGCTCTGGCGAGTCCTGCCTCGGCGCGACGGCCACCGCGATCGAGCTCGTCAATGGCCGCGCGCGCGCGCGTCAGGACCACGTCCGCCTCGCGATTGCGGTGCTGTCGCCGCAGAGCGAAGACCTGTCCCAGCAACGATCGCGCATGCCGCCCGTGCAGCTCGAGGGCGTGCTCGAACATCGTCGCAGCCCCTGCCGCGTCTCCACGCCGGAGCAGGACGAAGCCCTGCCCGTTCCAGGCGGCAACGGAGAACTCCCGCGCGTACAACGGACTGCCTCCGGGCGCGACCTCGCGCTCGAACGCGTGCAGGGCCTCCGCTTCGTCGCCCTGGGCGAGACGTGTGAGGCCGAGCAACCAGTGCAGCCCCTTCGAAGGGAAGCGGCCGCCACGTCCCTCCTGCCGCTCCTGCACCACGATGCCCTGACGTAGCACGGCTTCAGCGTCAGCGAGGCGCTGGCGGGCGATGTGAACCATCGCGGTCTGAAAATGGGCGAACGGGAATTCGGGATAGAGCCCGAGCGCGCGCGCGTGCGCGCGCAGGCGTTCCTCGCCCCAGGACGCGTTGCCAAGCCGAAAATAGTGGCCCCAATACCCCGGCTCCAGCGAGACGGCCCTGCGCGCCGCGGCCAGCGCATCGACCATCTGGCCCGCGGCTACGAGCAGGTACGACAAGGTCGCGTGGCTCTCCGCCAGGGCGGGATCCAGGTCGATCGCGCGGCGCGCGTAGCCAATCGCTTTGGCCAGCGTGCCGGCGTCGGGCTGATTGCGATCGCGCGAGCTCTCGTACACCCAGAAGTACGCGTTCGCGAGCCCGACGTACGCCACGGCGTAGTACGGATCGAGATCGATGGCGCGCTCGAAGCGTGCGATGGCTTCCGGCACGAGCGCGCCGTCGAGCGCCTCGAGACGCAGACGCCCTTCGGTGAACAGGCGGTGGGCTTCGAGGCTCGACGTCTCGCGCGCTCTGACGCGTGACGGCGGTGCAACACCGATGCCCAGCTCGCTCGCAAAATCGATGGTGATGCGATCTTCGAGCACGAAGACATCGGCGAGCACGCCGTCGGCCTTGGCATCGGCGACCGCTTCGCCCGTTGCGACGTCGACGAGCCGTGCCGTGATGCGCAGCCGATCGCCGGCGCACTGGAAGCTGCCGACGACCACCAGATCGACCGCGAGGTCGGCTGCGAGCGCCTGAGGCGATCCGTCCGCACGACGGGCCGCATCGACGACCCGCACCCGATCGATCACCTTGAAGTCTTTCAGCGCACGCAGATCGTTCGTCACCGTTTCGGCGATGCCGGTCGCCAGCCAGCCGACTTCGGGATCACCGCTGAGATTGACGAAGTCGGTGACGGCCACCGACGGCAGGCGGGCAACTGGGCTCGCTTGGGCGGTCCGCTCCGCCAGCATTGAAGGGGCGAGAGTTGCCACGGCAGCTGCCACGCGCGGCACCGCCTCGCGATCCGTAATCTCGACAGGCGCAACGAAACGATAGCCCCGCCGTGCCACCGTCTGAATGTAGGTCGGCGACGCCGCATCGTCGTCGAGGGCCTGTCGCAGCTCGGACACCGCTTGCGTCAGAGCATTGTCGGTGACGGCCACGTCGGGCCAGAGGCGACCGACCAGCTCATCTTTCGTCGCGAGCGTCGATGGTCGCTCGACCAGGAATAACAGCAGATCGATGAGCTTCGCCGATAACGGCACCGTGGCCCGATCGCGCGTGAGTCGAAAGGCCCCGGGATCGAGAACGAACGGGCCGAAGCGATAGAGGACCGCAGGCGGGGACATCCAGGCGGCTCATTGTACCGCGGCGGGATGCGAGCCCCGCCGGCTGAATCCCGGTCCGGCTCAAGAGCGTGTTGAAAAAAGCTCTCACCGCAGAGAACGCAGAGCGCGCGGAGGAACGATTCTCAGGGAAACCCTGGCTCCGCGTCCTTCGCGCGCTCCGCGGTGATGGCTTTTGTTCAGAAGCTCTAAAGCCGGACTCCGGACACTACACCCCGGTCGTAGTGTCCGGCTTCAGCCGGACGTTTGAAGACGCTTCATCCGCACCTTTGAAGAGGCTTCAACCGTCGCCGTCGCCCATGTATTCGTTGGCGCCTGGGCTGCCACCCTGTGGCCGACGCGGGCACCGGGTCCACGCCACCCATTCAACGAACAAGGTGTCGTAGACTGAACGTGGCGGGTCTTGCGGTCTGGACGCAGAAATAGCGGACCCGACCACACTCGGCAGCGCGACATGAACCATCACAGGCTTCGGCGAATCGGCCTCTTCTTGATTCTGGCTGCTTCCCCTCTTGCTGCCAACGCTCAGACGCCGCACCCATCACAGGCGTCCGACTTGGCGAAGACAGCGAGCGTCGTCGCCCGAACGCAGCTTCTTGTCCCAGCCGCAGCCCAGGCGAGCGGCCCCTTCGAGCCAGGCACGGCCACAAACGCCTACCTGGCTACGGTCCCGCCGGACAAGAGGGCGCGCTCCGACGCCTACTTCGAAGGCGGGTACTGGCTCCTTCTCTGGAACTTCCTGGCTTCCTCCGCCGTGTACGTCCTCCTGCTCACCACGCGCGGGTCGGTCCTGATGCGCAACGTCGCGGAGCGAATGACTCGCTTCAAAGTGCTGCAGACATTCCTCTATTGGGTCCAGTTTGTTGTGGTCACTTCGGTGGTCTTGTTTCCGCTTGTTGTGTATCAAGGTTTCGTTCGCGAGCACCAGTACGGTCTGGCGACCCAGACGTTCGGCTCCTGGCTCACCGACCAGCTCAAGGGCCTGGCGGTCGGGATCGTGCTCGGCGGTCTGCTTGTGACCGCCATCTACGCCGTCTTGCGACGCGCCCCGCGAGCCTGGTGGATTTGGGGCAGCGTGGTGACGATCCTCTTCCTGATGTTCGGCGCCCTGATCGCGCCGGTCTACATCGCACCGCTCTTCAACACGTACACGAAGCTCGACGACCCGCGTGTGAAGGACCCCATCCTGAGCATGGCGCGAGCGAACGGCATTCCGGCCAGCGAGGTGTACGTCGTGGATGCCTCGCGGCAAACGACGCGCGTCAGCGCGAACGTCAGCGGCTTTCTCGGCACCGAGCGCATCACGCTGAACGACAACCTGCTGAAGCGCTGCACGCTCCCGGAAATCCAAGCCGTGATGGGGCACGAGATGGGCCACTACGTGCTGAATCACGTGTACAAGCACGCGCTGTTCTTCAGCGTCCTGACCGTTCTCAGTTTTGCCTTTCTGTGGTGGGCGGTCGGCTTGGCGCTCGGCCGTTGGGCCGGAGCGTGGCAGGTGCGCGGCGTCGATGATGTGGCCGCGCTACCGCTTTTCGCGCTCCTCCTCGCCATCTCCGGGTTCCTGCTGACGCCGATCGTCAACAGCTACATCCGGGTCGCGGAATATGAGGCGGACATCTTCGGCCTGAACGCGGCAGAGCAGCCCGACGGCGAAGCGCTGGTCGCGCTGAAACTCGGTGAGTATCGCAAGCTCGATCCGGGAGCTTTTGAGGAGATCATGTTCTTCGATCACCCGAGCGGCCGAACGCGCATTCACGCGGCGATGCAATGGAAGGCGGAGCACCTGGGCGATTCTCACACGAGCCGGCCGGAGCCGTAGCCCCGGAACGACGCTCCGGCAGGGGCGACCGAGCCGTTGGGAGGAAAATCAGCTTTTCCAGTCTCCGCGTGCTCGCGCGAAGCGCCTACTCAGCGCGGACGCCACCAGCCGCGCTTATTTTGGTTGCGGCTTCAGGGCCGCGCTGAGGTGAGCGCTGTTGATGCCGGCTGTGCGGATTGAGACCCGGTGATGCAGTGAACCAATCGGAGATTTCGCGCGCCTCTCGGAGCCGCTACCGGATCTTCCCCGAGAACTCCAGCATCTGCCGCGTCAGATCCAGCGGATAGGAAATCATCACGTCGGTGATCTTTCCGTCGGCGCCGGTGACCGGCTCGAGCCGCGGCTGCACGAACCCCGTGTACGAGGCCAGATTGAGCTTGTCCACGCGCGCGACCACTTCGTCGCGCAGCTTCGGATCGAAGTGGATGCCGTATGTCTCGAAGAGCGCCTTGGCGGCCGGATAGTCGCCTTCCGACTTGATGCGCTGGACTTCGGCCAGCAGACGCCCGATGCCCTCGGTGAACGCGTTAGCATCCACCATCGTGTAGTACGTCTTCCCATCGCGCTGGCGCGTCTCGATCGCCTTCGTGTTCTCCATCAGCCAACGCACGATCATCTGGCGGTTGCGCATGTGGTCTTCCTCGATCTGCGTTCCCGTGCGGACCCGCCGGAGCTGGACGAGCCCGTTGCGCGTGTAGCCTTCGTACTCGGCCCGCGCAATCTCTGCTTGTTTGTCCGCGGGGACGATGCCGAGCTCGGCCAGCTTGGGATTGGGGACGAAGTAGAGCGCGACGAGATCGGCGCGCGCTTCCTCGAGCGCCGAATACTGCTCCTTGAGCACGGTCGCCGGATTGGCGCCGACGCGCTCGGTCACCTTGCCCGAGGCATGACCGATCACCTCGTGCATGTTGGTGGTGAGCTCGCCCGCGAAGCTGCTCCACTGTCGCGCCCGCTCAACTTCTTGCGGCGTCCACGAGAACTCCTGTCGAAACGCGGGGGGCGTCGATTTGTCGTACGCCTCGGTCACATTCGAGAGAGAGACCGACTTGCTGCCGTGTTGCTCGCGGACCAGCTGATCGTTGGGCAGGTTGATGCCGACCGGCGTGATCGGGCCCGAGTCGCCCGTCTCCACCACGACGTCGATGGCTTTGGCCGTGATGCCCCGCACGCCCGGCTTGCGATACTTCCGGTCCCACGGCATACGGTCCTCGAACCACTGCGCGTTCTCCGCGAGCTTCTGGATGGCCTTCGTCTTTTCCGCGTTCACGTAGAACACCAGGCCCTCCCACGCTCCCTTGACGCCGCGGGCGTCGAGGTAGACCTCGATGAATCCGTCGATCGTGTCGACGGGCGAATCCTTGTCCTGCACCCAGGCGATGTCGTACGCGCGGCGGTCTGCCTCTTCCCCGCTGCGGTAGAACTTCACGAGCGCGCGGAGCGCCTTGGCCATCGACTCGGTCGCGTACGGCATGGCCGCCTCGAGGTGCTCGACGATTCTCACGATCTGGTCGTTGTACTTGCCGCCGACGCGGTAGACCTCTTCAACGAGCGTGCCGTTCGTCTTCACGAGACGCGAGTTCAGGGCATACTGCTCTTTGAATCCCTGCAGATCGTTCATCGTGACGTTCACGTACAGGTTGTTCGCGCTCGAGGCCAGGATGTCCTTGCCCGCCCCGGGCGTCTTGTTGGTCACGATCGGATCGACGTTCGCATCGAAGAACATCGGCTCGAGACGCGTGAGCAGCGCGTCGAGCGTCTCGCCCCCTTTGAGCGGAAACCTCGCGCCCGCTGTCTCGGCAGCCTTCGCCGCTTGCACGAACGCCGCGGGCGTCGTCTTCAGCACGAACTTCCGGGCCGTGAGATTGTTGTAGGGACCGGTATTCAGCCAGAACAGCTTCGTGTATCGATGGATCTCGGCGAGCGTGGCCGGATCGACACCGTCCTTGTGCGTAAGGATTGCCTCGAGCATCTCGCGCATCTCGAGGTTGTGCGCGTATCGCTGGTCGTAAAAGATGTCCCGTCCCGCGACCGCCGCCTGATAGAGGTGCCAGATGAGGATCTTCTGATCGAGCGATAGCTTCTCGAACCCGTCAGCATAGACCTGTGCGACGGCCGCATCCTCTATCCGTTCGAGCAGGTACTTGCGCTCGCCGGCCGGCGCGGCTTTCGCGGCCGGGGCTGGTTGCGGCTCTGCTTCCTCACGCGCCCCCCCGCAACCGGACGCCGCCGCCACGAATGCCCCGAGCATCATGACTCCCGCAAAGCTCAGCAATCTTGTACGCATGACTTCATCTTACCTACTACTTTGGCAGCTGGATTTTCTCGTCGACCTTCACTTCGAACCGGCGAAACTTCGAATACATCGCATCGGCCTCGATCCGATCGGCGCGAGGATCTCGCGGATTGTCGTAGACCTCGCGCATCGTCGCAGGGATCCACACGCCCAGCGTCGTGTCGGGCCGATACGTCGTGACGATCTCGGTTCGCACGGGCGTGTTCATGTCCCCGATGACCAGCAGGCTCCGGACGATGCGCCCGTTGGCCGGATCGATCCAGAACGTGCCACGCGAGAAGAGGTCGAGCGTTCCGGCACGAATCATCGTCGGTCGGACATGCTCGGTGTAGGCGATGGCCCAGGTCGAGTTGCCGTCCACGACTTCCTCGCCGCTCTTTTCGAAGTAGAACCTGGACTGGTTCACGGGATGGAGGAACATCAGCGCCGTCGTGGGGACATTGATGTTGCGCCGGATGCTGCCGAGGTTGTACCTGGCGCTCTCGTCGGCGATCTTCTTGATCTGGCTGAGGGCGCCGGGCGCCGACAAGAACAGGCGTGCGAGCCGCTCCTGGCGGTTGCGTACGGGACTCCCGTCAACGTCGAACACATCGCGGAAGCCGATCCACGTGTCGTCCTCCGGCACGCGGACGAGGAGGAAATCAGAAAGCGTCACGCGACTGCGTTTCTGCGCGCCCGTCCGGCTGATGATGCGCTGCGCGTAGCGCTCTTCGGCCACAATGCTGGCAAAGCTCTTCTGATACGCGACCAGGTACTCGCTCGCGCGAAACAGCACTTCCTGCAAATCGAGCTGCTCGACCGCGGACCCGCTGAGCGTCACGCTCGCCGCAAGGAGGCCGCCTAACAGCGCCTGTCGGGCGACCCGCGCGACAGAAGGGCTCGGACGCGGCGAGTGGGAACGACGAAGACGTAACATGGTGCGGCGCCCCAATTTACCAAATCTGCTAAGCTGAAGGCGACATGCGAAATATTCAACAAAGACGGGCTGTTTGTGCGCTGTGCGTCCTCCCGGTTCTCCTGTCCGCCGGGCCTGCGCGCGCCCAGCAGAAGCGTCTGACGCTGGATGATCTCTATGACCCGCAGAAGAAGGTGAATTTCAACGGGCGCGATGTCGGCTCGATGACGTGGCTCGATGATGGGCACTACGTGATGTCGAGCGCCGACGAGGGCGATCGTGCGCGACTCGTTCGAGTCGAGGCCGCGAGCGGCCGGCGCGAGCCATTGTATGACGCGGCCAAGATGCAGTCGGCACTCTCGAAGATGCCGGCCGTCAGTCGCGACGAGGCCGGGCGCTTGTCACGGTCGGGGTCGTACACGATGAACGCCGCGACCAGCGCTGCCGTGCTGTCGATTGCAGACGACTTGTACTACTACGAGTTTGGAGCCGATCAGGCGGCTCGCCTCACCAGCGCCGCAGGTCAAGAAGAAGAAGTGACCTTCAGCCCCGACGGCCGGATGATCGCGTTCGTGCGGAATTCAAATCTCTTCATCGTCGATGTCGCGACCGCTCGCGAGCGTCCCGTGACGACCGATGGCAGCGCCGAGACGCTGAACGGCAAGCTGGATTGGGTCTATCAGGAAGAAATCTACGGCCGAGGCCATTTTCGCGCGTACTGGTGGAGCCCGGACTCGACCCACGTCGCCTTTCTGCAGCTCGATGAGCGGCCGGTTCCGGAGTTCGTGGTGGTCGATGACCTGCCCTACGACCAGCACATCGAGAAGACCGATTACCCGCAGGCCGGGGATCCGAACCCGATTGTCCGGCTTGGCGTCGCGAGCGCGGCCGGCGGCCAGCCGCACTGGATCGACGTCGAGAAATACGGCGCTATCGAGTTTCTCATCGTCGATGTCTCCTGGTCGCCCGACTCTCAGGCGGTCGTGTTCCAGGTCCAGGACCGCGAGCAGACATGGCTGGATCTGAACATGGCGAATCGCGGCAGCGGCGCGGTCACGACATGGCTCCGCGAGACGACGAAAGCCTGGGTTGAGCCGATCGGATCGCCGGCGTGGCTGAGCGACGGTACGTTCGTGTGGACGAGCGAACGATCGGGCTGGCGCCATCTGTACCTGTATCGGGCCGACGCCACGCTCGCGCGCCCGATTACGTCGGGCGAGTGGGAAGTGCGCAGGCTCTACGGCATCGACGAAAAACAGGGATGGGTGTACTTCGCGGCGACGGAGCGCAGCCCGATTGGCGTCGATGTCTATCGCATCAAGCTGGATGGAACCGGGTTCCAGCGCGTGTCGCAGGCTCCCGGCACACACGCCGCGACATTCAATCCGTCGTTCACGCTCTACCTCGACGGCTGGAGCGACGTGACCACGCCGCCGGTGGTGCGACTGCACCGCGCCGATGGAACCGACGTGCGAACGGTCGAGGCGAATAACGTCGCGGCGCTCGCCGAATACCGGCTGTCCAAACCGGAATTCCTCACGGTCACGACGCGCGACGGCTTCGTCATGGAAGCCATGATGATCAAGCCGGCGGATTTCGATCCGTTGCGAAAGTATCCCGTGTATCAGTCCACATATGGCGGGCCGCGCGCCCCGCGCGTGAGAAATGCGTGGGGCGAGACCACCTACATGTTTCACCAGTTGCTCGCCGAGCGCGGCATCATCGTGTGGATGTGCGACAACCGGACGGCGAGCGGCAAAGGCGCGCAATCGGCGTGGCCCCTGTACCGCAACTTCGGCGAGCTCGAGCTCCGCGACATCGAGGACGGCGTCGCGTGGCTGACGCAGCAGCCGTACGTCGACGGCGCCCGCATAGGTATCAGTGGATGGAGTTATGGCGGGTTCATGACGAGCTATGCCCTGACCCACAGCACGAGCTTCGCGATGGGGATCGCTGGCGGATCAGTCACGGACTGGCGCGATTACGACAGCATCTACACCGAACGCTACATGCGGATGCCCCAGAACAACCCGGAAGGCTACCTGAAGAGCGCGCCGCGATTCGCGGCGGCAAACCTTCACGGGCGTCTGCTTCTCATTCACGGCGCGATCGACGACAACGTCCACGTGCAGAACACGCTGCAGTTCGCCTACGAGCTGCAGAAGGCGGACAAGCCGTTCGAGCTGATGGTCTACCCGAAATCGCGGCACGCCGTCGCGGACGCGCACCTGGCCAAACACCTGCGCACGTTGATGCTCGATTTCATCCTCAAGACGCTGAAGCCGGACGAATCGGGCCGGCCGCTCACGTCGCGCGGGCGGCCGTGAGCGCCGTCTGGACGACTTCCAGATCCTCGTCGACGCCAGGCCGGATTGCAGCTGAAACGCGGAACGCCCCTACCCGACGTCCGTGATCGCGCCGCGCGAGCTGGGGCCGGCCGGACTGACCACGACGCGATCGCGCCCGCGGGCCTTCGCCTGATAGAGCGCCGAGTCGGCCGCGCGCAGCACGGAATCGCCGGTCGGCCCGTGATCTGGATAGATGGCCACGCCCAACGACACGGTGACCGGCTCCAGCTGCTGGCGTCGATGCTGGACGTTGAGGCCGCGGATGGCCTCGCGGATGTGTTCAGCGCGCTGCGCCGCGTCCGCGAGCGACGCCTCGGGAAGAATCAGGGTGAATTCCTCGCCACCGTAGCGGCACGCAATGTCCTCGCCCCGGATGCTGCGCTGCAGTACCGATCCCACTTCACGAAGCAAGGTGTCGCCGGCCTCGTGGCCGAAGGAGTCGTTGAACGGCTTGAAATGGTCGAGGTCGAGCATGATGATGCCGACCGGATGGCGGCCGCGCGCCGCGCGCCGCATCTCGCGCTCCAGCGACTCCTCCATGTAGCGGCGGTTGAACAGGCCGGTGAGCGGGTCGCGAATCGACTGCGCCCGCAGGGTGTCGTGCAGCTTCAGGTTCGCGAGCGCGAGCGCGCTGTGCTCCGCAACCGTCATCGCGAGCCGCTGCTTCGCCTCCGCCAGGCGCGCTCCTTCCGGCAGTGTGAGGATGAGGACGCCAAGGGCCTCGCCTTGCGCCATCATCGGCACACACATGTACGACGAGGTCGTCGCGCGCGGCATGTGCTTGCAGACCAGCCCCAGTTGGGCGTCCTGCACGACGTGTACGCGGCCGCGCCGCAACGCCCAGCATTCGTCGGGCGGAAAGAGGCGTTCGCCCACCGGCGTCCCCCAGAGCGCCACGCATTCGACGAGATTCACGTTGGTACCGATGACCGAGACAGAGCCGCTTTCGGTCGGAAACAGTTGCCGTGCCATGCGGGTGATGACCGCGTGGGCCTCGTCCGCGCTCCGGCACGCCTGCAGGAGATCGCCCATCTCGCTGAGCAGGCTGATCTCGCGGCTGCGCTGCTCGAGCTCCGTCACCCACCCCGTGAGACGAATGTTGCTCTCCCGGAGCGCCTCCTCCGCCTCCTTTCGCTCGGACACGTTCTCCAGGGTCGCGATGACGAACTGGGGCTGGCCCATCGCGTCGCGGACGAGCGTGCCCGTGACGTCGGCCCAGATGAGGATGCCGTCCTTGCGGAAGTAACGCCCCTCCGCCTGAACGCGATCGCGCCGGCCCGATACGAGATCTCTCAAGCTTTGCATCGCCTGCGGTGCATCGTCGTTGTGCGTGAACTCGATCATGACGCGCCCGGCGAGATCGTCCGGTCCGTACCCCCACATCTCCTGCAGCGCGCGGTTGCTCTCGAGAATCCGTCCCGCGAGATCGAGTCGCGCGATCCCGATTGGCGCGAGCTCGAACAGCGCCCGAAAGTGGCGCTCGTTGTCGCGCGCTACCTCCTCCACCTGCTTGCGTTCCGTGATGTCAACCGCAAACACGATCGCCCCGATGATATTGCCGGTCTCGTCGCGGTATGGCGCGATGTCCTTCTGAATCCACCGCCGGCCGCCCGAGGCGGCGGGGATCTCACGGACCGCGCTGGCGACCACCTGACCGGAAGCCACGAGGTCGAGACCCTCGCGGACGAACGCGGCGGCGTCGCGCGGATGCAACTCGTCGATCGAGCGACGCTCGAGGTTTTCGAGCGCCGACCCGAACAGCCGTGCGGCAGCACGGTTGGCGCGAACGATGCGGCCGTCGAGACCCAGAGACAGCATCATGCCGGGAACCGAGTCGAGAATCGTCTGCTGCTGCTCGTGCTGCTGGCGCAACGCTTCAACCACGCGCCTGCGCTCCGTGACGTCGCGCGCGATCCCCTGCACGCCAACCGGCCGGCCCTCGCGGTACACGAGGCGCGTGCTCAACTCGAGCGCCACGCGATGGCCACTCTTCGTGATGATCTCGAGCTCGTACCGGGTGCGTTCGCTTCCGCGCACTTCCTCGTCGATCATGCGCTCGGCGAGCGCGAGGTGCTCCGGCGCGACGAGCTCCGCGATCGTCATCTGCAACGCTTCGGCGCGCGTGTAGCCGGTGATCCTCTCGGTGGCCTTGTTGACCGATGTGAACCGCCCCGACAGGTCGTGCGTGTACACGATGTCGCTGGCGTTTTCAAAGAGCTCGCGATATCGCTCTTCGCTTTCGCGCAGCGCCGTTTCGACACACGACCAGGCGTCGCGCGCTTCAGAGGTCTGGAATTCGGCGAGACGCCGACGGAGCTCCTCGAGCTCGGCGATGAGGTGCTCCTTCGGGCGGTGTGCGTCCTTGATGTCCACGTGGCTCAGCAGCGGATGCAGTGAGGCCTCCACCCGTAGTGTCCGGCTTTAGAGCTTGTGAACAAAAGCCATCACCGCGGAGGACCCGAAGGACGCGGAGCCAGGATTTCTTTCAAAATCGCTCCTCCGCGCGCTCTGCGTTCTCTGCGGTGAGAGCTTTTTTTCACACGCTCCTTAGCCGGACCGGGATCGTGCGCAAGTGTCCTTCCTTGACCGGACCGGATCCTGCGGACGTAGTGTCCGGCTTCAGCCGGACCGCAGTGTCCTTCTTTGGCCGGACCGGATCGTGCGTACGGAGTGTCCGGCTTCAGCCGGACTGGGGCGTCCTGATTCTCTCCCGGGCGCCGCGCCCGGGAAAGCTCGACTATGCAAGCCGCAGCCCGCCAGCGCTTGGACAGCAAGTTATGTAATATCAAGTAGTTATGTCATCAAGCCTGCCGGCAGGCCGAGCGCGGAGGGGAAAAAAAGAAACTCAGCGGGTAAGTCGGCAACCGCTGCTAGGCAAAGAGCGCGACCTGGCCGCCTGTGTGCCAGAAAAGCACAGTCGCCTCCGGCGGGATCCGGCCGGAACGCAGGTGAGCGATGAGGCCAGCCATCGCCTTGGCGGTGTAGGTGGGATCCAGAAACAGCGCTTCGGTGCGGGCGAGGAGCGCCATGGCAGCCTCCGATTCCGGCGTGGGCCTTCCATAGCCGTCGCCGACGAAGGTGTCGTCGACGGCGATTGGTCGACGTGTGAGCGTCCCGCCGCTCAGGACGAGCAGTTCCTCGAGGCCCGAGAGGATCGATCGCACCTGATCCACGACGCTTGCCGTGAGATCGTCGGCGCTGATACCGAGCACGCGCGTCGCCAGGTCGAAGATCGCGCAGCCTGCCACGAGGCCCGCCTGGGTGCCGCCGGATGAAGTCGCGTGAACGATCAGGTCGGGGGCGGGCATTTGGCGCGTCAGTTCCCCGACCGCGCGGGCGAACGCCGACGCCCCGCGAGGCGTCGAGGCGCCGAGGGGAATGGCGAAGGGCCGTCGACCCTGGTTCTGCAGCCGCGCCACAACGGATTGCATCGCGGGCTCGCGCTCATCACGCGAAGCGACGTAGTGGACTTCGGCGCCGACGAGTGCGTCGAGCAAAGCGTTCGCGGTGGGACGCGCGGGTGGCGTCCCGTTCGCGATGAGCACGCACTTCATCCCGAGTCTTGCGGCAGCGGCCGCCGTGACGCGCGCGTGATTCGACTGCACGCCGCCCATCGTGACGAACGTGTCCGCCCCGGCCGCGCGCGCCTCAGCCGCCACGACCTCGATCTTGCGGACCTTGTTGCCTCCAAAGGCGAAGCTGATCGCATCGTCGCGCTTCACATAGAGGCGCTGTGGCACGCCAAGCTCGCGTCGGAGACCATGGAGCTCTTCGACCGGCGTCGGATAGTGCGCCAGGGAGATCGAGGGAATACCTTCGAGCGCCTTGCAGGCATCGATCATGATCCGTCCCGAACCCCGAATCCCCAATCCCCGCCTCCGCTCGCTCGGACCATGCGAGCTACGGCGTGGTCTCGCCGTAGCGCAAGGCGCGAAGGCGGACCGAACCCCGAGCCCTAAGGATATCAACAAAGTCTGTGCTTCCAAGTCGATGCGGCGCGCGTTATATACTTCCGGGATGCTCACAACGTCATACTGGCTGCCGGTACGGCATTCGCGGCAACTGCCGAGGCCGCCGCGGCGGCGAGGGCGCCAGGTTTCGAACGTGACCACCGCATCGGTCCGTCCCTTCGGTCGCTCGTCACCATGCACCACGATACGATTGCGACGTGCGTCCGTTGACGCGCCGGGACATCCAACCATGAAGAGACGTTCGTTTGCCGCAGCGCTCGCGTGTGCGTCACTCCTCGCCGTGACGTCGCTTCGCGCCGACGTCACAATCACCTCGACGAATTCGGGAACCGGCCTCGGCCGGGTCGCCGCGGGTCAGAGCGTGACGTTCATCAAGGCGAAGAAGATGCGCCTCGACACCTCGGTTGCCGGCCGTACGGTGTCGAGCATCTTCGACGCCGAAGCCGGGAAGATGATCATCCTCAATCCCGAGAAGCGCGAAGCGACCGTCATGGACGCGACCAAGCTCGCGAACATGCCCGGCATCTCCCCCGAGAAGATCACCGCCCGTCTGACGCCCAACGGCCAGACGAAGGAGGTTGCCGGGGTCACAACGAACGGTTATGACCTGATGATTGCCGTCCCGATGCAGTCGCCCGCTCCCGGACAGCCTGAGATGACGATGGAGATGTCGGGAACGGTGTGGATCGCAAAGGACGCACCGGGCACCGCGGAGTACACGCAATTCTTCGTCGCGGCGGCCAAAGCGGGGATGTTCGTCGGCGGCTCCGGCGCCGCGGTGGGGCCGCAGGGCGCGGCCATGTCGCAGATGAACAAGATGTTCGCCGACGCGGGCGGCATTCCGTACAGCACCAAGCTCGAGATGAAGCTGAAGGGCTCCCCTCAGATGGCTGCCATGATGGGCCAGATGGGCGGCACCGGCTTCGAGACGACCGTCGTATCGATCAGTACGGACCCGGTCGCGGACGAGAAGTTCACGATCCCCGCCGGGTGGAAGACGACGACATCCAAATAGGCCTGCTGACATGAATCTCCTGGAAGCCCTCGAGTCGAGCCAGCCGGTCATCGCGGCCGAGCTGCGGCCGCCGCGCCTCGAGCTCGGCACGACGGCCGGCATGGATGCGTGGATCGATACCTATCACGCCGTCCGCACCCTGACGCGCCAGCAGACGTTCGTGTTCCTGACCGACAGCGCCGTGGGAGCGCAGGAAGAAGACAACCTCCGGCACCTCGTCATCAATCTCGGCACCGCGGTTCCGCGCGAGCGCGTCGTCCCGTTCCTCACCTGCAAGCATCCGATGGAGTACTGCCTCTCGTACGCGGAACGCGCGCGGCAGCACGGCTTTCCCGCGCTCATTGTCCTCGGAGGCGACCGGCGCGTCGGACGGGAGCGGTGCGTCGATCATGCGTGGCAGCTTCGGAAGGCGATCCGCGGTCGAGGCTCCGATCTCGCCCTCGGCGGATGGGCGAACCCGCACGCGGACGCGGCCCGGCAGGTGGACTATCTGCTCGATTCGGAAGCGACCGCAGATTTCTTCCTTACCCAGATCGTGTCGCACCACGACCGCGGCGCGATCGATCGGTTCATCGGCGAATCACGTCGTCGGGGTCTCGCGCGCCCCGGCATGTTCGGTGTCTTCTACTACCGCAGCGCGAACCCGAAGACGCTTGCCGCGCTTCGCGCTTTCATTCCCGTTCCCGCCGAGGGCGTTTCCTGCGAGTTCCAATCGGGCGCCACGCCCCAGGAGATCTGCGCGCGCAGCCTGCGCGCGCTCATCGACACAGGCGCGCGTCACTTCTACATCAGCAATCTGCCGCTTGCCCGCGCACAGGCGACGCTGGGCGAGATCCTCGAACGCGTCGGAGTCACCGCCTGACGTTGACTCCGAACGTTTACAAACAGCAGCGCCTGTGCGACTCTAGCAGGACGGCTGAAAAAGGCTCACCACAGAGCGCACAGGGCACACGG
>JACPPN010000128.1 GCA_016190995.1 Acidobacteriota bacterium | reverse complement strand
GGCCTAGACATCTCCTAAGGCCGGAACGGTGACAGATGAAGCAAGTTTGCTGTCATGAGCCTTAGGAGCTGTCTTAGGCGCGGCCGCCGTGGCGGCCGCGCAGCTAGTAGCGAAGGTTCGCCTGTCCCGGCAGGGTCTTGTCACTCGGCGGTTTGAGGCGAAGCTTCGCTACGAGGTGCTGAAGAACCCCTGATTCACCACAGAGGACCCAGCGAACACAGAGGAAACTCTAAGAGAGATTCGTGTGGGCCGGAGGAATGCCCACGTCCCTCTTCTGAGGGATGCCGCGATCACAATTGCGGAATCGGGCGTTCCATTCTGCAACGTCTTACAGATCCGGGGGTAGAAAGTTTTTCACTCGGACAAGAATTGCCACTCACCCGACAGGCTCGCAATCCCCGACGCTTCCAATTTCGACACTGTAATCACGCACCCCCACCGCAGTTTTTGCCACCTCTGCACGGTTCGGCGTCGACGCGACGCTGAAGGCACCTGTTGACGCACAACGGCCCTTCACGGAACGACGGTTGCAGAGCTTGCGGCGTCGCCTTGCAGCCGCAAGGCGCATCTCGCGTCCCTTCGATTCGTTAATTTCAGTCGCGTGGAGCCGTCGATCGATGCAGCCGTCGATGTTCAATCTTCGTGTGCCCCTGCCCGAGCGAGGCGAGGTGTTCCTGATGAACACGATGTCCGACGCGCAGCTTGTCGTCTCGGCCGACGTCGCCGGTCTGCTCGACAATCTGCCGTCGCCCGACGAAGTGGGCCGGCTCGGAGCTGACGAGCGCGCCGCGCTCACGACCCTGATCGACCACGGGTTCGTCGTCGCGCGCCCCGACGCCGACCGCGAGCGTCTCGAACGCTTCTTTCGCATGACGCGCGAGGACACGAGCGAGATGCGTGTAACGCTGCTCACGACGCTGCAGTGCAATTTTGCGTGCGGCTACTGCTTTCAGGGGGACCACGGCGACTACAACAAATACGCGCACAAGATGTCGCTCGAGACGGCCGCCCGCGTGGGCGACTGGGTCGAGGCGCGGCTCGACGAGCTCGAGCCCGAGAAACTCGCGCTCACGTTCTTCGGGGGCGAGCCGCTCCTGAACCTGCCGGTCATGTACTACCTGTCCGAGCGGCTGCATGCGGCGGGCGAGCGGCGCGACCTCTGGATGCTCATCAACGTCATCACCAATGGCCTTCTGCTCACCCCCGAGGTCGTCGACCGGCTCGAGCCGCTGGGCCTGAACGGCGTGAAGATTACGCTTGACGGGGATCGCGCCACCCACGATCGCATGCGGCCGCTGCGCGGCGGCCAGGGGACGTTCGACCGCATCCTCGCGAACATCCGTCGCGTCGCCGGACGGTGCCGCATCTCGATTGGCGGCAACTTCGACGCGAGCTCGGTGCAGAGCTATCCCGCCCTCCTGGATTTCCTGAAGGAGCAGGAGTTCGCCGACCAGATCGCCCGCATCAACTTCAAGCCGGTCATCACGCCGGCGGCGCCCGGGAAGACGGCCGTCATTCCGCTCACGGCGCTCAAGCGCGACGGCACGCCGCTCCAGTCCACCTGCATGACGTCGGCAGGAGCCGGTTCGAGCCCCTGCGATACGTGCCACTTTGTGGACGAGCAGATGGAGTTCCTGCGGCGTGAAACCCGCCGGCGCGGCCTGCCGACGCTGGACGGCGTGCACATGGGGCCGTGCGAAATCCATCGCCGGCACGCGTACACGATCGGGCCCGACGGCGCGCTCTACGCGTGCCCGGGCTTCACCGGAGACGCGGGCATGTCGACCGGGCACATCGACGGCCGAACCGATCCACGGCAGGAGCGCACCGCGCGCAGGTTCGACGCGCTGGCGCCGTGGCGCAAGTGCGGAGACTGTTCGTTCATTCCGGTGTGCGGCGGAGGCTGCAGCTTCGCCTCGCACACGGAGCTTGGCGACATGGATACGCCGGCATGTCACAAGTCGAGCATGGAATCGGCGTTGGTGTCGCTCGCGCACGACGTGGCGGGAGCCACCTAGGAGGTTCGATGAAGATCAAGGTCGTGAAGAAGGGTACGAACCAGACCAAGCCGAGCAATTTCTGTCCGTTCCTCTACGACACACCGCCTGAGGAGGCGAAGTAGCGCACGGGTGCGGTCCGGGCACACGACGCTTCCCTGCGGGGGAACCCCGGACCGCACCTCACGTTCCGATGGGAAATGCTCACCAGAGTGCGCGGAGCACACAGAGTCAGGTTAGGATCCCACTATTACCCTTCTCTGTGCTCTCGGCGTCCTCTGTGGTGAATCAGCGGTTTTCAGCCGTCCTGCCGGCCCCGGAGGTGCGCCGCGGCGCCTCATCCTGCGCGGCGTGAGGCCGAGCTTGGCTGCTCGAGCCCGGGCGGCGTCCCGATTGGCGCACCCCTTCGATCTGCAATCTGAAATCGGCAATCTGAAATATTATCTGTCCGGTGTCCGCACCGATTCCCCGCCATTTTTCCGTCTGGCTCGTCGCGGTCGTGGCTCTCGGCGCGCTGTCGGCAGACTGCGGCCGTCGCCCTCGGGCTGAACCCGAACGCCCCGTTGTTCTCCGGATCGGGATACCGCTCCCGACGACGAGCGGCCAGATGCTCGGGGTCAACGAGATCGCCTCGGTCATCACGAATGAAGGTCTCGTCCGCACGCTGCGCGATGGCCGGCACGCCAGTGCGCTCGCCGATGGCTGGGAATGGATTGCGGCCGACGTCCTTCGGATTCACCTCCGCCGGGACGCGCGCTTTCAGGATGGCGACAAGGTGACCGCCGGGCGGGCGAAGGCCTCGCTCGACCGGAGTCGCCACGACTCGGTGCAGTCGCAGCTGTACCCGACGCTTCGCGACATCGCCGCCATCGAGGTCGAAGCCGGCGACTGGATCCGGGTTCGGTGCGCGCGTCCGACCGCGTTCCTGCTGGACGATCTCGAAGTCCCGATCCGCAAGTGGGACACGCGCGGCCAACCCATTGGCGCAGGGCCATACCTTACCGAGGAGACGCGGCGCGATGGCATGATCCTGCGTGCGAGCCGGCACTACTTCCGCGGGCACCCGCAAATCGCGCGCATCCACTTGAAAACGTATCGTTCCCTTCGGACCGCATGGGCGGGCATGATGCGCGGCGATATCGATCTCCTGTACGAGGTCCCGAGCGACACGCGCGAGTTCGTCGAGCAGGAGTCGAGCGTCGCCCTCTTCTCGTTTCTCCGCCCGTACGTGTATACGCTCGTCCTGAATCACACCCGCCCCATGCTTCGCGACCCCGCCGTCCGCGCGGCCCTCAATTACGGAATCGATCGACAGGCGCTGATCGATCGCGTGCTGCACGGCCGAGGCAAGGCGGCGACGGGCCCGGTGTGGCCGCTCCACTGGGCGACCCGGCGGGACGCCCCGGGCTTCGCCTTCGATCCCTTCCGCGCCAATGCGCTGCTGGCGCGCACCAACGGGGCTCCCATGGAGCTCACGGGCAGCGCCGATCGAATGCCGGCACGTCTCCGCTTCGCGTGCGTGATTCCCGCCGGAGTCTCGCCACACGAGGAGCTCGCCATCGCTCTGCAGAAGCAGTTCTTCGACCTCGGGGTGGACATGCGGGTCGAACCGCTGCCGATACCGGCGTTCCTGGAACGTCTCTCGTCCGGGGAGTACGACGCCGCGCTGATCGATCTGAATGGCGGCCCCGGGTTGGTTCGCCTCTACCTGTTCTGGCACTCGCAGGGGTATTGGAAGACCGGCTACTCGGCGGCGGACGAAGCGATCGACACGATGCGGTCGGCGCCCGACGACAACGCGCTCGTTCAGGCGGTCTCGAAGGGGCAGCGCGTCCTCACCGACGATCCACCGGCCGTCTTCCTGGCCTGGCCTGAAACGACGCGCGCGGTGAGCCGCCGGTTCGAGGTGCCCGACGTCGACGGGGACCTCATCAAGGGGATTTGGGAGTGGACGCTCCGGCCGTGAGGCGGTCTCCGCTCGTCGGCGGCATCACGGCGCGCTTCATCGCGCTCTTCGCGGCCGTGGCGCTTGCGCCGCTGCTGGTCTACGGCCTCATCTCGCTCCGGACCCTTGAAGAAGCCACCCATCGTTCGGTCAGTGCCGGCAACCTGAATGTCGCCCGCCGTGCTGCGGAGCACATCAAGCTGTACATGTTGGGCAGCATGAAGATCCTGCAGGCGGTGGCCGCCGATCTTCAGCAGACCGGCCTCGAGCCGTGGCAGCAGGACCGGATTCTGAAGAACTACGTCCTCGCGTTTCCCGAGTTCCGCGAGGTGACGCTCTTCGACGCCAACGGCCACCCGGTCGTCTCGAGCCGGCTCGGACCCCCGCGCGTCACGATTCCGAAGCGATCCGCGACCTCGGACGGCGCGTGGTCCCTCGCGCCGGTCACGGTCGACGACGACCTGCTGCCCACGACGACCGCAGTCGTTCGCGTGAACCAGTTCAATCGCACGGCCGCGTGGGTGGTAGGAGAACTGAACCTCGTCGAGCTGTGGCGGATGGTCGATCGCATCCGCGTCGGCGAGCAGGGATTCGCCCTCCTCTTGGCATCCGACGGATGCCTCATCGCGCACGGCAGCCCGGACCAGAAGGCGCTCATCGCGCGCGGCGACACGCTGCTGGATCATCCCTTGTCGCGCCGGCCGCTCCCGCCCGGCGGCGCGGACCAGGCGGAGTATCGCGGGCGCGACGGCAACGAGATGCTGGCGGTTGTGGCACGCATCGACCCCCTCGGCTGGCGCGTCATCGTCGAACAGCCGACGAGCGAGGCATACGCGGTCTCGAACCGGCTGCAGCGCCTGCTCGGCCTCGTGATGGCGCTCGCGACGGCGGTCATCGTGGCGGTCGGCTACTGGTGGGGCCGGTCGTTCCTGCGGCCAATCTTCGCGCTGATGCGCGGCACGCGGGCATTGGCGGACGGCCACCTCGACACGCGCGTACGCATCGAGCGGCAGGACGAGTTCCGCGAGCTCGGGGACGCGTTCAACAGCATGGCGGATCGACTTGTCGAGCTTCAGGCCGACGTGCGCAAGCAGGAGCGGCAGGCGATGTTCGGGCGTATCGCGGCCGGGCTCGTGCACGACCTCGCGCACCCGATCCAGAACATCGGCAACAGCTGCAAGCTGATTCTGAAGATGTCCGAGGACGCCGGCTACCGGGAAACGTTCAAGCGCACGGTTGACCGCGAGCTGACGACAATCCGGCGCACCCTGGAGGACTTGAGGAACGTGGCCCGTCCGATTCCGCTGGAGCGGTTTCCAATCGACGTGAACAAAGCCGTGTCCGATGTCGTCGACGCGATGCGCAATTACGCGGAGATTGCGGGCCTGACGCTGGAGGCCCATCTGGCGCCCGAGCCGCTCGTCATCGAAGGGGACTTGTTCGCGCTCGGCCGCGTGCAGCGGAATCTCATCCTGAACGCGATCCAAGCGACCGCCCCCGGGGGACTGGTCAGCGTCCGGACCGCACGCGTGGACGGGCGCGTGACGATTAGTGTCGCGGACACCGGCTGTGGCATCGCGCCCGAGCGCCTGGGCGCGATCTTCGAGGATTACGTCACGACGAAGCGCCGGGGGCTGGGCCTAGGGCTGGCGATCTCCAAGAAAATCGTGGAACAGCTCAACGGTCACATCGCGGTCACGAGCGAGGTGGGCCGGGGGACAGAATTCCGGATTGAGCTGCCGGGTATGGCGAGGCGCCCGATGGCGGCGGCCGGGTGAGCGAGTGGAGCCGAGCGGACGAGCGAGCGGCATGCGACTCACTCGCTCGTGCCCGACTTCGGCCGGTTACTTGCGGGGCAGCACCGCGTCCTTGAGCTGTTTCGCGATGCGCGCCTTGACGACGGTCTTTGCCGGGATCTTGATCTGCTCGCCGGTGGCGGGATTGCGTCCCATGCGGGCCTTGCGCTTCTGCACGACCAGCTTCACCATTCCCGGCAGCACGAACTCACCCGAGCGCTTGAGCTCCTTCTCTGCGAGCGCCGCCAGCTCGTCGAAGAATTCGCGCGACTGGGCGCGTTTCATCTCGAATCGGTCGGCGAAATGCGAGAAGAGCTCAGACTTGCCCATCCTGCGGGCCTCGGCCATCTCTCCTCCCCCTGACTAGCGCGCGCGTTGAAGGTCCGCGTGCAAGCCGCGCGCGCAAACGGCGGCCGCGGAGTGATCGAGGAAAAACGCCGTATGCTAGCGCGCGGTGGTGCGCCTGTCAATCGCGGGTCGTGGAATTTCGCGGGAAAATGCTAGACTTTTTTCATGTCCGACTTGGCGCTCGAGACCTTCCCCAACCCCCGGCCGGAACGCGACTACGAGATCGAGATTCGCTGCCCCGAGTTCACCTCGGTGTGTCCCAGGACCGGTCTGCCGGACTTCGGTGAAATCCGGATCACGTACGTGCCCGATCAACGCTGCATCGAGCTCAAATCACTGAAGTATTACATCCTCCAGTTCCGCAACCGGGGCATCTTCTACGAGCACGTGACGAACGAGATTCTCGACGATCTCGTCACCGCCTGCAGCCCGCGCCGCATGACGGTCGTCGGGGACTTCTCGGTGCGGGGGGGGATCAAGACGGAAGTCAGAGCCAGCTATCAGAAAGGCTGACCTTCCGCGTCCGGAAGCTCGACGCCGAGGGCGGGAAGCCCGCGGGCGCTGTTGGCTTCCGAAAACTGCAATCTGCCATGTCTTGATGCGCCTGCCCATCGACGGCACGCTCGATCTTCACGCATTCGATCCACGTGACGTCAGTTCCGTGGTCGAAGAGTACGTGCGCGCGGCGCACGAGGCCGGCCTCGGTGAGATCCGAGTGATCCACGGTCGCGGCAAGGGCATTCAGCGCGGGATCGTCCAGGCCACGCTCGATCGTCACGAGCTCGTGCGCGAATTCTGGGACGATGCGGGCTCACATCTGGGCGCCACCATTGCGAGACTCATTGAATCACCTGATCTCATCGATCGAAAGCCCTAACCGCGGAGGCCGCTGAGCGCGCGGAGGAATTGCTTGGTTTCGCGGTCTCCACACCCTCGCGGGCTCGGCGGCGAGCGCTGTAGACGCTAGTTCCGGAACGGATGAACCGGGCCGTCTACTGTGAAGCCGGGTTGCTCAGAACGCCCCCGGCACGACCCGCCACCTCACCCGCTGCTCGTAGGACACGTAGGCGGGATCCGTCCTGAGCGTGCACTCCTCGTAGACGGCCCGCGCCATCAGGGCCGCGTCCGCGATGAGGAACGCTGTGATGTTCCACCAGGTTGCGTGGGCGACCACGAAGGCGAAATGTGTGATGAGGTATCCGAGATAGATGGGATGCCGCACCCACCGATACGGGCCGGCGCAGACGATGCCGCGATTGGCGGGCATCAGGCCGAAGCTGCGCCCGAGCGCCAGCTTGCCCGCGATCACGATCATCAGGCCGCATGCGGAAAAAGGCGCGGTCACGATCTCCGGAACGAGGTCGGCGCCGATCGCCGGCCGCAGGAGCGGCGGTCCGAGAAGCGAGACGGTCGCAATCACACGGGCGGACCACGTGCGATCGACGATCGCCGCCCTTCGCCGCACGATCGTCAGAATGACGACGAGCAGCTCGCTCAGCAGCAGGAGCAGGCCGGTCGGCCGATGCGTTTCGAGGAAGTTACGGAGGATGCTGATTGCCAGGGCGAGAAACAGGCTGCCGATCATGACCCGGGCGAATAGATCGGCCAGCCGCTCCGTCCGCTCGGCGGACATCGCGCGAGCGCCCGCGGCACGCGCCACGGCCGAGCCGCAGAAAGGGGCAGCACCCTCCACGGCGGTCAGGTCCGGGACGCGGGCGGTCGCAGCGGCGCCACCGAGCATCATGCGTGGCTCCCGGAATGCATCAGGTCGGTGGCCCGCCTGATGTCCTGCTCGTCTTCCACGAAGTAGCTGCTGCACGCCGCGTCGAGGAGCTCGCGGGTGATCACGGGCTCGCGATTCTGATAGCGGCACATGTCGACGACCTGCTCCAGCAAATCGCGCGGGTGACAGGCGCGCATCGGGATGTTTCGGGGCTGGTAGTACCGCCGGTGCAGATACTCGACGACGACCGGATCGAATTGCAGCGCCAGACGCCGGCAGTTGAGCTCGAAGATGCGCGCGAACTCGTCGAGGCTCGGGTTGCGCGCCAGGATCTTGTACGGAATACGGCGGAGGAAGGCCTCGTCGGCGAGCGACTCCGGCTTCAGGTTCGTTGCAAAGATGATCAGCACGTCGAACGGCACCTGGAACTTCCGCCCCGTGTGCAGCGTGAGGTAGTCGACGCGGCTTTCGAGTGGCACGATCCAGCGGTTCAGCAGATCGCGCGGGGGAATCCGCTGACGTCCGAAGTCGTCGACGATGAAGACCCCGCCGTTCGACTTGAGCTGGAGCGGAGCCTCGTAGAACTTCGAGATCGGATTGAAGCTCAAATCGAGCATCTCGAGCACGAGCTCGCCGCCGACCACGACGACCGGCCGGCGAATCCGGATCCAGCGGCGATCATGCGACGTTCCGGCAAGGAGCGCCTGCATGCCGTCACTGTCGGACTCCATCGGCCGATGATTGACCGGATCGAACATGGTGATGATCTGGCCCCCGACTTCCAAGGCGTGCGGCACGAAGATCTCGCCCCCCAGGGCGCGACCGATGCCTTCCGCCACGACCGTCTTGCCGTTGCCGGGCGCGCCGTAGAGGAACAGCGACTTGCCGGAATTCACCGCCGGCCCGAGCTGATCGAGCGTCGCGGGGTTGACGACGAGGTGGGAGAAGCCGCTGTTGAGACGGCCGCGGTCGACGTAGCCGCGCGTCGCGGCGAGGCCGCGCATGTAATGGACGTACTGAGTGAGCGGCACCGGCGCAGGGCCGACGTACTGGCAGACGTCCAGATAGCTCTGCGCGCGGTCGCGACCAAGATCCGTGATCGCGTATCGGTACCCCGCGGTCCCGGCACCACTCGCGCCGCGCACTTCCACCAGCTTCTGGACGCGCACGTGCTGCACCATCGCCTCGAGAACCGAGTACGGCACCGCCAGGCGCTCCGCCAGCTGCGTGCCCGTCGCGTCGCCCGTGTAGAGCGTTTTGACGAGCAGCTGTGTGAGCAGGTCGTCCGCCAGGCCCGTCTCCGCGAGACTGGCGGGCGCAGGCGGCGCCGGCGGGTTCTTCGTCGTGGTCTCCATCAGCACCTTGGGTCCGGCTAGTTGTTCGCCAGCGGCACCAGCACCTGAACGAACTTGATCGCCGCCGGTCCGATCGTCACGGCCCAGATGGCCGGGAAGATGCAGAACACCAGCGGGAACACCATCTTCACGCCGGTCTTCGCGGCCGCCTCTTCCGCGCGCTGGCGGCGCTTCGTGCGGAGCGTGTCTGAAAACACGCGAAGGGAGGTCGCGATGCTCGTTCCAAACTTGTCGGTCTGGATCAGCATGGCCACGAGCCCGGACAGATCGTCGACACCGGTTCTATCGGCGAGGTTTCTGAGCGCCTCGGTTCTGGCCTTGCCCGCGCGCAGCTCGAGATTGACCAGACGCAGCTCGTCCGCCAGATCCGGGTACGGCACGGCCAGCTCGTCGGCCACGCGCGACATCGCCTGATCGAGCCCCAGACCCGCCTCGACGCTGACGACGAGCAGGTCGAGCGCGTCGGCGAGCGACAGGCGGATGCGGTGCTGCCGCCGCTTGGCCATGCGCGCGAGGGACATGCCGGGCAGCACGTATCCGAGGCCCAACGCGGCAAAGGCGTAGGTGAGGTTCGGCCGTCCCAGGAGCGGCGTCGCGAGGAGCGCGAAGGGAATCAGGGCCACGACCACCCGAATGCCGAAGAACATCGCGAGCCCCTCGTCGCGCCTGAAGCCCGCCTGCACGAGGCGGAGGCGCAGCTTGCCGAGCTCTTTCGGCGAGCGCGGCACCTTCTCGCCGACCCGCTTGAGCACCGCGACCACCGGCTCGAGCGGGGCCTGCGGCTCCACCGGGCGCTCGCGCCGGTTCGTGATCTCCTGGAGGCGCCGATCGATCGCGACGGCACGGTCGGGCATGAAGCGCAGGGCCGCCCCGGCAATCAGGGCGGAGGCAAAGACGAACGCGAGGATCGGCAGCAGCAGGGTCACGTCACACCTCGATCTTCACGACCTTGCGAATCCAGAAATAGCCGATGACCTGGAGCACGATCGCGCCGGTGAGCAGCATGTGACCGATCTTCTCCTTGAAGAGCAGGTTCATGTGATCCGGGTTGATCGTGAGGAGCACCAGGGAGAGCGCCGCCGGCAGGCCGAGCAGCACGTAACCGGTGAAGCGGCCGTGCGCCGTATAGACGCGCACCTGGCGCAGGATCTTGAAGCGCTCGCGCACCACGTGCCCGAGGTTGTCGAGAATCTCCGACAGATTGCCGCCTGTCTCCCTCTGGATGAGGACGGCGGTGACGAAGAACCGTACGTCGAGCAGCGGCACGCGCTCGGAGAGATTGCAGAGCGCGTCCTTGAGCGGCAGCCCGAAGTTCTGCTCTTCGAAGGCCTTCTTGAACTCGGGGCCGACCGGGTCGGTCAGCTCGTCGGCCACCATCTTCATGCCGGTCGTGAACGCGTGGCCGGCGCGCACCGCGCGCGAGATCAGATCGAGCGCTTCGGG
>JACPPN010000132.1 GCA_016190995.1 Acidobacteriota bacterium | reverse complement strand
TCGGCGCGCTCATCCTGCTCGTGCCGCTGTACCTTGGCCTCACGTATGCGGCCGGCAGCGCGCCGCTCCTCACAGACCCGCCGATGCGCGATGTGGCGACGACGCTCCGGCAGTTCGCGAACACCTTTCCGACGACCTCGCTGTTGCTGATGGATCGATCCGTCCCAAGTCATCTGGGCCCGGCCATCAACTATCGGTTCGGCAGAGACACGTTGATCGTCTTCCGCGATGTGGACACGATGCCCGACGCGCTTCGCGGGCTGGTGCGCATCGCGTTCGCGCGCGGCAGACAGGTGTTCGTCGTGACGAAGGGGATCGGCGATCAGGGAGGCGACAGTCTGTGGCGGTCCGATCTGGCGGGCTTCACGGTCGCGCCGCGCGGGACGTTTCCCCTGCGCTACATGATGCTCCGGTCCACGCGTGAGATCCTTCCGCGGACGGTCGCGCCAATCGAAGATCTGCTGGAGGTGTATCGGATTCTGCCCGCGGGTGCCTCAGCCGCCATCCTGCCGACTCCCGCGAAGCTCGACGTCGGTCCGCTGGATTTCGGATTTCTTCTGAAGGGGTTTTACGCGCGCGAGGAGATGCCGTCGGCGACCGCTCGATGGATGCAGAGCGGCGCGCAAATGGCGCTCCCGCGCCTCTCCACGAGCCCCGCGGATCATCCCATGCTCGCCATCAGGATGGCCGCGTATCGACCGCCTGGGATTGCCGCCCCGACACTTCGCCTGAGCGTCAATGAGTCGCCCGTCGCCTCGATTCCGGGCGTGACGCCGGGTTTCACCGTCTACCGTTTTCCGCTGTCGGACACGATCGTCACGACGCTGGCACGCGAGGGCGGCGTTCTGACGTTCGAAGGCGAATCGTTCGTTCCGAACCGAGCGGGCCTGGGCGACGATCCGCGCACGCTGTGCGCTGCGATCGACTGGGTCTCGGTCGAGCCCGGCATCCCGCCACCCTGACTCAGATCCGCATCAGCACGGCCTCGGCGGGTTCCCCCGTTGCCCGCCGCACCAGCGAGGCATAGAGCTCGACCTGTTTTCGATATACGTCGATCCCAGGCTCCAGCTCGCGATCGGTCTTGAAATCGACGATCGTCCAGCCGCCCACCCGGCGAAACGCCAGATCGACCGTTCCCTCGACGAGCGCCTCACTGATGAGACCGCTGACCGGGATCTCCCGGCGACAGTCGCCGCGCGCGAACGCGGCGCGCGCCTCGCCGAGCAGCGGATGATCGAGGACGGCGCCCGCGATCCAGGCCGCTGACGCGACCTCCTCGTCGGTGGCGCCCATGATCCGCCCCTGCAGAACCGCGACGCTCCGCAACATCTCAGCATCCGCGTCGAGCGGTGCCGTCGCCAACACGGCGTGCACGAGTGTCCCGTAGCGCGGTCCTGCCGGGCGCGTGGAGTCATGGGCGAGCGTGATCACTCGTACGGCTGAGGACGGCTCGGCGGCAAACAACGGCAGCCCCCTATCCGCTGCAGGCTCGGCCGACGCGACCCACTCGGTGGCCGTCTTGACGACAAGCGTCGGCTGACTGGCCGCCGCCACGACGCGACCGCGCTCGTGGCGCCATGCCTCATACGCGCCGGTCTTGGCGCGGACGACCGCGGAATCGACGTTCTTGACAATCAGGTCGTCGCGCCGCAGGCCGAACGGCCGTTTGACGCCAAGCTGCAACGCGCGAGGGTCCCACCACACGACGGAATAGCCCGATTCGCGTGACGCGCCGAAGTCGTGGCGGCCAGGGCTCACAGTCCACGTAGTCGCAGGGTCGCCGCTCGGTCGCGTCAGGACGCTGTCCTTCGACCTGAACGCCGGACAGCCGGCCGCTCGGCCACCCTGACGTCGCTGGCCAACGGCCGGATAGATCACGTCCGACAGCGGATCGAGCCAACCACCCTCCCACTGCTTGTCGCCAATCCCCGGCACGACCAGCAGATCGCGCGCGCGCGTTGCGGCGACGTACGCCAGGCGCAGCGCCTCGGCTTCGTCGCGCGCGTGTTCTTCGGCCTCGTGGTCGAGCAAATCGAGCGGCGACCAGGAATCAATCCGGATCGCCGAGAGCCGTCGCTGCGGATCCAGATGCCGGTCCGCTTCCCGGCGACAGCGGCTGCACGTGAGATCCGCGAGGATCACGACCGGGAATTCGAGCCCCTTGGCCTTGTGGACGGTCATGAGGCGAACGCCGTCGCTTCCCTCTTCGAGTATCGGCGCCTCGGGAGCGTGCGCGCTGGAGGCCGCGCTGCGGAGCTCATCGACGAATCCGCGGAACGAGATGCCGCCCCCCAGCTCGTACTGCCGCGCCAGCTCCGCGACGTGCAGGACGTTCGCCAGCGCCTGCTCGCCGCCGCGCCTGAGCACCAGTCCGACGTGCGCGCGCGTGACCCCGAGCACCTGGCCGATCGTTTCGGCGACCGGTCGATGGTTCCGGCTCCGGTGCAGCTCGCGCAACGTGGCGAGCGCCTTCGCGATCGGGACGAGCCGGTCGGGCAGATCGGCCGGGATTCGGAAGGGGTGCAGCCGGGCGTGGCGATGGCGGTACTCGAGAAGCTCCTGATCCCCGATCGCGAACAACCCACCGCGCAACGTCGCGAAGATCGAGAGCTCATCGTCGGGCCATTCGATGGCGGCGAGGGCGGCCCTCATCATTTCGACTTCTTCGCGATCGTGGAACGCCTTGCCACCCACCAGCACGTGCGGAATGCCCCGCGCTTCGATGGCGTCGACGTACGGCCGCGTGATGTCGGTGGCCCAGCTGATGAAGCGGCGGAACAACACGCAGATGTGCCTCGGCTGGATGGGAACACGTGCATCGCCCGACGGCCGCTCCGTCACGGTCCAGCCGCTCTCGCGAATCAACCAGTCGATGAACGCCCCCACCGCATCGGCCAGCGAAGCCTGGATCGTCTTTGCGCTGATCCGCTGTTGCTCGTACGGCTCCGGGACTGGAAGCGCGACCAGGGTGGGCTGCATTGAAACGTCTTCGCGCCACTGGGCAAGCGGCACGTACGCCGGCTGCAGGGTCACCGCGTCGCCGTCCATCCGACGCTCGAAGGCGGCGTTGATCGCGCGCTGAATGGCGGGCGTGCTGCGGAAGCTGGTCCGAAGCCTCAGGCGCCGGGCGCCGTGTTCCTCCAGCCGGTCACAGACCCGCTGATAGATGCCGACGTCCGCCCGGCGGAAACGGTAAATCGACTGCTTGGGATCGCCGACGATGAACAGCTTGCCGGGGCGCGGGATGACGGCCTCCCAGTCGGACGTCGCCTCATCGTCGGCAGCCAACAGCAGGAGAATCTCCGCCTGAAGCGGATCGGTGTCCTGAAATTCGTCGACGAAGATGCGCGTGAAATCACCCTGCAGCTTGCGCCGGACGTCGCGGTTGTTCTTGAGCAGATCCCGCGCCTTGAGCAGCAGATCAAGGTAGTCCAGCGCGCCCGCCCGAGCCTTGAGCTCGCGATACCGCTCGATGCTTCCCAGAAGCTCGTCGTGAAGCAGCGCAGCGAGATCGGCGTCGACCGCCCGCTCGAACGTCTCGAGCGAGTCGATGAGCGCGTCGCGCGCGGCCACGACCGCCGCGCGCCGGACGCCCCGCTTGTAATCGGGACCGCTCCCCTTGCGCCGCGGCCGGAAGCCGTCGCGCGCGAGATCGACGAGCCGCGCCTCCCAACCGTCGTAGTCGACGATGCCCAGGGAACGCTCGCGTCCAACCTCGTCGCTCAGCCGACGAGCGGCGGCGGTGTCGAGATACAGGTTATCGCCCGAGTACGTCGGATTCCTCGTCAGCTCCGCGCACGCGTGCAGCTGCTCGAACAGGCTCTCGATTTCGGAATCCCGTTCGAACGCGCCGCGTCGCCAGGGCGCCGGGAAATCGCGCCACGCCGTCAAAGCCAGGCCGGCGCGGCGAAGGCGATCGATCGGTCCGTGCTCGTCATTCGTTTCAGAACCCAAGGCTCGTGTCGAGCGGCGCAGCGAGCGCCGGATGCCTTCCGGCGGATTCTCCAGTCGCTGCGGGATCCAACCGGTGAACGCGTCGTTGTAAAGACGCTCGGCCTGGGCCTCCGTCAGGACGATGAAGATCGGATCGACCTCGGCTTCGACCGGTCGCTCGCGCAGCAACTCCGCGCAAAAGCCGTGAATGGTGCTGACGTGCGCTTCTTCGAGATGTCTCAGAGCCTCGTCGAAACGCGCCCGCTCGACGCTCTCGCTGGAGGCGACACGCGCGGCCTCGAGCCCCGTTCGCAGCAGCAGCTTCAGCTCTCCCGCCGCTTTCTCCGTAAAGGTGACGGCGACGATCTCATGCACTTTCGCACGGTCATCCGCGAGCACCGTTAGGATGCGCTCGACGAGCGCGGTTGTCTTCCCCGTCCCGGCGGCGGCTTCCACGACGAGCGTCTCGTCGAGCGCCGTGGCAATCAGGTCGCGCGCTTCACGATCCTCGAGTGTCGCGGGCTGGGTCATGGCCGGCTCCGGAGCGCCTCGAGATCAGCGAGGCGATCAGCGGCCTTGCGCCTGACGCGCGCCTCTTCGTCCGGCCCGCAGACGGGCCGGAAATCGCACCGGCGGCAGGCCCGCTCTCTGGGTGCCGCCGCGAGAAACCCGCGTTCGATCGATCGGTCCACGATCTCCAGCGCCTCGATTCCGAGGCGCCGGGTCGTCTCGTTCAGCGGGATCTCGTGCGACACGAACCCACCCGCGGCAGTGCAATAGAACAAACGTCCGGAGGTGACGGGCGACGCCAGCGCCTGCTCCACCGCTGCCGCGTAGAGCACGGGCTGCAGCACCCCGCCGCCGCCGACGATCGTCTTGTGCGTCGACCAGACCTTGCCCGTCTTGTGGTCCGTGATCCGCAACGCTGCACCGTCAGCGCGGCGCTCTACGAGGTCGACCGATCCACGCAGGTGATACCGTCCGTCGATCACGACCGGCGCTTCGCGGCTCCGCGGATCGTGCTCGCCGTCGGCGTCCAGCCCGAACGCGAACTCGAACAGCCAGGGGACCCAGCCGGGGTCCGCCGGCAGCAGCCGGACCCAGCTCCGCAAATCGTTTCGGAGACCCGTGACCTCATCGTTCCAGACACGTTCGATTGCCGGCGCCAGGTCTTCGTGGTACTCCGCGGCGACACGCTCGACCGTCTGGTCGAGAAGGGCGAGCACGTGATCCAGGTTCGCGTGATCGACCGGTACGAACCCGGCTGCGGTGCTTGCGCGAAAGAACCGCGCCTGGATGCGATGGAAGATGCCGCCCCGCGTCAAGGGATCCATCCGCTGCAGCGGCGCGGGCTCCTCGGCTGGCTCCAGACGATGAATGGCGGAGAGAAAGAACTGATACGGGCAGATCGAGAAGCGCTGCAGCGCCGACAGGGAATACGGGCGCGCCCCAAGCCGCTCGCCCTCCAGAATCTCGCGCGTGTGCGGCGTGTGTTTGATCAACCCGTCGTGTTCCGACCAGCCGACCGCGCCGCGCGCCCAGCGACTGATGACCGATCGACGCAGACACTCGTTGAGCTGGAGCAGGTACTGCGCATGCCCGCGCACCGCGTCTGGATCCCGCGACCGCAGGAGGTGTCCGAGCACCGACAAGTCGTGCTCGAAATCGTCGATCGCAAGTTCCGGCCGCGTTGGCGCGGGCCAGGCAAGAGCCGCATCGCCTTCCGCCGCCGTCTCGCTGATCAGCGCTTCATGGTCGGGCACCCGACCCGTGACGGCGCGAACCACGTCGAGCGCATAGAAAGACGGGACGCGCGGACGCGATTCCGTGAGCTCGATCCGCGGGTACGAGAGGTAGAGCCGTTCGGTTGCGCTCCCGATCGCGAGGCGCAGCAGCAGCCGTTCCGTGATTCGCCGGTCGTCTTTGGTTGGGAGCCGCGCACCCAGCATGTTGCGCGCCGCGTCCAGCAGAATGGCGTCTTCGCGCGGTTTTTGCGGAAACATCCGCTCGGCCAGACCCGGAACGAACACCACCTTGAACGTCCGGCCGCGCGCCTGGTGTGGGCTTCCGATGAATACCCGGCCGTAGCGACGTGCCGGCGGGTCGCGCTCGAGCGTGAGCAGACGATCGGCGAGCACCTCGCAGGCCTCGTCCAGCGCCACCGGACCGATGTCTCCCATCGGCCGCAAATCGGCGAACACGCGCAGCACGTGTCCGGGCCGGCGCAGCACGCGCGGCGCGAGCGTCTCGAATCGATCGAGCCAGTCGCGCCACGTTGCGCGCTCGGGCCACCGCGAGAGCTCATCGATGATCGGCAGCGCGAACTCGCGCAGGTGCCTGAGATTGCGGCTGTCGCGGGCGAGCGAGGCGATTCGGGGCGATTCCGGTTCTTCGGCCGCGAGCTCCTGCAGCCGGAGTCGATACTCGGCCGCAAGCCCGTCGAGCCGGCGCCGCCACCGCTCGTGCCCGCCAATCACGGCGGACTCCACCAGCAGTCGCTCCCACTTCCATGGCGCGCGCAGGGTTCCCGCGACGACCGCGTCTTCGTCACTGTCCGGGCGCGGTGAAGCGTCGCGGACGTCCCCCTCTTCATCCGGTGAACGCGGCTCGTCTGCGAGCGTGCCGAAGACCTCGTCCGCGGGCGCGACCCACGTGCGCGGCGCCTGCTCTGCGCCCGACCGGTTGAAGGTACTGAGCGACGGCACCTGGCCGAGCGACAGGTATTCCGCAAAGCGGTTGGCCGACGCACGCTCGGCGGCACACCGGAGCAGCGCGAGAAAAGCCCGGCCGGAGGGATCGGGCCTGCGCGTGCCGCGGTCGAAGTAGGCGCCGATGCCGGCTCGCTCGAGCGCATGCTCGAGGAGGCCGTGATAGCCCTGCGGCGCACGAACGAAAATGGCGATCTCGTCGAGGCGCGCACCCCGCCGGGCCTCACGGATGATCCGCCGCGCAATTTCCACGGTTTCACGTCCCTCGCCCGGGGCGGAAAAAAACTCGAGCTCTTTGCCCTGACGGCGGAACGGCGGCGTGTCGTCAGCAAACAGGTATCGGCGCAAGCGGGCAAGGTCGTCCGTCTCGGACGACTCGAGATCCCGCTCGATGACGCCGCCGAGCATCTCGAAGCGGGCGCGCGCGAGTTCGTCGCCGAACGCCAGCGTCGCAAGCGCGTGCGGCGATTGCGCCACCAGGGCGGCAATGAAACGCTCCTCCGCGGCCGATTCAATTGGGACGTCCAGAAGGAGCAGCGGCAGTCCGCTCCAGGCGGTGCCTCCCGCGGCCGTGACGCTGGATGCCGCATCGAACAGCGCCCGGCGGTCCCCGGCCGACGCGCTCACGAATTGCGACTCGAATCGCTCCAGCAGGATGGCGAGATCCGCGCCCGATGCGCCCGCGAATTGAAGCGCCCGCGGCGCGACACCCGCCAGCCGGAGCTCTGCGAGCGTCCTGCCCAACGCTTTGGGAAAACCGGGCATCCGGCCGATCGACTCGAAGTACGCCAGCTCGCCGGAGCGGTCGGCGTCGAAGATCGCCCGCGCGGCCACCGCTTCGGTTCCCAGGAGCGTGCTCGGCGCGATGCCTTGCGCGGCGAGTCGGGTCGCGGCAAGTCGGGCGGCGAGCTGTGTGAAGCTGAATCGATGGAGCCCGAACGTCGCGCCGCGGGCCCGGGCGATCGATCGCGCGAAATCGTCGATGGCGCCTCGGGAGGCGCCCACCAGCAGCAGCTCGTTTCCAGTCGGAAACGACGAGACGAACTCGCGCGCGCCCGCCAGTCGCCACGCGGCCGACGCCGATTCGACGACTCGCAGCGGCGTGCGCGGGCTCGACGGGATGCAAGTCGATGACGGGCCCGGCATCGCCAACGCGTCCTTTAAGGCCGTCCAGTTTGTCGAGCCGGAATGGGCGAGGAGGCGGGAGAAATCATCTGCACCTTCCTTCCCGGACGCCGTGCCGGACACTCGGAACGACGGCGCGACGCCGTCGTATCGTGGTGCAGCGTATCACAGGAGCGAGGCTTCGCCCCCACCGCATCGTTCTTGCTCATCGGTTTGAGGCGGAGCTTCGTGACTCGGACAACCGCTTTCTCGTTCGGAAGGCGCGTTCTCGGCGTTTGTTCTACACGTGCGGGGAATCCGACGTCACGGCCTTCGGGTTCGGCGCCACGACACGCCCTGCCGCCACACGGGCCCTGAGCCACGACACGATCATGGGCAACACTGAGAGGAAGATGACAACGGCGATCAACACGTGGATGTTGCGATCGATGTCCGGCACCGCCCGCCCGACGAAATAGCCTGTCAGGGTCAGGCTCGCCACCCAACCGATCCCGCCGAAGATGTTGTAGGCCGCAAACTTCCGGTAGGTCATCGTCCCGATGCCCGCCACCACTGGCGCAAAGGTCCGGACGATCGGAATGAATCGCGCGATGACGATCGTCTTGCCGCCGTGGCGTTCGTAGAAGTTGTGGGTCTTGATGAGCTGATCGCGGCGGAAAAGAAGGGTCTGCGGCCGGTTGTAGAGCGCCTGCCCCGTCCGATACCCGATCCAGTACCCGGTCGCGTCGCCGGCGATCGCGGCAGCCATCAGGGTGAGATTCAAGGTGGCGATGTTGAAGTCGCCGCGGGCGGCGAAAATGCCGGCGGTGATGAGCAGAGAGTCGCCGGGCAGAAAGAACCCGATCATCAGGCCCGTTTCTGCAAACACGACCGCGATGAGGCCAACGAGCCCGCCGAGCCGGATCAGTTCCGGGACGTTGTAGACCGTGCGAAAGAAATCCTGAACCAGATCGACCATGGTGTGCCCGCGAAAAGAGTGATTGGCTGAGCCGTTGCGACCGCGCCTGCCGAGCCCTGCAGCCCGCAGAGACGCGGCGACAATTGAAGGCGTTCAAGGCTGGGCCGGCTTGTCGTCGCTCCCCGGGACGGCCGCTTCGGCCGCGCTGAAGCCGATCTTCGAATGCGTGCCGTCGCAGAACGGCTTCGTCGTCGATCCGCCGCACCGGCACAGGACGAACGGCCGCTTCTCGATCCGGTACTCGTGACCGTTCCAGTCGATCAGCGTCACGTCCGGGGCGTCGACGAGATAGGGGCCGTTGCGCCTGACCTTGATGATGGCCATGGGACTGGCAGGAGCGCTCTAGGAACGAAGCTTCACAGCCGCCGATACCACCCGTCCTGTGGGCGAAGCTCTTTACCCCATCTTCTGCATCGACGCGAGGAAGTCTGCGTTCGATTTCGTCTTCGACATCTTGTCGAGCAGCAGCTCCATCGCCTCGACGGGCGACAGTGGATTGAGCACCTTGCGGAGGACCCACACGCGGTTCAGGTCTTCACGCGAGATCAACAGCTCTTCCTTGCGCGTACCGCTCTTCTGGATATCGATCGCCGGGAACACGCGCTTGTCCACCAGCTTGCGATCCAGGTGGATTTCCAT
>JACPPN010000126.1 GCA_016190995.1 Acidobacteriota bacterium | reverse complement strand
GCCTTAGGAGCTGTCTTAGGCGAAGCTTCGCTACTGGGCGGTGTGGAAGCGCTTCACGAGCAAATCGCCGAGCCGTTCCTCGCCGGTCTGCGGCGCGCCATCGTTCGCCCGGACGATTGCGGTGGATGCGAGTCGGGTGCCGGCCGGTACCGACACTCCATCCGCAACGATACAATCGACCAGCTCGCAATCCGCCCCTACGCTCACATCATCCCAGACAATCGTTCGCGTGAGACGTGCCGTGGCGTCGACCTCGACCCCGCGACCGCGCAGGCTGCGATCGCCGGTCCCTTCGGCTCGAGCCAGATGCAGCGATGTGTTCCAGTAATCGGCCGCGGTGCCAATGTCCATGAACGAGGCGGACGATACCTGCGCCCGCACCGCGCGTTTGTTGGACGCGATGAGCTTTCGGTACACGCCCGTGACGCTTTCCATGCGCTCACCGTCCACGAGCGGCTCGAATACCTCCCGGTTGGCGACCTGCACGCCGATGAAATGGTACGTCCGGGCACCGGGGCCGGGCGCGGTGAATCTTTCAATCCATCCGTCCCCGTCAACCACCACGCCGCCGTACTTTCCCGGCTCCGCATTCGGAATGAGCGCCATCGTGACCTGCGCGCCAGATGCGACGTGCTCGTCCAGGACCCGACGGGGGTCGAGATCGGTCAGGGTGTCGCCGTTGACGATGAAGAAGTGAGGCGCATCGAGGAGGTCGAGCGCACGTCTGGGCCCTCCGGCGGATCCGAGAACGCGAGGCTCCCAGGAATACCGCACCCGGATGTCAAGATCCGATCCGTCGCCGACGAGGCATGTGATGGTGTCCGGCTTGTGGTGCAGATTCAGGACGAGATCGCAAATGTCATGCTCGGCGAGCCACCGCAGGATGCGCCGGACGAGCGGTTCGCCCGCTACCGGCAGCGCCGCCTTTGCGCGCGCATAGGTCAACGGACGAAGACGACTGCCAACCCCCGCCGTCAGGACGAGACCCCGTGCCGCTCCGATCACGGCTGCTCGAAGAGCATGTCGGCCGGCGTCAGACCCTGTTCCTCGCAATATCGCTCGAACAGGACGCGGTACGAGTCGAGCAGATAGTCACCCGGGGTTCGTCCCAGGGCCTGGGCCATCGCGGTGATCCCGCGCTCGCCTCCCTCGATCTCCACGAACGTGCCGACCGGCGTTTCGTCAATGGCGATGATGACGTCTTCGCGGGAGAATTCTTCGCGATATTTCTGATACCGGAACCAGACCTGGAAGCCAAGCTGCGCGAGCACTCGGAGAAGCACCTCGCCGTCGCCCACGACGGTCTCGAGCTCCTCGCGCAGCTTCATGTTGGCGTCGGGCAGCGCCGCTTTGAAGGTCAGGCGGCTCTTGCCCGCTTCCATGCGGACCCGTAGCACGCACCCGCGGCGGCGCAGCCTGCCGTTGGGCGTGTCGAGCAGGCAGTCTTCCTGCAGGCGTCTCCCGCGCAGGGGGGTCGCCCCGGCCGCCAGAATCACCTCGCGCGCATCATCCGCGCTCGCGAACGGCAGCTTGATTTCACGTTCGAGGGTCGTAGCCAGGATCCCTCCTTTCGCCGGTGGAAAGGGGCGATTATAACGAGATCGGACGGGAAGGGCCACGCCACAGCAGCCGGCGCGCCGCCACGTACATCGTGAAGCATTCGAGGGCGAAAGCCGGGAAGCCGAAGTAGCCGGCGAGGGGCATCTCGAAGATCTTCCACTCGGTGAGGATTGGAACCGCGTAGATCCACTTCGTTCGCGCCCAGTAGTTCCAGAATTCCCAAACGACGCCGCATGCCAGACCCGAAATCATGAGGTTCCAGGTGCGATCCCATCGGCGGTTGCGATAGTCAAGAAGAAGCGCCTCGCCGCCAAACGCGGTGTTCCATGGATCGAGCAGGAAGATGAAGCCGAGCCAGACGGGCGCCGCGAGGTACGGGGACCCCGCCACCACCGGCCAAACCAGCATCGCGGTCCCGACGCCGACCGACAGCCACATGGCGGCCGACATTCTGCTCCCGTGTGTAGTCAGGGATCGTCTGTCCCCCGGCCGGGCTCGCAGACTGGCTACCAGTTCGCCCGTCTCGAAGATGGCCGGCCAGATGGTGGCGAACGACCAGGCATAGCCGAGGGTTCGCCACACCGGGTTCTCCGGCAGATTGACGTACTGCCAGTTGCGGATGAACAAGTTGAAGAACTCGAACACGAGCCAGAGGGGAATCGAGACGAGCGCGAGGAAAACGAACTCCCGTCGTGATGTGGTCAGCCACGACCGGCCACGCCGTTTCCAGACCAGCGCATCCACCAGCATGATGTAACCGGACCAGGCAATCGGTGTGTGCCAGGACCAGAATGGCTCGATCTTCGCCAGCATGGCGACTTCGGAAACCGCCATGACCACTGCGCCCACCCATCCGTAGAGGGGCAATACTTCACCGAGCCTTAGCATGTTGCCGATCGACCTATTGATTTGAATCCGGCGTCAAAGGCGCTCACCGCAGAGAGCAAGGACGCGGAGACTGGAAAAAGGGCTGATTTCTTCGAACTCTCGCCCCCCTGGCAACGAAGCTTCGTCGTTCCGCCCCAGGGCCCCTCACTCGGCGGTTTGAGGCGAAGCTTCGTTACGTGATTCGCATGCGATAGGAAAAGCCGCGAAGCTCGGGCCGTCCGACGCCCTTGCCGTACACCATGACCTTGTGCGTGCTGCCGAGTCCGCCAGGCAACATCAGCGTCTTGAGCGCGAGCCGGCGTCTGAGGTCGCTCACACTGGCGCTGCTCGATTCGCCGAGGTACTGAGCGAGCCCCAGGCCGAGCAGAAAATAGGTTTGATCGGTAAACCCCAACAGCTGGAGGCCTGCTCCCTCGGCGGCCAGACCGACCGCTGTGAAGTCCACGTGTGCCGTGAGGTCGCGCTCGCCGGGTTCGTTCAGGACAGCCTCGAGATCATCGGCCGGTCCTGACGCGTTGGGCCGTGCCGGCGGGGGATCGACCATGTGGCGGCGGTACGATCTCAGCGTGCCTGAGGCATGACCGGCGGAGTACCGATCCGGCGCTTCATGCCCGTAGTCGATGATGAGCAGGAACCCCCGATCGAGACTGGCCGCCGCGTCCCGCATCCACTCGATCGCTGCGATGCTCACCTCGGCGCGCCAGCCGATCCCCAGCCGCGCCCCCGTCCGAGCGAGGGTCTCGGCGATCTCGGGCCGGCTCGGTGTTGCTTCGCGCGGCACCAGACGGCTGCCCGCCAGGTCGACGACGAGCTCTCGAAGGCCGTCCTCGCGCATCAGGACCAGGTGAGCGGGCATCGCGTCGAGGAGCTCGTTGGCGAACACGACGCCGTGGATGTGCTCCGGCAGGCGCTCGCTCGAGCAGACGACCTGCTTCGAATGGCTCCCTAGGACCTGCGCCTGTGCCCGTCGCGCGCTGTCGCTTGCTTCGACGAGGTGCAGGCGAATGCGTTCGCACTCTCCCGGGCTGGTCCTCCGAAGAAAGCCCAGGATGTCAGCGCTCAAGCGCCCGTTGCCTGCCCCGGCCTCCACGAGATCCACATACTCGGCGCCGGCCTGCCGGAGCAGACGGCTCATCTCGAGCAACTGCGCGGCGAGCAGCTCTCCGAACACCGGACCCACGTCGACGCTGGTGAAAAAATCCCCATGGATGCCGGAGCGCTGGGCGGAGCGCGCGTAGTACCCGAGCTGGGGATGGTAAAGGGAGACCTGCGTGAATTCTGCAAATGTCAGCGGACCGGTCGCGCGGATGCGCTCGATCAGCAGTTCACGAAGCGTCATGGTCGGGGCTCGGCGCTCGGGGTTCGGGATGCGGGAGTGGGGATTCGAATCCCGAACCCAGAGCCCCCGAATCCCGAATCCCGGGAGAGTTCGAACGAGCCGGCGGAGGGAAGCGCCCGGCGGTTGCAAAGTCATGAGGGGAGCGGCAGCCGCACGCCTGCCGCTCCCTTGGGCACTGAGCTATTCCTTCGTAATGGTGATGAAGCGTTCGCTGCCACGGCTCCAGACGAGCAGGAACGCGACGTCGCCCGACTTCACCTGCTGCAGCTCGCGGGCCGCCTCTGACGCGCTCGTGACCGGCTTACGATTGACTTCGAGCAGCACGTCGTTTGGCTGTACGCCCGCACGTGCGGCCGCGCTCCGCGGCTCGACATCCGTGATGAGCGCCCCGGCATTGCCGCCCGGCAGGCGCAACCGGCGCGCCATCTCCGGACTGAGGTCCTGCAGCGAGACGCCGAAGCCGGTTTCCGGAGAATCGTCCGGCACCATTCGCGGACCGCCCTCGGCCTCGAGATCGAGCTCCTCGATCGTGACGCTCAAGGTCTTCGTCTGCTTGTTGCGAATGACCTTCACCGGCACCGCAGTGCCGGGCGTGGTTGCCTTCACCCGCTCCACGAGATCGTCGCGATTTTGAACCGGCTTCCCGTTGTACTCGATCACCACGTCGCCCGGCTGCATGCCGCCCCTCGAGGCAGCGGTGTTGGGCTGCACTTCCGATACGACCGCGCCCTGTCGCGACTTCAAACCGAACTGCTCGACGGCGTTTGCCGGAATGTTCAAGACCGTGATGCCGAGCCGTCCACGAATGACCTTGCCCTGGCGCAACTGGGGCAGCAGCTCGCGCACGGCGTTGATGGGAATGGCAAACCCGATACCGAGGTTGGCCGGCGCGCGCTCGCCCGCTAGGATCGCCGTGTTGACGCCGACCACCTCGCCGCGCACGTTCAGCAACGGGCCGCCCGAGTTCCCGGGGTTGATCGCCGCGTCGGTCTGAAGCATGTTCTGCCAGCGACCCTCCGCGACGTTGAATGGTCGCCCGATCGCGCTGATGACGCCTACCGTGACCGTGAAGGCCTGATTGAACGGGTTGCCGATGGCCATCACCCAATCGCCGGGCTGCATCTCACTGGAGTCGCCGAACTTGGCTTCGGGCAACGTGTGGTTCGGCTTTTCCGTCAGCTCGATGAGCGCGCTGTCGGTGAGCGGATCCCGTCCGATGACCTTCGCCTTGTAGACGGTGCCGTCCTCGTCACCGTAGAGGCCGACCTCGATCTTCGTCGCGCCCTCCACGACGTGGTTGTTGGTGAGAATGAGTCCGGCCTTGTCGATGACGAAGCCCGTGCCCGCCGCTTCCGTCACGTCCTCACGAGGCCGCCGCGGGTGCTGAAAGTCCGGACTGCCGAAGCGGCGCAGGAAATCGTCCAGTCCGAACGAGTCGGTCAGCTCCTGAGTCCTGCGGCGCGATTCGGTCCGGATGTTCACGACCATCGGGGTCTGCGCCTTGGCGATGTTGCGGAACGTCACGGCGTCGATGGGCCCCGTGATGGGCGCGCTGTTTGCGGCCGGCACGATCATCGGTTCCGCGGACGAGGCCGGCGCCATGTCGAAGCGCGATGCAATCACCATCCCGATGGCCATCGAAGCGACGGCGATCAGCACCACGTAAAACAAGGTCGTCTTTCGAGTCGACATCAGAGTCCTCCAACTGCAGTTCTGGCCAGAGCTCAGACCAGGGGAACGATGGCACCCTGCTTCGGTCCCGTGACCGTCGCGGTCCCCTCGCCGTACAACATGTTGATCTCGGTGCGCACGCCGAACGAATCGAAATACAAGCCGGGCTCGATCGTGAAACCGGTGCCCGGCAGGAGCCGGCGGTCGTCATGGGTTTCATAGTCGTCCATGTGGACGCCATTGCCATGGACGTCCTGGCCGAGGCTATGGCCGGTACGGTGCAGAATCTGGTCGCGGTAGCCCGCGCCTTCGAGAACGGACCGCGCCGCGCGGTCGACTTCCCAGCCGCGCAGTTCGCCCCGTGCCTCGGCCGCCCCTTGGACGAGCGCGATGGCCGCGTCCCGCGCCTGGCGTACTGCCTCGAACGCCCGAGCCATCTCGTCCGGAATCCGTCGTCCCGTGAACCCGACCCACGTGATATCGGCAAATACCGTGCCCGGGCCCTCCAGTTTTCCCCACAGGTCCAGCAATACCAGCTCGTCGCCGCGTATCGTCCGGTGCCGCTCGAGCGTCGGTAGGTAATGCGGATTCCCGGCGTTTTCCTGCGCCGCCACGACGGGATCGGAATCCGAAATCAGGCCCTCGTCACGAAACCAGCCCGCCATCAGGCGTTGGATTTCGTACTCCGTCGTCGAACCCCCGCCGCGCGTGGCTCTGGCGATTGCTTCGAGGGCGCCGTCTTTCATGCGGTAGAGCCGCTCGGATGCCCCGCGATGTGATTCCAGCGCGTCACGGTCCCAGATCGCCTCGAATCGCTGCACGAGGTCGCCGGAGGAGACGACCTCGACTCCGAGCTGCCGGATGAGGTCGAGCGTTCCGCCGTCCACCCGGGAAATGTATGGGATGGCGCAGCCGGGCGAGTATTCCATCGCGACACGCCGACAACCGTCCAGGACATCCCGAATCGCGTGTTCCTGCTGATGCCGGCCCGCGTAGACCACCTTGCGACCCGGAAGATGATCCAGGTTGTGCCGCTCGATTGCATGTACCACACCGCGTGGCTCGCCGTCGGCGGGAACTAGGTAGTACCACCGGCGGGTGGTCATCTTCCCGTGACCATCGAGTCCGGCCAGATGACGGGCGATTGGATTCGAGCCGTGGAAATCGTACAGAAGCCATCCATCCAGGCCCTCTTCGCGCAACGAAGCCTGAATGGCAGGAATGTCCAGCGACATACTACGAGTATAGCAGCCCACCCCGCCAGCCGCGGGCAGGGCCAAGGTCGGATCGTAACATCTCGCCCGGGATTTTTGCCCTGCGTACTTTGACGCCGCTTCGTGGCGCAAAGTTTGAACAGGTCTGCCGAGCGTGTCGGTTCTGGATAGCTCTCAGAGCGCCACCTGAGACAGCTTCCAAACGCGCACCGACAAGAACTTGCTTCACTGGCAAGGAGACGTTGCCGATGTCATGGCGGTCGTTCACGAGGCCGGCCTCAGCACGCGTGTGGCGCAGGTCCGGCCGATGGGGGTGATCAAGGGATAGTCGGGATTCGGGACTCGACCCCCTACCCCCGATCCCCGACCCCCGAAATCTGCAATAATCCACAGAGGTGTTCACCTGCCATCTGAACGGTTTTCGTATGTTCAACCGCCTACCATGTCGCGCCTTTTCAGCGACCGCGCTGCTGACTGCGTCGCTTGCCATCGGCTTGCAGGGCCAGGATCCTCCGTCTCAGCCACCACCCTCGCCTCAGCAGCCGCCGGTCACCTTCAAGGTCGAAGTGAACTACGTCGAGGTGGACGCGGTCGTGACCGATGCGCAGGGCACCTTCGTTCGGACGCTCGGGAAGGACGACTTCCAGGTGCTCGAGGACGGCAGGACCCAGACGATTTCCGCCTTCGCGCTGGTTGATATCCCGGTCGAGCGCGTCGAGCGGCCCATGTTCCGGCCGGCGGCCGTGGAGCCCGACGTCAAGTCGAATACGCGGGAGTTCGATGGTCGCGTCTATCTGCTGCTGCTCGACGATCTCCACACGCATGTCATGCGTTCGCAGCGGGTGAAGATTGCCGCGCGCCAGTTCATCGAGCGACATCTTGGGGCGAACGATATCGCCGCCGTGGTCTTCACCGGTGGACGCACGGACGCCGGCCAGGAGTTCACCGGCAACCGCCAGCTTCTGCTCGCGGCGGTAGACCGTTTCATGGGCCAGAAGGTCCGGTCGAGCACGCTCGAGCGAATGGAGGAAGCCGAGCGGCAGCGCGGGCTCCGGCAGCCGGGCGAGCGCGTCGACGACCCGCTCGACGCCGAACGCGGGTTCCAGGCGCGAAACACGTTGGAGACGGTGAAATCGGTCGCCGAATACATGGCGGGCATCCGCGGTCGCCGGAAGGCGGTGGTGTTCATCAGCGAAGGCATCGATTACGACATCTACGATGTGTTCAACTCCCGGTACGCGTCGACCATCATGGACGACGCGCGCGACGCCATTGCCGCCGCGACACGCGCCAACGTCAGTATCTACTCCGTCGATCCGCGCGGCCTCACCCAGCTCGGTGACGAGAGCATCGAGATCGCGTCGCTGCCTGACGATCAATCCCTCAGGCTCGGGCCCGGCTCGATGCAGGAGGAGCTCCGCCGCGCGCAGGACAGCCTTCGGGTGCTCGCCGACGAAACCGGGGGCTTCGCGTCGGTCAATGCCAACGACTTCCGCGCCGCGTTCGACCGGATCGTGTCGGAGAACAGCTCCTACTACCTTCTTGGTTACTATCCGGCCAATGAGCGGCGGGACGGACGCTTTCGCAAGATACAGGTTCGTGTCGCGAAGCCGGGCCTGCAGGTTCGCGCGCGCAAAGGGTACGCCGCGCCGCGCGGAAAGGCGCCGGCCGCTCCCACCGCCGCCACCGCCGCAGGCACGTCCCAGCCGCTGCGAGAGGCACTGCTGAATCCGCTCCCGGTTACCGGCTTGGACCTGTCCGTGTCGGCGATACCGTTCAAGGGCGCAGCGCCGAATGACTCCGTGGCGATCGCCATTCAGACCGGCGGCCCGAAGCTCAAGTTCACCGAAAAAGACGGGATTCTCCTCGACGACCTCGAAGTCTCGCTCATGGCGGTCGACGCCCAGGGTAAGGTCCGCGGCGGCGACCGCCAGAGCATCCAGATGAAGCTCAAGCCCGAGACGCACGCTGCGGTCGCGCGCCGCGGGTTCCGGCTGCTCTCACGGGTCGAGCTGCCGCCCGGCAAGTACCAGCTCCGGGTCGCGGGACGCGAGAGCGGTGGCGGTCTGGTCGGGAGCGTCCACTTCGACCTGATCGTGCCCGACTTCTCGAAAGAGAAGCTGATGATGAGCGGCATCGCCCTCACCTCGGCGAGCGCGAGAGGCATCCCGACCGCGCGCCCGGACGAGCAGCTCAAAGAGGTGTTGCCCGGTCCCCCGACCACCGACCGCGTGTTTTCCGAGAAGGACGACCTCGCGCTCTTTGTCGACGTGTACGACAACGACACGTCGGCTCCGCACAAGGTGGACATCACCTCGACGGTGACCTCCGACGAAGGGAAGATCGTCCACAAGATCGAAGAGCAACGTGACAGCAGCGAGCTGCAGGGGACGCGCGGAGGCTACGGGTTCACGGATCGAATCCAACTGAAGGACTTCGCGCCGGGAACCTACGTGCTGAAAGTTGAAGGGCGATCGCGCCTGGGACGGGGCGCATCCGCCTCACGTGAGATTCAATTCCGGATTGTTCAGGATCCCGAGGGTCAGGAATAACGAGCGCCTACTAGACATCTCCTAAGGCCGGAACAGTGACAGATGAAGCAAGTTTTTCGTGTATGAGCCTTAGGAGCTGTCTTAGGCGCGGCCGCCGTGGCGGTCGCGCAACTAGTAGCGAAGGTTCGCCTCTCCTGCCTTCTGACTCGGCGGTTTGAGGCGAAGCTTCGCTACGAGCCCGTTCCGGGTTACTCAGACGGGCTCCTAGACCGAAGTCCACCTGGCGTCACTGTGGCGCCAACACGAGTGAGCGCCGGGATCCCGTGGGTCACTGGAGCCGCGCAGGCCCGGCGGGCGATGTTTTCCGCGTCGAGGTCACTCGACGGCAACCGTGAGGTACTGACGTGAACGAAGCTCCTCTTCCTCCTGACCGGCCCGACCCCGGTCTCCACCCCACCGCGCACACCACGCGCGGCGGGGACCCCGGTCTCCACCCCACCG
>JACPPN010000123.1 GCA_016190995.1 Acidobacteriota bacterium | reverse complement strand
CTCTCCTGCCTTCTGACTCGGCGGTTTGAGGCGAAGCTTCGCTACGAGCCCGTTCCGGGTTACTCAGACGGGCTCCTAGCACGATGATGAAAAAGGCTCACTGCAGAGCGCACAGAGCACACGGAGACCAGATAGTCCTAGAGTCTTCTCCGTGTTCTCTGCGTCCACTGTGGTGAATCAGGGTTTTGCAGCATCCCTCTAGTCTCGAGTCCCGCGTCCGAAGTCCTGAGTCCGGTAGTACTGTCTTACGGACCGTCTCCTGATACGATCTCCAGAGATATGCCCGAGCTTCCGAAAGGTTTCGAGCACGAGTCGGTCGATCCGAAGTGGTACGCCTTCTGGGAGTCGATCGGCGCCTTCCGCGCCGATCCGGATTCCCAGCGCACGCCGTTCAGCCTGGTGCTGCCCCCGCCCAACGTGACCGGTTCCCTGCACATCGGCCACGCGCTCAACCAGACACTGCCCGACATCGTTGCGCGGTGGAAGCGGATGCAGGGCTTCGACGTGCTGTGGCTGCCCGGGACGGATCATGCCGGCATCGCGACGCAGAACGTGGTTGAACAGCAGCTTGCGAAGGAGAAGCAGACCCGACACGACCTCGGGCGCGAGGCGTTCGAGGCGCGGGTATGGGCCTGGGTGGCGCACAGCAAGACGGTCATCACGGGGCAGATGCGCAAGCTGGGGTCGTCGGTCGACTGGTCGCGCGAGCGCTTCACGCTCGATCCGGGCCTATCACGCGCTGTGCGTCGGGAATTCGTGTCGCTCTTTCGCGAAGGGCTGATCTATCGCGACAAGTACATCGTGAACTGGTGCCCGCGATGCCGCACCGCATTGTCGGATCTCGAGGTCGTGCACCACGACACGAGAGGGAAGCTCTACTACATCCACTACCCGCGGCTCGATGGCAGCCGGGGCGTGATTGTGGCGACGACCAGGCCGGAAACGATGCTGGGCGACACGGCGGTCGCGGTGAACCCTCGGGACCCGCGCTACGCGGCATTGATCGGGCAGCGGGTGCGCCTTCCGATCATCGGACGCGAGCTAGGCATCATCGGCGACGACTATGTCGATCCTGAGTTTGGAACGGGCGCCCTGAAGGTCACGCCCGCGCACGATCCGAACGATTTCCTCATGGGACGTCGTCACGATCTCCCGCAGGTGGCGGTCATCGACGAAGACGGCCGCATGACGACGCAGGCGGGACCGTACGCCGGGCTCGATCGGTTCAAGGCACGTGCGGGGGTCGTCGAGCGGCTCCAACGCGAAGGGTTGCTCGAAAGAACCGAGGAACATGCGCACAAGGTCGGCCGCTGCCAGCGCTGCAACACGGTGGTGGAGCCGCTCGTCTCGAGGCAGTGGTTCGTCAAGATCGCCACGCTCGCGGAACCGGCCATCCGGGTGGTCACGGAAGGCAGGCTCACGTTCGTTCCCGGGAACTGGACGAAGGTGTATCTCGATTGGATGGAGAACATCCATGACTGGTGTATCTCGCGTCAGCTCTGGTGGGGGCATCGGATCCCGGCGTGGTACTGCGACGCGTGCGGCGAGATGATCGTGGCGGAGGACACACCGGAGCGCTGCCGGTGCGGCGGTCCGCTCGGTCAGGAAACCGACGTGCTCGACACGTGGTTCAGCTCAGGCCTCTGGCCTTTCAGCACGATGGGGTGGCCGGACGATACGCGCGATTTGCGGCGCTACTATCCGACCGACCTGATGATCACGGGGTTCGACATCATCTTTTTCTGGGTGGCCCGCATGATCATGCTGGGCCTGAAGTTCACCGGCGACATTCCGTTCAAGGAGGTGTACATCACGTCGCTCGTGCGCGATGCGCAGGGGCAGAAGATGAGCAAGTCGAAGGGCAACATTGTCGATCCGCTCGACGTCATGGACGATGTGGGCGCGGACGCGTTCCGGTTCACGCTGGCGGCGCTCGCATCGCCCGGCATGGACATCGCGCTGTCGGAGGGACGCCTGAGAGGCTACCGGCAGTTCATCAACAAGCTCTGGAACGTGTCGCGATTCATCTTGATGAACATCGGCGACGACACGATCCGTCGGCCGGTGCCCGCGACGGGCGAGCTGCCGCTGGTCGATCGATGGATTCTACATCGCATCAGCCAGATCGCCGGCGAGGTGGATCAGGCGTGGCGCGACTATCGGTTCGACGTCGCGGCCGATCGGCTCTATCACTTCACCTGGCACGAGTACGCGGACTGGTACATCGAGTTCGCCAAGTCGCGTCTCCAGGGGCAGGGCGCAGAGCGCGACGAAGCGCTCGCCGTGCTGCTCGAGGTCCACGATCGTCTCCTGCGGCTGCTTCACCCGATCATTCCATTCGTGACGGAGGAAATCTGGCAGCAGTTGCCGCGGCGTGCTGACGATGGCCAGACGATCACGCGCGCCCGATTTCCCGGTCGGCGCGAGGCCTGGATTGACGACCGGTCGGCCGTTGAGGTGGGCCTCCTGCAAGCCATCGTCACCGCCATTCGCACCGTGCGGGCCGAGCGCGGCGTGGCGCCGTCGCGGCAGATCCGTGTGGTCATCGAGGGCGCTTCGGCCGACGTCGTGCGTCTCGTCGCCCGCGAATCTCACTACGTGGAGCGCCTTGCCGGCCTGGAAGCCGCCCCTCGGTTCAGGGCCATGGCGGCCGGTGAGCAGGGCGCGGTGACGGTCGTTCGCGACATGCGCATTCACGTATTGCTGGGCGCGATCGATCGCACGGCCGAGCTCGAGCGGGTGCGGAAGAATCGGGGCAACCTCGAACGGGAGATCGCGTCGCTCGAACGACAGCTCGCCAATCCGTCCTTCAGAGCGCGCGCGCCGGGTGAGCTGGTTCGCCAGACCGAGCGTCGGATCGAGAATCTGCGCGCCCAGCGGAACGAGCTCGAACGGACGTTCCGGGAGCTGACAGGGTGAAGTCCGAGCCGTTCGGTCCCCTCGATCCCGCGCTCTATCGCGACACGGTCCGACGCGCCATCGCCGAGGATCTCGGCTGGGGCGATCTGACGACGGAAGCGACCGTGCCGGATGATCTCCGCGCCCGGGGCCGGCTCGTCGCCAAGTCGGCGTGCGTCCTCGCGGGCCTCGAGGTTGCGGCGGAAGTCTTTCGGCAGCTCGATCCGGGCGCGACGATCGAGAGCCGGTGTCGCGACGGTGATCGTTTGGAGCCGGGCGACGTCCTGGCGGAAATCACGGGCTACGCGACCCGTCTGCTCACGGCGGAGCGTACCGCGCTCAATTTCCTCCAACATCTCTCTGGCATCGCGACCCTGACGCGCGCGTTCGTCGATGCGGCGGCGGGCCGCATCACCGTGCTCGATACCCGCAAGACGCTTCCCACGCTTCGCGTCCTCGAGAAATACGCGGTCCGGGCCGGCGGCGGCGTGAATCACCGCATGGCGCTCGACGACGGTCTGCTGATCAAGGACAACCATGTTCGACTGGCTGGCGGGGTCGCGGCGGCGCTCGAGCGCATGCGCGCCGCAGGTCACGAGATGAGGATCGAGATCGAGGCCCAGACGCTCGCTCAGCTCGACGAAGCGCTCGCGGCGGGCGCGGCCATGATCCTCGTCGACAACATGAGCATCGAGGAGATTCGCGAAGCCGTGCGGCGCGCGCGGGGGAGCGCGGTGCTGGAGATTTCCGGTGGTGTCACGCTCGCGCGCATTCCGGATCTCGCGGCGACCGGCGCGGAGTACGTGTCGGTCGGGGCCCTGACCCATTCGGCGGCTGCCTCCGACATCAGCTTCGAACTGGAGCCGATCGAGTCGCCGCGCGACGGGTAACGAAGCTTCGCCTCAAACCGGCGAGTGAGGGGCCAGGGGGCGGAGCAACGAAGCTTCATTAGTAGTCTGCGCGGCCGCTGGGCGGCCGCGCCTAAGCCGGGCTTGCACGGAAATGTGACACATTCGTACACATTTCAGCCGTGCAAGCGCGGCTAGTCCGTGGCGCGACCTGCGATGGCGCAATTCCAGCCATGACTCTTCCGCCCGAGCTCGCCGCCGCGCTTGCCGCCGCGGCCCCGCGCCTGGGGATCTTCGCCGGCCGCGTGTCGTATTTCTCGACCGTGGCATCGACGAACGACGTCGCTGCCGCGCTCGCGGCCGAGGGCGCACCCGAGGGTACGACCGTCGTGGCTGGCGCGCAGACCGCCGGGCGCGGCCGCTACGGCCGAGCGTGGTATTCGCCCGAAGGCGCCGGCCTCTACATGTCGTGCGTGTTCAGGCCGGCGGAAGGGTCAAACGGCCAGACAGGATCAGCGGCATCGCTCCTGACCCTTGCCGCCGCCGTCGCGGTCGCGGACGCCGTCCGCGCCTTCGGCGTGCCGGCGGAGATCAAGTGGCCGAACGATCTCATCGTCAGAGCTCCGACCGGCTGGCGGAAGCTCGCGGGCATCCTGGCGGAAGCGAACGTCAGCGGCGCGACGCTCGAGCACGTCATCGTCGGGATCGGGATCAATCGAAGCCACGCGAGCTGTCCTCCGGACATCGCTGACCGCGTGGGGTGTGTTGAGGAGTTCAGCGGCCGACAGGTTTCGTCGCCGGACTTGCTCTGCGCGGCGCTCGCGGAAGCCGCTCGCGTCCACGAACACCTCGCCGCGGGACGCGCCGAGGCGATTCTCGATCGCTGGCGGGACCTGGCCCCCTCAGCTTGCGGGGTGGCCGTGGAATGGCGCAACGGCGCGGCGATGCACCGGGGAGTGACGGCGGGCTTGGATCGTGACGGGGCGCTTCTCGTGGAGGAAGGCGGCATCTGTCATCGGTTCTACTCCGGCGAGCTCGTCTGGCGTCTGTAGAGGAGCTCCGCATGCTGCTCGCCATCGACGTCGGCAACACGAACATCGTGGTCGGGGTGTTCGATGGCGACCGCCTGATTGAGAGCTGGCGGCTGACGACGCTGCGGGAACGCACGGCCGACGAGCTCGGCATCCTCATCATTCATCTATTCGAGCATCGTGGCCTGGATCGCTCGGGCATCGAGGCGAGCGCACTCGCCTCGGTCGTCCCGTCGTTGACCGCCCCCACGGCCCAGATGATCCGTCGCTACTTCGGACGCGACCCCTTGATCGTCGAACCGGGTCTCGCGACGGGCATGCCGATTCTCTACGACAATCCGGCG
>JACPPN010000122.1 GCA_016190995.1 Acidobacteriota bacterium | reverse complement strand
TGACTTTCTTCGGCATCAACATGGTGAATTCCGTAGCAATCGCTCAAAGCATTACCGCGGAGGACGCAGAAATTTCCCAGCGTCATGGCACGGCCATCAACGGCGCGCACGGAAGCAGCCTTGTCACTCCGCGATCTCCGCGTTCTCGGCGGTGAGAGCTTCTAGGCCCTGCCCGCGCGGCGCGGCGTCCGGTAATCCTCCTCGCGTCCGGTCCGCGGCTGCAGGCGCTCGCCCTTGTAGAGCCAGGCCTTCACGCCAATCTGACCGTACGTCGTGTTCGCTTCCGCGAAGCCGTAGTCGATGTCGGCGCGCAGCGTCTGGAGCGGCAGCTGACCGTGCAGATACCATTCGGACCGCGCGATTTCGGCGCCGTTCAATCGGCCGGACACGCGCACCTTGATGCCCCGCGCGCCGAACCGCAGCGCCGCTTCGACCGCTTTTCGCATCGCGCGGCGGAACGCCACGCGCTTCTCGAGCTGCAGTGCCACCGACTCGGCGATGAGCTGCGCATCGAGCTCCGGCTTCTGGATCTCTTGGATATTGATGAAGACCTCGCGGTTCGTGCGCTTCTGCACTTCCGCCTTCAGCTTCTCGACCTCGGTGCCCTTGCGGCCGATGATGATGCCGGGGCGCGAGGTGAAGATATCGATCTTCAGCTTGTTGGCGGCGCGCTCGATTTCGATCTTCGAGACACCGGCGTGCGAGAACCGCTTCTTGAGGCTGATGCGGAGCGCCAAATCCTCGTGCAGCAGCTTCGCGTAGTCCCGATCGGCGTACCAGCGCGACCGCCAGGTCTTGTTGAAGCCGAGCCTGAAGCCGTACGGATGTACTTTCTGACCCATCGTGTGATCCTCTAGTTCGGTCGTTTCAGCGCGCGGACCTTCAGGTCCGATTCAAGACTCGGCTCCCGAGGACGGCGTCACGCGTGCGTGCCTCAGTCCCTCAGGTCTCAGTCCTCGTGACTCGTCACTGTTCCTTCGACCTCTCCTGCGCCGTCGTCTTCCACGCCCGTGTCGTTGCCGGCTATCCGGACTGGGCTTTCACCGTCGCCTGTCCCGTCGACCTGCCTCCTCGCGGCGACGCCCTGGCTTTGGTCCGCTTCGCGCCGGCTCCCGGAGCGGCAGCGACGGGCGCAATCGGCTCCGGCCGCTCGGCGACCCGCACGGTGAGGTGGGCCGTCCGCTTGACCACCCGGAAGGCGCGGCCCATCGGCGCGGGACGGATGCGCTTGGCCGACGGCCCCTGATTCGCGTAGCACGCCGTGACGTAGAGGCGATCGACGTCGCCGCCGAAGCCCTCCTTCTGCTGCGCGTTCGCGATCGCGGACCGCAACAGCTTCTCGATATCGTGCGCGATGGACTTGCGCGCGAACCGAAGCGTCGCCAGGGCCTTGTTCACGTCGCGCCCGCGAATCAGATCGAGGACCAGCTTCGCCTTCTGCGCCGACGTACGGATGTAACGGGCGGTGGCCTGGGCTTCGATCATGAGTTAGCTCCCGCCTCCCGCGGGCTTCGGCGCGCCGGCGCCCGCCGTGGGAGCCGCGGCCGCCGCGACCGCGGCCGCCTTCTCGCTCTTCGTCGTATGCCCCTTGAACTGACGCGTGGGGGCAAACTCGCCCAGCTTGTGCCCGACCATGTTCTCGGTGATGTACACCGGGATGAATTTCTTGCCGTTGTGCACGGCGAGCGTGTGACCCACCATCTCGGGCACGACGGTCGAGCGCCGCGACCAGGTCTTGATGACCTTCTTGTCGCCGCCCCGGTTCATGATCTCGATCTTCTCGAGCAGGGCGACGTCGACGAACGGCCCCTTTTTCAGCGATCGGCTCATTGGCTGATTCTCACGAATGGTTCAGCGTTCACAGGCGACAGTTCACAGTGGGCAGCTCTCACCGCGCACCTGCCCCAGCGAACATCCGGCCGTCTACCTCGACTGTCGAGTGTCGACCTATCGTGGTCTCCGTTGGACGATGAACCGGTCCGAAGGTTTGCGTCCACGTGTCTTGTATCCCTTGGTCGGGATGCCCCAGGGGGTGACGGGATGCCGGCCGCCCGACGTCTTGCCCTCACCGCCGCCCAGCGGATGATCCACGGGGTTCATGGCCACGCCGCGCACGTGCGGACGCTTGCCGCGCCAGCGGGCTCGTCCCGCCTTGCCAACCGACACGTTCTCATGGTCGACGTTGCCGACCTGTCCGATGGTGGCGACGCAGGCCACGTTCACGAGCCGGATCTCGCCTGATGGCATCTTCACGGACGCCAGCTCGCCTTCCTTGGCGACGAGCTGCACCGTCGATCCCGCGCTCCGCGCGATCTGGCCGCCCTTGCCCGGCTTCAACTCGACGTTGTGCACCATCGTCCCGAGCGGGATGTTCTTGAGCGGCAGCGCGTTGCCCGGCAGGATGTCGACGTTCTCACCGGCGACGATCGTGTCGCCGACCTTCACGCCCGTCGGCTGCAGGATGTAGCGCTTCTCGCCGTCCGCGTACGTCACGAGCGCGATACGCGCCGAGCGGTTCGGGTCGTATTCGATCGTCGAGATCTTCCCCGGAATGTCCCGCTTGTCGCGCTTGAAGTCGATGACGCGATACGCGCGCTTGTGGCCGCCACCGCGCCACCACGACGTCAGCTCCCCGTGATTGTTGCGACCGCCCGACTTGCCGAGCGGCTCGGTCAGCGGCTTGTACGGCTGGCTCGCCGTGACGTCGCTGAAGTCCTGCACCGTTTGAAACCGCCGTCCCGCGGACGTCGGTTTGTACTTGCGAATAGGCATAGACCATCCCGCAAATCTTGGATTTCAGATTTCAGATTGGAATCGTGGGATTGAAGATTGGCGCATGATGAGCGACCTTCAATCCATGATCCCCAACCGCCGATTTCGATCTGAAATCCGAAATCTGCAGTCTGAAATCTTCCCTACGCTCCCTCGAGGAACTCCGGCATCTTCTCGCCGTCGCGTAGCCGGACGTAGGCTTTCTTCCAGTCGGAACGTTGACCCGCGAAGCGCCCCTGCCGCTTGAACTTCCCGTGTGCGATCGCGGTGCGCACAGCGGCTACCTTCGAACCGAACAGCTGCTCGACCGCGCGCCTGATGTCCACCTTGGTCGCCGCCGCGGCGACTTCGAGCACGAGCGTCTGCGCCTCCTCGCGCTCCCGCTGCAGCGTCGTCTTTTCGGTGATCAGCGGCCGGCGAATCACGTCCGTGAGTTTCATCGCGTAAACCCCTTCTTGCCGTACGGCGTCTAGGACGCGTGGGCCCCGCCGAGTGCCGCTTGCAGCTGCTCGAGCGCCGCGCGCGTGACGATGAGCTTCGCGCTCTCCAGAACGTCGCGCGCCGTCACGCGTCCGCTCGGCACCAGCCGGATGGCCGCGAGGTTGCGCGTCGAGCGGATCAGGCGCTCATCCGGCTGCACGTCAATGACGAGCGTCCTGCCGCTCGCGCCAAGTCGCGCGAAGAGCTCGGCGGCGCGCTTCGTCTTCGCTTCTTCGAGCGCCAGCTCCTCGACCACGACGACCGCGCCGGCCTGAAACCGGTCGGCGAGCGCCGCGCGGAGCGCGCCGCGC
>JACPPN010000121.1 GCA_016190995.1 Acidobacteriota bacterium | reverse complement strand
TTCACGCGTTCCTCGAGCCGCACTGAGACCTATAGCCTCGGACCTGCTCGAGCTTTGTCGCTTGGATGGCAACAGCATTTCTTGGGACTGAGGTCAGGCCGTGCTACTCTGCTGGTGAATGAGGATGCTTCTAGAGCCCGGCATGAGTAGGGTTACAGCGCAAGCGATCGCCCTGGCGTTTCTCATGGTCTGGTTGGCCACACCTGCACACGCGGAACTGGTGGTTTTCAGCTCCGGACGGACCATGTCGATCAAGGACTACCGCGTCGAGGGAACGACGCTCGTCCTCATGCTTCGAGGCGGTGGCGAGGTCTCCTGCGATCCCTCGATGATCGATCGCATCGATCCCGATGAGGTGCCCTATCCCGAGCCAGCCGACGAGATGGCCCTGCGACTCACCGATGATGAGCCGGCTTCGGGACCTTACGCGGAGATGATCCAGGCGATTGCGACCGAGCATGGGGTCGACCCGCGGCTGGTGCGTGCGGTCATTCAGGTCGAGTCGGCGTTCCGCCGGGACGCCCGATCGCGCAAAGGGGCGATGGGCCTCATGCAGCTCATGCCGCAAATGGCGCGGTCCTATCGCATCGACAACCCGTATGATCCCCGGTCGAACATCGAAGGTGGCATCAAGTATCTCAAGTCGCTCCTGTTACAGTACGAACTGCCGATTGCGCTTGCCGCCTACAACGCGGGCGAGACCGCAATCCGCCGATTCGGCGGAATTCCTCCGTTCCGTGAGACCCGCGCGTACGTCACGCGGGTCCTTCAGCTTTTCCAGCCGCCGGCCAGCTGACGCCCCGACAGATTCACCAGGTGGAGCTCGGCCCTCCGGGCCGAGCTGTCCGGCGCGCCGGCTCCAGCCGCGGGCGACGTCGGGGAGTCTAATGTCTCGAGGCGGACGCGCGGCCGAGGATGGCCCGTCTGGTATAATTGCTCGCTACGGCAGTCGCATCTAATCTCCTGTCTCATAAGAGCTTGCGCTGGATCTGCTCGCGTGCCGACGAGCGTTCCATGCGGCCCGAGCGAGCGGCGTTTCCCGGCGGTAGGATGCCGAGAGCGTGCGAGAGAAAAGCGGATGCGCGCCATTGCCCGAGTGCGCCACCACGAACCGGGAACCGGGGACGATTGGCTCACGGGCTCTGAGTCAACAGTGAACACCTCATGCAGTATCGCTGCAGATTAGGAACGCCCAGCGGCGAGGTCATCGAGAGCGTCTACGTCGCGGACAGCGAGGCGAGCCTCAGGCATGAGCTCGAAGAGAAGGGCTTGTATGTCCTCTCGATCTCGCGCCGGGGCCTGCTGCCTTTGTCCGTTGCGGGCCTTCCGCACCGGCGCCGTATTCCGCAACGCGAATTCCTCGTATTCAACCAGGAACTGGCGACGCTGCTCAAAGCGGGCATGCCGCTCGTCCAATCGCTGCAGATTCTGCGGCAACGGGCCGCGAATCCGCTCTTCAAGACGGTGCTCGACGACGTGCACGACCGTGTGCGATCGGGCGTCGCGCTCTCCGAGGCGTTTGGCGCGCAGAACGACCTGTTCCCGGGCGTGTACATCGCGTCGCTTCTCGCCGGCGAGAAAGCTGGCAATCTCGAACCGATGATTCGGCGCTATGTGACCTATGCGAAGGTCATCGGCGACGTCAAACGGAAGACGCTCTCGGCGCTCGTCTATCCTGCAGTCCTGCTCGCGATGTCCTTCATCGTCGTCACGATCATCGTGGTGAAGGTGGTGCCGGAGTTTGCCGAGTTCTACAAGAGCTTCGGCGCGACCCTGCCGCCCATCACGCGAATGATCGTGCAGGTCTCGGGGTTCATCTCGGACTTCTTTTCGTTGCTGATCCTCATAGCCATCGCGATCGGCGCGGGGCTGTGGACGTGGGTGCAGAGGCCGGAACGGAAGGCGTGGCTCGATCGCCTGGTGTTGGCGATTCCGCTGCTCGGTTCGACGGCGCGGAAGCTGGCGACGTCACAGCTGGCGCGGACGCTGGCGACCCTGTTGAGCGGAGGCATTCCATTGGTCAACGCGCTCGATGTGGCCGCGCGGTCGATCGGGAATCGGTATCTGGCGCAGGAGCTGGCAACCGTTGGCCAGCGCGTGCGCGAGGGTGAATCACCGTCGGCGGCGATCGCGGCGCGCGGGGTGTTTCCCGACGTCGCCATCAAGATGGTGGAGGTGGGAGAGGCCACCGGCGCGCTTCCCGACATGCTCAACGCGGTCGCGGATTTCTATGACGAGGAAATCGAAACGACCCTCGGGCGCTTCGTGACGCTCGTCGAGCCGATACTTCTAGCGGTGATGGGCCTGGTCATCGCGTCGTTGCTGCTGGCCCTGTACATGCCCCTGTTCCAGCTTTCTTCAGTCCTTGGTGGGTGATGGATCCGAAAGGTTCGACAACCGTTGAGCGAGATGGGGCCGGCGCCGCCGTGACGCCGGGGCAGCCATCGCATCCACACGACCTGTACGTGCCCGGCACCGAGCCGGCGCCGGCCGTGGACCGCGAGGCGGAAATCGCGCAGGCGCGGCATCTCGCCGAGCGGTACCGCCTGGAATTCGTGGACATGGACCAGTTTCGCATCGACCAGGAGCTCTTCCGGTCGATTCCCGCGGACACGATGCTGCGCTATGGGTTCGTGCCGTACCGGCGTGAAGGCAACACGCTCGTGATCGTCGTGTCGGATCCCACGGATCTGCCGATGATCGACGAGCTCGCCACGCTGCTCGCGACCCCCGTGAAAGTGACCGTCGGCGCGCCCTCGGCGATTCAGGCGATTCTCAAGAAGAGCGAAAGCTCGCAGCGGGTTCTCGAAGAGGCCACCGAAAGCTTCCAGCTCCAGCTCCTGCGGGAGGAGGACAACGGCGAGGACAACCTGACGGTCGAGCGCCTGACGGGCGGCGACACCAGCCCCGTGATCCGCCTCGTCGACTCGACCATCTTCACCGCCATCCAGCGGCGCGCGAGTGACATCCACATCGAGACGCGGGACGATGCGGTGCACGTGAAGTACCGGATCGACGGGGTGCTCCAACCCGCCATGCGCCCCATCGACAAGCGCTTTCACAGCTCGATCGTCTCGCGCGTGAAGGTCATGTCGGAGCTCGACATCGCGGAGAAGCGCATCCCCCAGGACGGCCGGTTCAGGCTGAAGGTGCCCGGCAAGACGATCGACTTTCGCGTGTCGATCATGCCGAGCGTGCACGGCGAGGACGCCGTCATTCGCATCCTCGACAAAGAGTCCATCAGCGAGCAGTTCCGGGAGCTGCGTCTCGACATCCTCGGGTTCCCGGAATCCGAGCTGAAGCGCTTCCGCAAGTACATCGCCGAGACGTACTGGTTGGTCCTGGTAACGGGGCCTACCGGCAGCGGCAAGACGACCACGCTCTATGCGGCGCTGTCGGAGATCAAGTCGCCCGAGGACAAGATCATCACGATTGAAGATCCGGTCGAGTATCAGCTGCACGGCATCACTCAGATCCCGATCAACGAGAAGAAGGGGCTGACATTCGCCCGGGGCCTGCGGTCGATCCTCCGGCACGATCCGGACAAGATCATGGTCGGCGAGATCCGCGATGAGGAGACCGCGCAGATCGCGATCCAGTCGGCCTTGACCGGGCATCTCGTCTTCACGACCGTCCACGCCAACAACGTCGTCGACGTGCTCGGCCGGTTCCTGAACATGGGCGTCGAGCCCTATCAGTTCGTATCGGCGCTCAACTGTGTCATGGCGCAGCGGCTCGTGCGGATCATCTGCCGGGAGTGCCGGCGTCCGGCGAAGGTCACGCGCGCGATGCTCGAGGAATCGGGTCTGGACCCGGTGCTCGAGCGGTCGCACGTGTTCTATGAAGGCACCGGCTGCATCGAGTGCGGCGGCACGGGCTACAAGGGCCGGACCGCAATCTGCGAGCTGCTGGATCTGACCGACCGGATCCGTGAAATGATCCTGGAGCGGAAGCCGACCTCCGAAATCAAGAAGACCGCGCGCGAGGAAGGCATGCGGTTCCTGCGCGAGTGCGCGGTGGACCGGGTGCTCGCTGGCATCACGACGCTTCGCGAGGTCAACAAAGTCACGTTCGTCGAATGACGACTCCCTCGCTTCTTGCCAGTGCCTGGCCGACGGTGGCGGTGGAGATCGCGCCGCGGCGCGTCACCGCCGTCGCCGTCTCGCGGCGCGGGCGCGGCACCACCGTCCTCCGCCATGCGACGGAAGTCCTGCCGGAAGGCGCCGTCACCGCCAACCTGACGGCCGCCAACATCGTCAGCCGCGGCGTCGTGATCGAGGCGCTCAAGAGGGTCTTCGATCAGTTGGGCACACGCCCGACGGGAATCGGCCTCGTCGTTCCGGACACTATCGCCAAGGTGTCGCTCATCCGCTTCGACAAGGCACCGCCACGACACGACGACTTGGAGCAGCTCGTGAGGTGGCAGGTCCGCAAGACGGCGCCGTTTCGAATCGAGGACGCACAGGTCACCTTTACGCCCGGCGCGGTCTTTCCGGACGGTGGCCACGAGTTCGTCGTCGCGCTCGCGCGCCGTGACGTGGTGCAAGAGTACGAAGCCGTCTGTGCGGCGGCCGGAACGCACGCCGGCGTCGTGGATCTTGCGTCGTTCAACTTGATCAATCTGGTGCTGGCGACCGAAAAAGGCGAGCGGCCCGAGACCGACTGGCTGCTCGTGAACGTGACGCCCGACTATGCGACCATCGCGCTCGTGCGGGGCCATAATCTCGTGTTCTTCCGCAACCGTCATACGGAAGGGGACGAAGATCTCGCCGAAATGGTCCATCAGACCGCGATGTACTACGAGGATCGGCTCGCCGGGGCCGGGTTCGCCCGCGTGATTCTGGCCGGAGCCGCGGCGAGCGGCGGGGCTTGGCCGCTCGGGCACGCCGAGCAGATTCGGCGGACCCTCGAAAGCCGCCTGGCTACGCGCGTCGACGCGATCGATCCGCGGCCCGCCGCCGCCTTGCGCGACCGCATCGGCGCCGCGCCCGACCTGCTGGATGCGCTGGCTTCGCCGGTGGGTCTGCTCGTACGTGAAGCCGCCTGACCGACGCCCGATGCTGAAGACGAACCTGTCGACCAGACCCTTTTACAACGAGCGCGCCGTGCACGTGGTCGTCGGCGCGCTCGCGTTGCTCGTCCTCGTCTTCACGGTCTTCAACGTCTACCGCATCGTGACCTTGTCGAGCCGGCACACGGCGCTCGCGACGCGCGCTGCCGCCGATGAACGCCGGACGCGCGAGTTGCAGCGCCAGGCCGCGCAGATCCGGGCCGGGATCAGCGCCCGCGATCTGCAGAATGTCTCCATGGCGGCGCGGGAGGCGAACGCGCTGATCGATCAGCGCACCTTTTCGTGGACCGAGCTCTTCAACCGGATCGAGACGACCTTGCCGCCCGATGTCATGATCACGTCGGTCCGGCCGACGATCAAGGACGGCGACATCTGGATTTCCATCGTGGTGCTCGGACGTCGGGTCGAGGACATCGACGGTTTCATGGAAAATCTCGAAGGGACGGGCGGATTCAAGGATCTGCTCTCGCGGCAGGAGGAACTGACGGACGACGGGATGTACAAGGCCGTCCTGCTCGGTAGATACATTCCGACGAGAATCTAGCCGCCCGAACCGGACATGAAGCTCCTGCACCGCATCCTTGCCGAGAAGCGTCATCTGCTGGTCCCGCTTGCCGCAGCGCTGGGGGTGAATCTTGCGGTGTACGCGATCGCCGTCTATCCGGCGACGCTCAAGGCTCGCGCTGATGAAGAGCGTGCGCGTCAGGCGCTGCTAGCGCGCCGCGTCGCCGAGCACAGCCGTGACGAAGCGGGCGCGACCGTGTCCGGGAAGAAGCGCGCGGATGATGAGCTCCGGAAGTTCTATCAGGAGGTGCTGCCCTCCGATCTCGCCGGGGCGCGTCGTATCACCTATCTCCGGCTCGCGCAGATGGCGCAGCAGGCGAAGCTGCGATACGAGCGCCGCACCGTGTCGATCGAGCGCGATCCGGACAGCTCGCTCGAGAAGGTGAGGATGTCGATGGTGCTGGCGGGGAACTATGCGGAAGTCCGTCAGTTCATCTATCAGCTCGAAACCGCCCCCGAGTTCGTCGTCATCGAGGACGTGTCGCTGGCACAGGGAGAGGAGGGCCGGACGGCGCTGGTCCTGACGCTCGAGATCGCGACCTACTATTGGGTCGGAGGCAATGGAGCGTAGCACCCGGCAAAAGCTGCTGCTGGCCGTCCTGCTCGTCGCGCTCGTCGCCGTCGTGTGGTACCGGCTGAACGAGCCGGCTCCCCTGGCGGGTGCGCAGGCGCGTCCCGCGCCGGCCGGCGCCGCCGGCACGTCGGCACGAACGACCATGCCGCCCGCTTCCGCGGTGCCCGACGTCGGGCTCGACACCCTGTCAAGGGCGCGGCCGGAACCGGTCTCGAGCAACCGCAATCCGTTCATGCTGAAACCGAAGCCGCCACCACCGCCGCCCCAGGAGGCGACGCCTCCGGGCCGGGAACCGCTTCCGGAGATTCAACAGCCGACGGGGCCGCCCCCCCCGCCGCCGCCGCCCCCGATCCCGCTGAAGTTCATCGGGATCGTCAACGCGCCGAGCCGCGGCGGGAAGCTCGCCGTCTTGAGCGACGGACGATTCGTCTATCACGGGAAGGAAGGCGATATCGTCGAGGGGCGTTACCGGATTGTACGGATTGGGGAAGAGTCGATCGAGCTGGAACATGTCGACGGCAGGGGCCGTCAGGTGATACGTCTCTCGGGATCGTAGCGCGTCGGCGGCTGCCTTCTCGCGAGATCTGAGACCTGTGAAAAAAGCTCTCACCGCGGAGAACGCAGAGCGCGCGGAGGAACGATGCTCAAGGGGATTCTAACTCCGCGTCCTTCGCGGTAATGGCTTTTGTTCGCAAGCTTTGAGATGGAGAGTGGCCTGTGAGGAGCCGGACTGTTGCTGATGGAACGGGCCGAAGCGCGCGTCTGCGGCGCGCCGTTGCCCTCGTGGCCCTCGCGGCGGTCGTGTCGGGGTGCGCCGCCGGCCGAGCCTTCCGCCGCGCCGAGATCGCCGCACGGGCGAGCGATTGGGATACCGCAGTCGTGTACTACACCCGGGCGGTGCAGGCGGATCCCGACAAGCCCGAGTACAAGATCGCCCTCGAGCGCGCGATGCTCAATGCGTCGCGTGTGCACTTGACGCGCGCACGGGAGCTGGAGGTGAAGGATCAACTGGAGGCCGCGATGCTGGCGTATCGCAAGGCCGCCGAGTACGATCCCTCCAACCAGCAGGCGGCGACGAAAGCCGCGACGCTCGAGCGCGCGATCCGCGACCGCATCGAGGCGGCGCGGCCTCGGCCGCCGATCCAGCAGCTGCGCGAGCAGGTCCGCCGGGCGTCGCCCGAGCCGATCCTCAATCCCGCATCGCGCGAGCCGCTGCGGGTTCAGTTCACCAACGCGAGTCTCAAGGACATCCTCAATTTCATCGGGAACGCGACCGGCATCAACATCACGTACGACCGGGACTTCCAAGATCGTCCGTACACCGTCTCGCTCGACAACGTCACGCTCGAGGAAGCGCTGCTCCAAATCCTCTCGGCGAATGGCTTGTTCTACAAAGTGGTGAACGAGCGGACCATCACAATCATTCCAGACACGCCGGCAAAGCGTGCGCAGTACGAGGAACAGGTCATTCGCACGTTCTACATCTCGCACGCCGACGTGCAGGAGCTCTCGCAACTCATCAGCCAGGTCATTCGGGTGCCGCAGATGGCCGTGCAGCCGATGGTGGCGATCAACAAGACCGCCAACTCCATCACGGTGCGGGCGACGACGGCGGTGGCCGCGATCATCGAGCGGATTATCGAGGCGAACGACAAGCCCCGCGCGGAAATCGTCATCGACGTCGAGATCCTTGAAGTCAACCGGACCCGTGCGAAACAGTTCGGCCTGAATCTCACGCAGTACGCGCTGGGCGGCATCTTCTCGCCGGAAGTCTCGCCCACCAGCGTCTCGACCGGTGACGGCAGCGGCGGCGTCTCCAGCTCGATTACGTCACCCTCGGCCGTGACCGGCCCGCCGCCGTTCAACCTGAACACGATCTCGCAGGGCGTCAGCACCGCCGACTTCTACCTGGCCGTACCGGCGGCGTTCGTCCGCTTCCTCGAGAGCGATTCGCAAACCAAGCTCGTGGCCAAGCCGCAACTGCGCGGCCAGGAAGGCCAGAAGCTGACGCTGAACCTCGGCGACGAGGTCCCGGTGCCGTCGACGACCTTTCAGCCGTTTGCGGCGGGCGGCGCCGCTACGTCGCCCCTGACGTCATTCAACTATCGTCCCGTCGGCGTGAACATCGAGATGACACCGCGCGTGACGTACGAGGGCGAGATCGTGCTCGAGCTCCTCGTCGAAAGCAGCACCCTGGGCCGCGACGTCAACATCGCAGGCCAGAACCTGCCCTCCTTCGGGTCGCGCAAGGTGACGACGAAGCTGCGGTTGAGAGAAGGCGAGTCGAACCTGCTCGCCGGGCTGCTTCGCGAGGACGAGCGGCGCTCGCTGCGGGGATTTCCCGGGGCCATCCATGTGCCGATTCTCAAACAGCTGTTCTCCGACAACGACAACTCCATCGCCCAAACCGACATCGTCATGCTCCTGACGCCGCGCATCGTCCGGACGCATCAAATCACGCAGCAGGACCTGACACCCATCTACATCGGGACGCAACAGAACATCGGTCTGACCGGCGCGCCCAGATTGATTGCGCCGCAAGCGGGGCCGGAAGGCGAAGCAGCGCCGGTAGGCGTCACGCCGCCGGCGCCCGTGCCGCCGTCGCCGATTCCCGCTCCAGGTGCGGCGCCGGGGGTTCCACGCCCGCCAGCGGGCGCGGCGCCCGGCGTTCCAACCGGTGTCGGGGCAGCGCCCGGCGTGCCGGGGGCATCCACGAGTGGAACGGCGCCGACTCCGGCACCCGGTGTCCCTCAGATAGCGCCGGGCGGATCTGCCGTGCCCGGGGTGATACCACCGGCTCCCGCACCCACGCAGCCCGCACCGCAGCCGGCTCCACCCCCGGCAGAAACTCCGGAAGCTCCGGCTCCTCCGGCGCCGCAGCCCCCTTCACAGCCGCCTGCGCCGCAACCTGGAACACAGGTGCTCGTGACGCCACCTGGAACGGAATTCCGCGTCGGCGCGGGCCCGTACACCGTCCCGATCTCCGTGACGGGGGCGACACAGCTGTCGGCCGTTAGCGTTACCATCATGTTCAATCCCTCCGTGCTCCGCGTGCGATCCGTTCAGGAAGGAAGTTTCATGCGGCAGGGCGGCTCAGCCGTGACCTTTACGCAACAGGTCGATCCAACCGCCGGTCGAATCGACATGACCCTCATCCGCAATAACGACCTGACCGGCGCGTCGGGTTCAGGGCTGCTGGCGGCTGTGGTGTTCGATGCGACGGCCGGGGGTAGCGCGACGCTGTCGCCGAGCGGCAGCGCGATGAGCGCGACCGGCACGAGCGTAAATCTGGGATTTGCGCCCGTGACCGTGACCGTGCGATGAGGCGTGGAGACTTGTGCGAAAATGGGGAACCGAGCCATGCGTGTAACGAAACATGTTCGGGCGTGGGTCGTCCGCGGTGCGGAACCTCCAACCTGGAACCTGAAACCTGGAGCCCGGAACCTGGAACTTCAATCGGGCTACACGTTCGTCGAGCTGCTTGTGGTCTGCACAATCCTCATCCTTCTCGCTTCGGCCGCCATGCCGCTCGCCAAGGTGACGATGCAGCGGCAGCGGGAGGTGGAGTTGCGCCGCACGCTCCGGGAGATGAGAACGGCAATCGACCGATACAAGGATGCAGCGGATCAGGGACTCATCGGCGCTATGGACATCCGGGCGGGCAGCGAAGGGTATCCGCCGGACCTGCAGACGCTGGTAGAAGGGGTGGCGGTTGCGAACGACGCGTCAGGACGAAAGCTGAAGTTCCTGCGTCGCATTCCGATCGATCCGATGACGGGAAAGCCCGAGTGGGGGATGCGGTCATACCAGGACAGGCCCGACTCGACGAGCTGGGGCGGCCAGAACGTCTACGACGTCTTCTCGTTGGGCGAAGGCACGGCGCTCGACGGGACGAAGTACAAGGACTGGTGACGATGCGCGCGAGGCGGGCACACATGGGGTGGTTCCCGAGGTTCGGGCGCGCCGACGGCTGGACCCTGATAGAGCTCCTCGTCGTCATCTCGCTCATCACCGTCCTCGCCGGCATCGGGATCGCGAGCTACAAGACGGCGATCATCAGGTCGCAGGAAGCGGTGCTGAAAGAAGATCTCTTTCAGATGCGAGATGCGATCGATCAGTATCACGCGGACAAGAACCAGTATCCGGCGGATCTGCAGGCCCTGGTCTCGGAGGGCTATCTGCGGAAGATCCCCGAGGATCCGTTCACCCACTCGGCGGACACCTGGCAGACGGTGTCTGCCGAGCCCGACCCGTCCAATCCCAACGCGCAGCCGGGCATCTTTGACGTCAAGAGCGGATCGGATCAGACGGCGCTCGACAGCTCGAAGTACGCGGACTGGTAGCCCCGATCCCCTCGGGCCGCGGAAGAAGCGCGCGAAGGTGGCTCGATGCAGGTTCGGCTGAAGCCGGTCTACGCCTGGTTCTCAATGCCAGCCGTAGTGCGCGGCCTTGCCGGGCCGAGGGTTCGCAGCCGGCGCACTATCTCTGAACCACGACTTCGGTGGTACCAGTGCCGCGGGATCCGTCGTTGCTGACGACGGTCACGGTAATAACCTTGCGGCCAATCTCGCTGTAAGCGTGCGTCGTGCTGTTTCCTGTCGTAATGCGCTGGGTTCCGTCGCCGAAGCTCCACTCGTATCGCAGAACCTGAACGGTCGCTGGAGTGACCGTCGCCGTGAAGCTGACGACGTCGTTGGGCTTCGGGCTCGTGGGCGTCGCCGTGACGTTGACGGCAATTGGGGCTTGCGGCGGCACGTTCACCACCGTCGAGGCCGACGTCCGCACGCCACTGTTGTCCGTCGCGGTGATGGTCGCCGTGTACGTGCCCTGCGCGTTGTAGATGTGAGAAATGCTGCCCGTGGTCGCCGCGCCGAGATTCGCGCTGGTTGCGTCGCCGAAACTGATCGCCACGGTCTGGATGCTCGATCCGGTTGGCGCGGTCGCGCTGAAGCTGAGCGCCGTCGGCTGACCGGCCACCCCGACCGTCGTCACGCTGATCGACACGGTCGGTGCGTTGGTCACGGT
>JACPPN010000135.1 GCA_016190995.1 Acidobacteriota bacterium | reverse complement strand
TCGGATCGCCGGCGTAATCTCGGGAATGTCATCCTCTGAGGAGGTTCCATGCATCGTTCACTCCATCTGTTCGTGGCCATCGCGATTGGAGCGCTCATGACCATCCCACTCAACGCCGGCCAGGCGCCCGCATCGAAAGGTCCCGTTCTCGTCATCGACACGGCGAAAGGGACGATCGAGTTCGAGACATATCCGGAAGAAGCCCCCAAGACCGTGGAGCACATCGTCGGGCTTGTCAAGAGGGGCTTCTACAACGGTCAGCGTTTCCACCGCGTCGTTCCGGGCTTCGTGATTCAGGTGGGTGACCCCCAGACGCGCGACATGACCAAGCGCGACATGTGGGGGCGCGGGTCGGGCGCCTCGAGCGGCCGGCCGATTGGAGTGGCCGAGTTCTCGAAGAAGCGGACGCACACCAAGGGCGCGGTGGCGATGGCCCACGCGGGAGATGCCGCCAAGGCGGACAGCCAGTTCTACATCACGCTGGCGGACGTCCACCGCCTCGATGGCGGGTACGCGGTGTTCGGGCACGTCATCGCCGGTGCGGACGTGCCCGCGAAAATCGAGGTAGGGGACGTGATCAAGAAGATGTACGTGAAGTGAGACTCAATCTCTGATGACGTCCGACGGGGCGGTTCGGACGATTCCCCGAAGCTCCGGGTAACGCTCGACGAACCCGACGGGGTACTCGCCTTCCACTGGCATTCCGAGCTGATGCTTCAGCATCGCGGCGTTGGCCACGGACTTCGCCGCGAAATGATTGTTCATGTATCCGTAGAGCTTCTTCACCAGGCGGCGTGCCGCGTCCGCGGTTGCGGCGAACGGTTTCAATTCTTCGGGGGAGTAGTAGTAGTCGTACCGGTCTTCCGACGCCCGGTGCCGCCACCACTGTTCCGCGTTGCGGCCGTGGAAGCGCATGTAGGAGAAGCCGGTGACATTGGGCAGGAAGTCCTGGCGGATCGAGAAGGGGAACTTCGGCTCGTCGATCTGCACCCACGCGGCGCCGAACTCGTTGAGCAAGGCCAACGTGTCGGCGATGGCGTCGCTCCATTCGCGGTGCCGAAGCTCCACCGCCAGGGGGTACGCGCGAAACGCGCGCATCAGGCCAGCCAGGTACTCCCGCGATTCGGGCGTATTCTTGAAGCTGGGCGGAAACTGAATCAGCAGGGCGCCGAGCCGTCCCGCCGATGCGATCGGTTCGATGGCCGCGCGGAACTCGTCCACATCACGCTGGCTGACCTCCACCGTCTCCTCGCCCGACGCCGTCCTGAACATCTCGGGATGTGTGAACTTCTGATAGAGCTTGAGCGAGAACTCGAAGTCGGGCGGCGTGCGCGCGATCCAGCTTGCCGCCATCGCGGGCGTCGGCGGCCGGTAGAACGACGAATTGACTTCGACCGTATCGAAGTGCTCCGCATAGTACCGAAGCTCGTCGACCTTCTTCGGGCCTGTGCCGCCTTTGAGGGTCGCGCGGGCGGGATAGAAGATGCCGTTCCAGCTCCCGCGACCCGAGGGATAGCTCCAGCCCGACGTGCCGATATGAATCGTGGACACGCGTGGCTCGTGAATCGCTACTTGGCCCGTTGGTAGGCGTCTTTGTCGAAGCCAAACGTGGGCTTCGATCCTTTCACGAGGATCGGCCGTTTGATCAGATTCGGCTGCTTCAGCATCAGATCGATCGCTTCTTTCTTCGACCTCGGCAGCGGACGCTGCTTGAAGACGGGGCTGCGCCGGCTGACGAAGTCGAGGAAGTTGTCGTCGCCGACGTGGTGCTCGAGGAACGCGCGGCCCGGCGGCTCGCGCGTGATGTCACGCTCTTCGACCTCGAGGCCGATCTGGTCCAGAAACCTTCTGGCGTTTCGACACGTGGTTCATGTGGGCTTCCAGTAGAACAGCGGCTTGGCCATCGGATGCGCCTCCTCGTGCATTATTGTACTGATATAATCCGCGCGCTCAATCGGGTGGATTCCCCTTTGTTATCCCTCCGCTTCGTCACCGTGCTGGCGCTTCTCGGCGGGTTCGTCAGCGTGGCGATGGCCCAGGACCTCGGTTCCGCTCCAGCTTCGCCCACCCGGCCTTCACCCACGCGCCTCACCGCAGAACAATTACGCGCGATTCGCGCCCGTGCCTGGGAGGCCGAGGCGGTCCGCGTCGAAGACGGGCCGAAGATCGACGGCGCGCTCACCGAACCCGAGTGGCAGCGCGCCAAACCGATCGTCGGCTTCTACCAGCGTGAGCCGGACGAGGGGATGCCCTCCTCGGAGCGCACGGAAGTCCGGATCATCTACACCGATCGGGCCATCTATCTGGGCTTCACGTGCTTCGACCGGGAGCCCGAGAAGGTTCGCGCGAGCGCGGTGGTGCGTGACGGCAACATTCGCACTGACGACTACGTCTCGGTCATTCTCGATCCCTTCCACGACCGGCGGACGGGCTTCAATTTCAGCGGCAACATCAACGGGATGCGGATCGACGCGATCATCCTGGGCGAGGATCCGCGGGGCTCCGAAACGGGCGGCACCAGCCGCAACCGTGACTGGAATGGCGTCTTCCGCGTGAAGGGGAGCAAGACGCCCAAGGGGTACGAGCTGGAGATGGAAATCCCCTTCAAGACGCTGCGTTTTCCGGAGCGGCCGATGCAGACCTGGGGCGTAATTCTCAAGCGCGTCATCCCCAGGCGCGTCGAAGAGAGTTTCTGGCCGTTCATCCCGCGCGATCGGAACCCGTACGGCCTGGCGCTCGGGGGCAATCTCAACGGACTGCGCGAGTTGAAGCCGGGACGCAGCATCGAGCTGTTGCCCTACGTCACCTCGGGGGTGGCGGTCGACATCCCCGCGGCGACGAGCGACGGGCTGCACGACGCCGGCGTGGATCTGAAGTGGGGCGTCACCTCCAACCTGACGGCCGATTTCACCTACAACACCGACTTCGCGCAGGCCGAGATCGACTCGGCGCAGATCAACCTCACGCGGTTTCCGCTCTTCTTTCCCGAGAAGCGGCAGTTCTTCCTCGAAGGCGCGCGGCTCTTCGATTTCGGCCTGTCCAGGACGGCCCAGGTGTTCTTTTCCCGACGCATCGGGCTTACCAGCGACGGGCGTGAAGTGCCGCTACTCGGCGGCGCGCGGCTCTCGGGCAAGTCCGGCAAGTACGGGATCGGGCTCCTCAACATGCAGGCGCGCGATCTGAGGTCGACGCCTGGCGCCGGCACGCCGGCGGCGAACTTCACCGTCGCCCGCTTCAGCCGCGACATCTGGTCGCGCTCCCGCATCGGCACCATCGTGACCAACAAGACCGTCACCAACGGGCCGGCACACACCAACCAGGCGTTCGGCGTCGACGGCGACTTCGTGCTGCTCAACAACCTGTTCATCAACGCCTTCGCGGCGCGCACCGCCACGACAGGGGTGCGGGACAGGCAGTGGGGCACGTACGGCCTGGTCAACTGGTACACCGATCGGTTCGGCGCGCAGGTCTCCCGTCTCGACCTTCAGGACAACTTCAATCCGGAAGTCGGCTTCGTCCCGCGCCGGGGCATCCGGGACAACGGGACCGAGCTGCGCTGGAGCCCGCGGCCGCCGCGCGGCTCCGGGGTGCGACAGTTTCATTTCATCGGCCAGCTCAACTATCTGACGGACCAGCACAACCGCCTTCAGACACGCACTGGGGGAATCGTGCTGGGGAGCGACATGAGAACGGGTGACACCTACCGCCTGGTCCTGCAGCGAGTGTTTGATAGCTTCGATCGCCCCTTTACCCTGCGGCGCGACGCTATCGTTCCGGCGGGCGCGTACCACTTTCAGTTTGCCGAGCTGCGGTACAACAGCTTTTACGGCCGCAACCCGAACGTGGACATGCGTGCCGCCTTCGGCGAGTTCTTGAACGGCACGCGCCGGATGGTGGGCGGCTCGTTCAACTGGCAGTCGACGCACTGGGCGTTCATCGTCGACGCGGAGCGGAACTTCATCGACCTGCCGACGATCTCCTACACCAGTAACGCGGTGAATACGACCTCGATGTTCAACCTCTCACCGGACTTTGCGGTCCGGATGCTGAACCGGTGGAGCTCCGATTCGCGCCGCCTGTCGACCAACGTCCGGCTCAACTGGATCTACCGCCCCGGCTCCGATCTCTACATCGTCTACAATGAGGTGGATGAGGGACCGCTCGCCGGTCTCGTGCCGCGCAACCGGCAGTTCATCGTCAAGATGAACTATCTCATGAGCTTCTGACGCTCGCGCCGTCGCGCAAATACCTCGACAGTGCGGTTTGATTGTCCGGCAGGCGCGTGCGACGAGCCTGTGCCGGCCAGGCTTCAGGCTCTGCCGTGCCAGACGCTGGCAATCGCCTGACTGCATGCTCACGCTGACCGAGATCTTCTATTCGATTCAGGGCGAGTCGACCTATGCGGGCCGTCGATGCGTGTTCGTCCGCCTGACCGCCTGCGATCTCCGGTGCGTCTGGTGCGACACGGCGTACGCCTTCTACGAGGGGAGCAAGGTGACGTTGGACGAGGTGGTCGCCCAGGTGGAGCGATACGCGTGCGATCTCGTCGAGATCACGGGGGGTGAACCGCTGCTTCAAGCCGACGTGTATCCGCTGATGTCGCGGCTGCTCGAGCGCGGCAAGACCGTGATGCTCGAGACCGGCGGCCAGGTCAGCCTCGAGCGCGTGCCTCGGGCAGTCGTGAAGGTTGTGGATGTCAAGTGCCCGGGGAGCGGCGAGTCGGACAGGAACGACTGGTCGAACATGGAGCGTCTGGCGTCTCACGATGAGGTGAAGTTCGTCATCCAGGATCGAGCGGACTACGAGTTCGCGCGCGCGATCCTGCGACAACATGCTCTCGCGAGTCGCTGCGCGGCGGTGTTGTTCTCGCCGGTGCATGGGATCCTCGATCCCAAGGATCTCGCGGCGTGGATTCTCGATGATCGATTGCCCGTTCGGCTGCAGCTGCAGGTGCACAAGTACATCTGGGGGGCTACCGCACGGGGCGTCTAGGAGCGTGTCCGAGAAAGGGCAACATGCGCCTACTAGGAGCCCGTTCAGGGCTACTCAGACGGGCTCGTAGCGAAGCTTCGCCTCAAACCGCCGAGTCAGAAGGCAGGAGAGGCGAACCTTCGCTACTAGTTGCGCGGCCGCCACGGCGGCCGCGCCTAAGACAGCTCCTAAGGCTCATACACGAAAAACTTGCTTCATCTGTCACTGTTCCGGCCTTAGGAGATGTCTAGCCGCACGCGAACGTCTGCTTGCGCGACGCGAGTCCTTCGAAAAACGCATCCACCCGATTCTTCAGCTGCGCCTCGGACACGACGCGCTTGTCCATCATGTCGGACTCGAGCAACAGGCTCGGGACACCGTAGCGTGCCATGACCGCGCGGCGGCTGTCGGCCAGACCGGTCGACACCGTGCGGCAGCTCTTGACGGCATGAAAGACAACCCCGTCGATCCCGAAGGGACCGATCAGGTCGCCGACAGCGCGGTCGGAAAAGAACATGCTGTCCATCGCGTGGCGCACGCTGAGGAGCGCGCCTTCAGCAAGGCTTTCGATCGGCCGCGCAAGGTCGTACTCGAACCCGAGGGCCGCGCCGCCCGACGCGAACCACAAGTACGTCGAGCCGACGAACGTTCCGCCCCACTCGGCAAAGAGCTCGTTGAAGCGCCGAAAGATCGGATAGCAAGGCACACCGACAAAGGCGAGCCGGTACTTTTCATCCTGAACCGTGCCAATCCCCTCGGCCGCCTTGTGGCTCATCTCCTCGACGAGATCCGCGAAGTACGCGCTCGCTTCCGGCGTGCCGCGCAAGCCGTTGGCGACTCCCAGGTAGATCGTCCCGTCCGATACGGCATTGAAAGGTGCGGGGCGCGATCGATTCAGTTCCAGTACCCGCTTCCAGCAGCGGCTCATCACATTGGCGTGGCCCATGGCCTCCCGCAGGCGATCGACGTCGAAGCGCCTGCCCGTCACCTGCTCGCAGAGAGCGATCAACTCGCGAAGCTGGGCGGCGACATACGCGCGGTCCCGCTCGAAGTCCCGGGGGCCGGGCTGCTCCCCCGCCATCCTGGTGCCGGGAACATCGAGCACGAAGACCGGGATGCGATACAGCCGCTCCCAGATTTCTCCCCACTTCACGTACGTATTGCAGGCGTTGGTGAGGATGCCGAGCGACGGCTTCGGGATGCGCCCCATCGGGTGTCTTCCACCGCGGAGCTGCACCGCGACATCGGCTTTCACGTAGCCGCACACGTCGGGTGAGTAGCCGTACTCCTCGGCCTCGTTCAGATACTCGTGCGCGACGCGGCGGACGGCCGTCTGGAGCGAATTGATCTCGGGAAACACGCCGGGAAGGTCGAACGCGCGAAGCAGCTCCGCGAAGCTGCCCATGACGAACACGTACGCCGCCGGTTCGCCGCGTTCGGCGGCACCGGCCAGTTGGTCGAACCACGCGCGAAACAGACGCGCGCCTTCGTTGAGCCCGCGACCCACCAGGGAAGTCTGTGTCATGCGCTCTCGGGATAAACGCCTCAACCGCGGAGGGCGCCTCTCATTCGAACATCACGTTCTCGACAAAGGTCTCGAGCTGGATCTGCAGGTGCTCGAAGCTGGTCATGCACTCCTCGAACTCGCTCACGAAGTACGCGATCCCCTCCGCGTCGAGCGCCTTGATGTACGCGACCTGCTCGTCGAGCCCGGGCTCGCACATCTTGGCGGCCGTGATGATGGCCGCCTGCGCGCGCGCCGACCGGATCCGCTTCAGCAGCATATAGTCCTTCGGCTTGCGCACGTCGTGCTGCACGGCGCTGTACGACGACCGATCGATGTACGCGGCCGCCAGGTTCGCAATCGGATCGCCGAGCGCCGGGACGTCATCGACGAGCCACCGCAGCCCGATGAGCAGGTCATCGTCGACGATGTAGCAGGACTGCGAGATGGCGCGCAGCAGATCGAGCGGCGGCTGCTCGCAGAAGCCCCCCTCGTACACGACGCGCATGCG
>JACPPN010000010.1 GCA_016190995.1 Acidobacteriota bacterium | reverse complement strand
CGCACGACTGAAAGTCGTCCCGCGCCCCCTCGCGGTAGTCGTTCATAGGGCGCACATTCGTGCGCCACCTAGTCCGACGTGCGGGGCTGACCGAAGCAGGCGATCGTATCGGACCTGCTGAAAGCCGACCGCCTGAAAGGTGGTGGGATTAAACCTGGCACGTCGGACTAAACTCAGACGCGTCGTGATTGGCGTGTCTCCCTCCCCCGCCCGCCTGAGGGGCATCGGCCGAGTCGCCGTCTCTCGCGCGACGGGAATCTTTCGACGGGACCCAGTGGCTATTTTTCTGCTCGCGATTGGCTTCCGGATCGTCTCGGCAGTGCTGGCATTCCTCGTCAACGTCGCGTTCCCCCTCTATCAGGCCGAACAGTTCACGATCTTCCGCCGGACGCACGTGTTCTGGGACACGTTCGCGCGGTACGACTCCGGGTGGTACTTCGGGATTGCGAGCCGTGGCTATTCGTACGCGCCGGGTGGACGATCGAACCTGGCGTTCTTTCCGGTGTATCCGCTGTTGATGCGGTATGTCGGGCGCCTTCTCGGCGGCCGGCAAGAGCACTACTACCTGGCTGGCGTGCTGATCTCGTGGGTCGCGTTCGCCGTCGCGATGGTGTTGCTGTACAGGCTCGCCCGCCTCGATCTCGATCGCCGCGCGGCGCTGCGCGCGCCCTTGTATGCGGCGATCTTCCCGTTCGCGTTCTTCTTCGGCCTGGTCTATTCAGAAAGCCTCTTCCTGATGCTGACGCTCGCGGCGTTCTACGGACTGCGGCGCAGTCGGTGGTTGGCCGGTGGACTGGCCGGCGCGCTGGCGGCCGCGACGCGCGTGAACGGCATCCTGGCCCTGCCCGCGCTGGCCTGGGCCGCCTGGACGCAGGCGGGGCGCAACCTGCCAGCGCTCGCCAGAGCGACCGTGGCGCTTGCGCTCGTCGCCGGCGGCCTGGCGGCGTACAGCGCCTACGTCTATTCAATCACCGGGTCGCCGCTCGAATGGGCGAGCATCATCACGCGATGGGGCTACTACCCGGGCGGCGCACCCTGGACATCCCTGGTGCGCCTGCTCGCGAATGTCGCGGCGGATCCGTACGGCTCGCTGGCGGGCAACCGCGATGCGTTCTATGAGTTCGTGCAGGCGATCGGTCCCTTGATGCTCATCGCCGCGCTGCCGTTCATCTGGATGCGGTTGGGCACGCCGTACGGCCTCTTCATTGTGGCGAACCTCTGGCTGCCCTTTTCCTCCGGCGCATTCGAGGGCCTCGGGCGGTACTCGGCCGTGCTGTTTCCCTTTTCCATCTGGCTCGCCACGTTCGAGTCGCGGGTCGTACAGGCGGGCGTCACGGTCACCTTTGCGCTGCTCTACAGCTTCTGCCTTGCCCTGTTCACCAACATTCATCCCATCTACTGACGAAAACGGTACCAATGCTGCGTGCTCATTCGTGGTGTCCGGCTTCAACCGGACCTGAAAGGCATTCGTGGTGTCCGGCTTCAGCCGGACCTCGGGATAAGCACGGGCGCGCTGTTCCAAGAGACATGCTTGCGCCCGACGCGTGCAGGGGGGAGCGGACGCGGGAGGCGCACGCTACTCCAAGGACGCCCGCATCTCGGCGCGTGACCCAAACGGTTCTCAACAGAAGGACTTGAACGACCGGTCGATGTTCTTCACCATTTCGAGGTAGTTGAGATCGAACAGGACTTTCAGCGCGGCCTGCACGAGAGACTCGCGAACCGACTTTGCGCCGCGGAAGCATGTCGCCGTGTTGTGGAGCGTCCGGTGGGCGATACCTTTGGCCGAGTAGAAGGTGCGCCACACGCGCAGCACGCCCGCCTGCAGCTCGTCTTGCGACATCCGCAGCGGCCGGATGACCGCCTGCACGAAGTTGTAGCGCGCCCACTCGCCCCAGTCGTCCGACGCCGGATGCGTGACGCGGCGCTCGGCCATCAGGCGGTCGCGCAGCTCGGTGCCGGGGAACGGCGTCAGGGCTGACGCCTGAATGGCGTCGAGACCGGCCTCCCACATGAAATCGAGCGCGCGGTCGAACACGTCGGGCGCGTCGTGGTCCCAGCCGAAGACGAAAGCGCCCTGAATCAGGATCCCGTGACGCCGAATCGCGCGCGTGCGCTCCAGCAGCGACTTGCGCAGATCGGGCGCTTTTCCGAGCTTCTTCAGCGCAGCTTCCGGCGCGAGGCTTTCGTAGCCGATGAACATCCCCGCGCACCCGGCGCGCGCCATCAGCTCCAGCAGGTCGCGCTGATCGGCCACCTTGATGTCGCTCTGACACACCCAATCGATCTTGACGCCGCGCTCGATGAGCCTCCGGCAGAATGCCGTCGCTTCCCGCCGCTGGGCCGTGAAGTCATCGTCGGCGAAAAAGACATGGCGGCCGGTGACCGGCACCATCGCGTCGATCGCGTCGATCGCTTCGTCGAGGTCGAGGTCGCGGACCTTGCGGCCGAACATGTTCTTCACAGTACAGAAGTCACAGTCGTACGGACAGCCGCGCCGCGTTTCGCACACACCGGGCACGAAGTAGCGGCGCCTGCGCACGAGGTCGTAGCGCGGCAGCGCCATGTTCCGCAGCGTGGGGCGCGCGGCCAGCGATCCGTAGATGCCGCGAAGCGTCCGCGCTTCGGCGTCGGCAACGAGCCGCGAAAACACCGCCTCGGCTTCCCCGACGACAACCGCATCGAAATGTTGCAGCGCTTCGTCAGGACAGAAGCTGGCGTGGATGCCTCCCATCACGGTCTGGATGCCGCGGGCTCGAAACCCGCGGGCGAGTTCGTACGCCCGCGGCGCCGTGGCCGTCATGGCGGTCACGCACACCAGGTCGGCGGGCGCGTCGAAATCGACGGGCTCAACCGTTTCGTCGACGAAGCGCACATCGTGATCGACGCGGCCGAAAAGGCCTGCAACCACGAGGGGACCGAGAAGCGGAAAGAGTGGTCTTTCGCGGAGCTTCAGGTGGTGGTTGCGATCGGGACTGATGACGAGGACGCGCATGCCGCGCTCGGAGATGAACTTGCCTGAGGGCGAAAACCACCCTGGTGCCGAGCTTCGCCATTCTGACTCTCGGCCCACCTGGCGGTGTGCGGCGAAGCTTCGTTTACGATGCCCCGGGCTATCCTATCGCCTGACCGATGGCTGGGAAAGATGTTTCGACTAGGAGCGTGTTCGGGTTACTCAGACACGCTCCTAGAACCGATACCCATGGCCGGGCATCGTCGCAATGATGACGTCGATGAGAACGAACGCTTCTTTCAGCACGCACCGCAGGCCCCGTCGCGTCGCCTGCGCGAGGCTCACGGGACGCGTCGCCGGCTCGACGAAGCGGATGCCGAGGAGAAATGCCCCGCAGGTGCGACCCGCAATCCCACCGAGCAGACCGAAGTACGACAAGGCAAGGGTCGCGAACAGGACCGCCATGGGCCAGGTTGCCTGCTGCAACAGCGTCACGGTGTCGACGCCACACAGAAGGGCGCCGATGCCGATGAAGATCCCATGCAGCGCGGTGAGGAGCATGGCATCCACGAGCATCGCGCCGACGTAGCGGACCTGTCGGGGCCGAGGCGGCTCTTCCATACGAACCGGTCGCGCCGGATGTAGAGGCAGGGACGCGGCAGGCTCCCTCCCGCGCGCCACGGGTACCTGTGCGGACGATCCATTTCGGTCCGCCGTTCGACTCTTGACGATGAACGTGAGCGATTCGTCGGCGCGGGGCAGGTCCTCTTCGAACTGGGCCAGGATTGCGAGGGGATCGAGCCCGACAGCCGCGGCGTACGCTTTCAGGTACGCGCGCGCGTAGATGCCGCTCGGCAGCGCATCGAATCGCCCAGCCTCGATCTGCTGGATGAACTGCACGGTAATACGCGTTTCGGCGGCAACCTCCGAGAGGCTGCGGCCTCGCGCTTCCCGTGCCTTCCGCAGGATGTCAGCGGCGCTCATCGACGTATCCGGCCGCGTGTTGCGATGGCGGACCTCGCCCGCCCGGCACGCTGCCGAGATGCGTATCGGCAAATACGGTAGACTGGATTAGCCTGGAACCCCTACGTGCCCGCGTTCGTGCCCAAGCTCAACCTGCGCGGCGGCCATCGGATGACCGTGTTCGCGTGGGCGCGCCCGCGGCATCTGCCCCGGTTGCCGGCGCCGGCGATCCGCTTCTTCGATGTCGCGCCCGACGCGCGCGTTCTCGCGCATTGCCACTGGCACCCCGATCGCCATGATCGCGCGACGCTCATCGAGTTGCACGGCCTCGAAGGCTCGAGCGAGGCGCACTACATGCGCGGCCTCGCCGACAAGGCGTACGCGGCGGGCTTCAACGTCATTCGGCTGAATCAGCGCAATTGCGGCGGCACCGAAGGGCTTTCGCACGGTCTGTATCACTCGGGCCTGACGAGCGACCCGGCAGCGGTCATCCGGGAATTGATTGACGTCGATCGACTGCCGGCCTTCGCCGTTGCCGGCTATTCGCTGGGTGGGAATCTCGCCCTGAAGCTTGCCGGCGAATACGGCGACGCGCATCCACCAGAGCTTCGCGCGGTGACGGCAGTCTCGCCCACCATGGATCTCGCGTCATGCGTCCGCGCCTTGGAGCGCCGTGAGAATCTGCTTTATGAATGGAACTTCGTGCGCAGCCTGAAGCGGCGCATGAGGCGGAAGGCGAGGCTCTTTCCCGAACTGTACGACCTCCGTGCGCTCGGACGCGTCCGGACCGTCCGCGAGTTCGACGAAGCCTACACCGCGCCGCACCACGGCTTTCGCGACGCCGCCGACTACTACTACCGCGCCAGCTCGCTTCGCGTGGCGGACCGCATTCGAATTCCCACGCTCGTTATCGGTGCCGAGGACGATCCGTTCGTGCCGTCCGAGCAGTTTCGGACGCCCGAGGTGACGAACAACCCTTTCGTCACCGTCATGTTGACCGAACACGGCGGCCATTGCGCCTTCATCGAAGACGCGCGCGAGGGCGACGGCTACTGGGCGGAGCGGATGATCGTGGAGTTCGCGCGCCGCCATGCGCAGCGGGCGCGAGAGCAGGTCGCTCGGTGGTAACGAAGCCTGTCTTAGGCGAAGCTTCGCTACGCCTTCCGGTCTACTCTTTTGCCGCAGCAGGCGCCGTCCCGGTGTTGTCGATGTCGTAGATCACATGCCAGTGCCCACCCTGCCGTTCAAGCACGACGACGTAGCGCCCCTCTACGGTCGTCGACTCGCCTGAGGGCGATTTGAGCGTGACGGTGTAGGCACCCGCCTCGTAGCCGAGCGGCCCGGAGATGCGCGATGACTCGGGCTTGAGCGCCAGGCTCGTCAGGCCCTGGGCGAACGCCTGCTCGTACCACTCCCGAATCGCTCGTCGCCCGTGCACCGCCGGCTGGCCTGCGGGAAACATCGTCGCATCCTGCGCGTAGGTGGACGCGGCGCGCGCCGCATCGTGTGCATTCACCGCCGCTTCGAACTCGCTCGACACCTTCGAGAGCGTCGGATCCGGCGTTCGCGGTGCCGGGGGCTGCGCCCACGCGCCGGCCACGGCGTAACTCAAGAACAGGATCGTCAATGCTGCCTTCATGCTCCCTCCTGAAGTCGCGACATGCGCCTGGCCGTCTCGCCGAGATGCTCGATGAGCAGCTTCGCCAGTTCCGGACCTTTGCCCTGCTCTTCGTGCTTGAAGTAGACGAACGCTTCCTGCCAGTCCGCGAGCCTCTCACGAATGGTGCCGGCCCACCGTGCGATGTCGGGCCGCTGGTAGCCTTCGTCGCGCAGGCGGAAATACCCGTACTCGGCGGTCGCGACGACGGGCGTCGACAGGCGATCGGTGTCCGCGATGCAGAGCGCCAGGTTGCGATCGCGCAGCCTGGCGAACACGTCCTCATCGTGCCAGGACGGGTGGCGGAACTCGAGCGCGGCGCGCGTCGACTCCGGCACCATCCTCAGGAAGTCGTCGAAGACGGCCAGGTTCTTCCGCAAGAACGGCGGCAGCTGGAAGAGGAGCACCCCGAGCCTGTCGCCCAGCCGAGACGCAAGGTCGCAGAACGCGCGGACGAGCTCGCCGCAGTCGCGCAGGCGCGCGTCGTGGGTGATGCGGCGCGGCGCCTTCAGGGTGAATCGGAAGGGGGAGGGCGCCGCGTTCATCCAGCCGTCGAGCGTCTTGGGCGTCGGCATCCGGTAGAACGTGTAGTTGATTTCGACCGTCGGGAACTGCCGCGCGTAGTACGGCAGCATCTTCGAGGTCGACAGATGGGCGGGATAGAAGCTCCCCTTCCACTCCGGGTAGTTGTAGCCGGACGTCCCGACCCAGATGCTCTCGCGCATTGCAGATACAATCTACAATCTGGACCCGCGCGCTGCAATCGACCGCTGAAGTGGGGGAGGGTGCGGCTCTTTTGCGTTCGCTAACTCCAGTGATGTCGGACCGCGGCGAGTGACGTCAGCACTGACAGTCCTTACTTCTTGACGAGTTTCAGGGTGCAGCGACTGCGGCGCGGCGAGGGTTGCTTGGGTGGTACCGTTGCCGGCACCTGTTGGTCCGCATAGCGCGCCGCGTGGTTGCGTTCGTATTCGCGGATTTCGTGGAAACCCCAGTAGTCGTCGAAGTCCTCGCTGGAACGCAGGGCGCGCAGGCGCAGGACGGCTTCCGCCCCTTTGAGACTCCAGCGTGCGCCCGTGAGGTTCATCCGGTAGGAACGGCAGCCCCAGGTGAGTCTTGATCTCATCGGGCCGCTTGATGCGGTTGTCAAGATACTCGAAGAAGAATGCCAAACCAACCGCCAGGAGCCCACCGCCGAACAGCCCGAGCAGCAGATTCAGTCCCTCCTGGGGTGTCACCGGACGCCGCGGCAGCTCGGCCCGATCGACGATGCGGATGTTGCTCGTCCGCAGCTCAGTGCTGACGCCGGTTTCCTTCGCGCGCTGGAGCAGGCTGTCGTAGATCTGCCGCGCGCTCTCCGCCTCGCGCCGCAGCACACCGTACTCGATCGCCTTCCGGTTCATCGCCAGCGCATCGCGCTTCTGTTCGTCCAACGCGCTCGTCAGGCTCCGTTCCTGGGCCTGCGCCGCGAGGAACTCGTTGCGGACCGACTGCACGACCTTGGCGATTTCGCCCTGGAGCTTCGCCTGCGCCGTCTGGACGGACGACCGGATCTTGATGATGTCAGGGTGCCGATCCCCAAGCTTCTCGCCCAGCTCGGCCTGCTGCCGCTGCAGGGTCGCCAGCTCGGCCTTCTGCTGCTGGATGAAGGTGTTGGTAAGCTTTCGCGCTTCGGCCATGCGCGACGACAGCCAGTCGGTGGCTTCCTTCGACGTCAGGAACTTGAACTCCATGTTCTGCTCGATGTACCCCTTCGCGTGGAGCGGCAGACGCGCGTGACGGGCTGTCCTGTCCCACGGAGTCTTTGGCATGTTCCGGGCGGGGCACCCCAGCTGACTGCGTTGCTCCTCCTTCACATATTCCCGTTGCGAATTTCGGATTCGCCCGAGTGGATGCTGGGCAGGTGAACCAGCAAGTTCCGAAACCTGGCCATCCGCGCGAGTCGTGAGCTAAGGTCGGGACCAAGGGCCTTCATCTCGCCGAGCACCGCGAAGCAGTCACCGTAGTCTTCGGGTGCGCGACCCCCACGCCTGGCGGCAAGGTGATTACAGATATCGATGGTGGCCTCACAGCAGACGATCAGGAGGTACTTCGCGCTGTTGAGCGCGTTGGCGTCCTCGAGAAACTCGGCCCGGGGAACGCTGCCAAGCGAGCGCAGTTGCCCGACAGCCCGGCGAATCTCCGCAGCCAGTTCCCGAAGGCGATCCAGCCGAAGATCAGCCACGCAGCAGCTCGACCAGGTGCCGTCGCGCGACCGGCTGGAAATCCCAGTAGGCGTCCCGGGTGCGCTCCACCCAGGCGTCCCGAGCCTCCTCGTCCCGCGAGAGGACCGCACGCCCCCTCGTCGCGTGGTACCGGAAAGCCAGCGGGGCCTCATTCAGGCGCTTGACGTCCACCGGCATCCTCACCCGTCGCTGGACAGCCAGCCCAAGGTCAATCTCGTAGTCCACCGGGTGCCGGGGGCCAACTGCCGCTGGATCGACCCAGACAGCCACGTCAATGTCTCGAAAGGGGCGGCTCTCGACAAACGACCCGTGGAGGTAGGCGAAGACGATTTCGGGGCGGTCCGCCAGCGCTTGAGCGATTTGGGCCACGATCTCATCCCGCGCGTGCGCCGAGACAACCTTCGGCCTACTCTGCACCACTTGTGCGCTCTTCTCGATCGGGCCCAAGAATGGCCGTGTCACCTTGTGCCTGATAGTGTTCTTGCACGATCGTCAGGATACCCTCGGCCGCCTGCAGCGCCTGCTGCGCCATCTCCCACCCGTAGAACTGGTGCGGGTATCCACTGGGGAGGGCGTTCGGGTAGCGCGAGGGGATGTAATGGAGGTTTGCCAGGAAGCAGGCAGCCGCATGAACCCCCCCCTCGATGTTCCATCGGGCTGCGGACGAAGGCCACGAGTCGGTCAGCGGCCTTCACTGCGGTTG
>JACPPN010000127.1 GCA_016190995.1 Acidobacteriota bacterium | reverse complement strand
GTGGCGTCGGTGAACGTCGGGCTCGCCGAGGCGGCTCTGCAGGGCAGCATTCAGCACGCGACGTCGCGGCGGTACGAGCACACCGGCCGGTCGCTCGCCCAGATCGAGACGATTCAGCATCTCATCGCGGAGATGAAACTGTCCATCGATCGGACTCGCGCGTTTCTGCAAACCACCGCGCAGATGGTCGAGGGCAAAGATCCGAACGCGATGCTGCCGGTCCTGGAAGTGAAGGCGGCGGCGTGCGAGACGGCGCTCGAGGTCACGTCGAAAGCCATGCGCGTGTGCGGCGGCGCCGCCTACAGCAAGCGCGTCCCGGTGGAGCGGTACTTCCGCGACAGCCAGGCCGGCAACGTCATGGCGCCGACGACCGATATTCTGAAAGGCTTCATCGGCAAGGCGATCCTCGGCCTGCCGCTGTTCGGATAAGGTCCTGCTAACATGGAGAGCCTCTGAACACGTCGGCTCCGTTGCACGCCCTCCAGGTTCGCAGGTGACGAAAAGACTCACCACAGAGCGCACAGAGAACCCAGAGGCCAAGATCGCACCGAAGGTTCCGCTGTGCCCTCTGCGTCCTCTGTGGTGAATCAGAGTTTTCCACATCTTGATCGTGAACCTGACACCCCACATCGCAATCGACGCCGCCGGCAGGACGTTCGCGTCGGGACTCCTCATCGACCTCATTGGCGCGATGCGCCGCACCGAGCCAGGCGATCTCGTCGCGATTACCTCGACAGACGGATCCATCGGGATCGATCTCGACGCGTGGGCGCGCTTCACCGGCAATTCGCTGGTGAGTGCGACCGCACAGGCGGGCCAATGGCGGTGGGTGATCCGTCATGGGCGCGGACCCGCCCGGGAAGACGACCACCGCGCGCTCGGTTCGCGCCTCTGGCTGTACACGAACTTCGATTGCAATCTGAAGTGTGACTACTGCTGCGTGCGCTCGTCGCCCGGCACGCCGCGCCGTGAGCTCGGACTGGATCGCGTGCGCCGCATCGCCAGGGAGGCACCGGCGCTGGGCGTCTCCGCCTTCTTCCTGACAGGCGGCGAGCCCTTCCTTCTTCCCGACATCGACGCCGTTGTCCAGGCGTGCGCCGCAGCGGCGCCGGCGACGGTCCTGACCAACGGCATGCTGTTTCGCGGGCCGCGCCTGCGGGCGCTTGCCTCCATGCCGCGCGACCGCGTGACGCTGCAGATCAGTCTCGACAGCCCCACGCCGGAGCTCCACGATGCGCATCGCGGCGCGGGAACGTGGGCGCGCGCCTGGGAAGGGATTCAGATTGCCCGACGGGAAGGGTTTCGTGTGCGTCTGGCGGCGACGATTTCCTCCGACGAGGAAGAGGAGGCGTTCCGCCGGTTTCTCGACGCGCACGACATCGCGACTGAGGATCGCGTCATCCGCCGCATCGCGCTTCGCGGCTACGCGACGAAAGGCCTGGCGCTCGTGCGAACCGACCTGCTTCCGGAGATCACGATCACCGCCGAAGGCGTCTACTGGCATCCGGTCGGCGCGGAGGACGCGGACCTCCTGGTGACCCGCGAGATGTTTCCACTGGCTGCGGCGTTCGACGCCGTGCGCCGGACCGCCGAGGAGGAGCAGCGGTTTCAGGCCCGGCTCGCGAGCATCTTCTACTGCGCGTGACCCCGACGCGCCGGACTACGAGGCGACCGGGCGCGCTCTGGCCCGCTCCCGGTCGAAGAATCCCTGCTGCTCGCACGCCTCGCGCAGCGAGGCGTACCCGTCGGTCTCGGCGGGGATCCATTTCCTGAGCCCTTCCGCTTCGAGCACCGTGCGGTGCGCCGCATTGTTGAAGTCCATTCGGTAGAGCGCCTGCGCGAACGTGTCGATGATCTCGGGCTCGAGGCCGATGCGTGCCGTGAACATGCAATGAGAGTAGGGAGGCGACTTCCAGATGGGTGTGACGGCGCCTTCAGGAACGAGATGCTGCGCCTGCACGCTCGTCCAGAACGGGCTGCCGACCGCGCCGGCATCGGCGCGGCCTTCGAGCACGGCGCGCAGCACGTCCACCTCGCTCGTTCCGGTGTCGCCGTGCTTCCCCAGGTCCGTGTCCAGCCGCAGCATCCGATAGTCACGACCCGCCACGAAGCCTTCCCGTTCGAGAAAGTAGACGGGCAGGATCGCCGCGTGGCCACTGTCCCGGCTGCCTAAGGCGAGCGTCCGCCCTTTCAAGTCCCGAAGCGTCCGCACCGTGCCGCCAGTGGGCGCGAGCACCAGGGTCTGCCAGCCGAGATCCGTGTCGCGCATGGCGATGGGCTGGCATCGCTGATGGCTCCACTCGGTGGACTGCAGGTAGGCGAGGTTCGTATTCCAGGCGATGTCGATCCGCGGCGTCAAGTCGGTCGGGGCGGCCAGGAGCGCTTCCACCTGCGCTTCGTAGCTCTGAAAAAGAACGATTTCGACTGGGATTCTCGCCTCTTCGTGGAAGTACTGGCGCATCCCTTCCCAGATCGTCACCACCTTCGGATCGTAGGCGACCGCACCAAGCCAGATCGTCCGTCCCGTCACGTGAGTCCCCTTTCAGATGGAAGTCGGCTACAGCCGCCTTCGATTGATGGCCTTAGGAATCCGATCGATCGCCATCCAGGCGACAGCTACCACGACGAGCCCGTACTCGAACAGAAGGATAGGCGGCGGGACCTTCCACGCCGCACCGAGCCGGACGAGATGCCAGACACGATAGGTCGAGAGCACGCTCAGGGTCCAGACGAGCAGCGGGATCGTCGCGCGTGTCGCGAGAAACGGCGTCACCCACAGCAGATACCAGGGATAGATCACCGGTGCGCAGGCCAGCGTGGCTGCCGCCGGCCATGCCCATGCGGCTGCGCCTGTCTGGTCCCGGGCGCGCAGGATCGCGGCAACCGTGACGCCGATCATCATCGCGACCGCCGCCGCGGCACGCGGTGACAGCCACGCCTCGAGGCTCGCGAACACCGGATCGTTGAAGCGGAAGCGCGCGACGAAAGCGCCGAGCGATCCGATCGGCGGTCCGGCCAGCGTCAGATAGGGCGCGTAGAGAGCAACCACCACGGCGGCCGCGACGAGGCCGTCGCGCAGCCGAATCCGTCGCCAGTAGATCGGCGCCAGGACGATTGGCAGCAGCTTGATGGTGACGGCGAGCACGAAAAACACCGCTGCGAGAGTCCCTCGTCGGCGCGTAAGCGCCACGATGGATGCCATGAGGCACGCGATGCCCGCCAGGTCCAGATGCCCGTTCGCGGCGCCTTCGATCGTGACCAGAGGGTGCCACGCGTACGCCAGCGTCCACCAGGGGCTCAGCCCGACGCTCGCGAGCCAGCGCCAGAGCAGCAAGGCGACCAACGCGTCGCAGATGGTGAGGGCAAGCCGGAACGCAGGCACCGACTCGTGGACGCTCGTGACCACCCGGAAGAAGAGCTGCGCGCCGGGTGGGTACGGGGTGGGCACGTCCGGATTGTTGATGCCTCGCGTCTGAGGCGTGTGCAGCCAGTCGTATTTCGGATCGCTCGGCGTGATGAGGTACGGATTGAGACCGTGTCGTTGCAGCCGCGCGTCCCACAGGTAGCGGTACACGTCATCGTTCTTGCCCGCAGGCCGTGAGACGAACGGCGCCCGCCATGCGGCGGCGAGAATCAGACAGCCGATGAGAGCGATGCGCGGACCGCCGGCCCGACGGTGCAATTCCCTGACCGCGATGGCATAGGCCACGCCGGACGCCGCGAGGAGCGACATGTAGGACGTGCTGCCCATCGCGGGCGCACCGAGACGCCACTCGAGCATCGCGATGAAGATGGCGATGCCCGCGACGTAGATCCGCCACGGGTGCCGGCTCGATGCAGGTGTGTGTGCGCTCGGTTCGATGGATCAGCGCTTCCTTTCAAAAAGGTGCGCATGCCGGCCGAGCCAGGCGGCGGTTTCCGGCGCTCGCTGCGGCGTGTCGCGCAACTCGGCCGCCAGCGCCATCAGATCGTCCGCCTCGTCGACGTCGTACCACTCGGCCGTCGTCGCAACCGAGAGCCGCCGGCTCTGAAGCTGTCTCAGGAGCACGTCGAACGCGCTCGACGTGCCCAGGCGATCGCCTTCGAACAGGCCCTCGTGTGCCGCCCGTGCGCCCACGAGATAATACCCGCCATCCCGCGTCGGACCGACGACGACGTCATGATCGGCGAGCAGCGTGAAGGCGCGCTCGAGCACCGCGACGGGGAGATGGGGGCTGTCGCTGTTGAAGGCCATCACGTGCGAGAAGCCGGCCCCGATGAAGTGCTTGAACGTCGATTCCAATCCGGCCCCGAGGCCGGTGCCACTCTGCTCGGCAATGAGGATCTCCGACCCGACGACCTCCGCAAGCGCCGGGCGATCACCGCGGGGACAGATGATGCCGACGCGCGTGTGGGTCAGCCGCCGCCCGAGCGCCACGCTGTCGCGCAGCAGACAGGTATAGAGCTCGACGATCGCGTCCGGCGGAAGGGATTCGGTGAGCCGCGTCTTCACTCGACCGGCGCGCGGCGCCTTGCCCATCAGGACGAGGATGCGGGACGGAGACATTCGGCCGGGTCGCGGAGAGTCACCAGAGCGGGAGCGCGGGGTACCGTCGCCTGAGCGCGGCATCGAGCCCCCACTTGCGTCCGGCCGCGCCGAGCCCGACGACGAGCGCGACGATCATGGGGACCAGCAGCTCCCAAATCCACGCCGCCCCCCATTCCGATATCCACAGGCTCGTCAGAAAACCGAACGCCGCGAGACCGACAAGGCGTGTCGCGACGCCGACGAGCAACAGCACGCCGAAGCCGAGTTCAGTCACCGCCTGCGCCGGGCCGGTCACCGCCGCCTGGCTCGCCATGAAGCTCATCACCGATTTCCAGGCGTCCGGCGCGTGGCCGTTCTTCAGGTAGTAGTTGATCACGCCCGCGTACCCGGCCGGTGCGTACGCCCCCTTGTTCCAGTTTTCGAAGAACACGTAGATGAACAGCGCGGCCATCGTCAGGCGAAGAACTGCAAGGCCCGCGTCTGGGGGGAGTGTCGGGACCGGCCCCAGTGTCGTCTGTGGCGGTTCCACAAGAGACCTCCTCGGGATCCAAGGCTTGCACCTTCGGCGACTGGACGAATGTCGCGTCGCCAGAGCATAATCCTATCCGAGAACCCCGCCTCCACCTCCCCATTTCCAGGAGTTTCAATGACCGAACACGTCGCGCTCGTCTGGCGCCTCATCGAGTGTTACGGGCGGCTCGACGCAGCGGGGTTCGAAGCCGTGTTGCACCTCGATGCGCGATACTCGGCTCCCGGCAGCGACTATGCGCGCGATGTCGTCGGGCGCTACGAGATCATCGAGCACTTTCGCCGCTCGGTCTTCCCCGGGTGGACGCGCGTGCAGCTCGAGCCGGTGCATATCTGGGAAGACGCGTCACAGGCGGCCGTCATCGTCGAGTGGCGCAGCCGCGTCTGGACGAACGACGGACTGCTGCACCTGAAGAGCGGCGTGTACCTGATCGAGGTCCGCGACGGGCTGATCTACGGGTTTCGCGAGTACGTTCACGCCGAGCGCGTGCGCGACGAAGCGCTCGAACGGACGTGATGTTGAACGGATCGGTCGCCTTCGTCACCGGGGGCGGCCGGGGCATCGGACGCGCGATTGCCCTCGCCTTCGCGTCACACGGCGCGCGCGTGGCTGTAACGGCGCGATCGCGCGACCAGGTTGACGCCGTCGCGCGCGAAATCGCTGCCGCAGGCGGACGGGCGGCCGCCGTGACCTGCGATGTGACCTCTGGCCTGAGCGTCTCCGCTGCCATCGAGGTCGTCACGCGGCAGCTCGGGGCCATCGCGGTCCTCGTCAACAGCGCGGGGCTCGCAGAGAGCGCGCCGTTCCACAGGCT
>JACPPN010000011.1 GCA_016190995.1 Acidobacteriota bacterium | reverse complement strand
GTCCGCGGCGGGTATCTCGCACGAAGCCCGCATCCTCCATGGCATGGAGGTGCTTGGTGACCGCCTGACGCGTGGCCCCGGCGCCCTCGCTCGCTCAGGCGCGCAATCGAGAGTGGTGCATCGACGCACAGGCGGGCAACCAGCCTGAGGCGCGTCGCGACTCCCAGCGCAGCGAACACTGGCGCCGCCTCGGTCAGCTTCGCCGCCGCAGCACTACGGTTTCGCGACATGGCGCTCGATGTTCCTCGTCTGCTCGGTCCACCCTCGGTCGTTCATCCGGAACGCCTCGGCGCGGCGCGCGAGAGGGATGCGATCGAAACCCGACTCGACGATCGTGAGGAGAGTGCCGCCGCCGGCCTCCTCGAGGCGGAACTCGACCAACGTGGTCGGCTCGTGTGAGTAGTCCACGTTGGCGTCGATCGCATACGGGTGCCACCGATACGCGAAATACTGCTCGGGTTCGATCCGCTCGACCAGCATCTCCATCGTCACGTGCTCGTAGCCCGGATAGGTGATCTTGCCCCGGCCCGTCGCGCCCTCGGCGAAGGCGCCCTCGAGCTTCACGCCGAACCACGCGCCGAACTCCTCCGCGGTTGTGATGGCGCGCCACACGCGCGCGCGCGGCGCGGGAAGAACGACCGTCTTTTCGATGCGGTCAGTATTCGTCATGGCGCTATGCAGGGAAGCGAACGAGGTCCCGATCGGTCAGGCGCCCGCTGGACGACGGTGAGAACATGAAGTCCGCTACTTCCAGCCACTTGATTTGCGCGTGAACCGCGCGGGCAACGCCGGCTTGCGGTCAGGCGCAGGTTCCGGCTCTCCCGACGCGACGTTGATCTCTCGTTCGAGTTCTTCTTCGTTGGGAAGACCTGCGAGTTGATCCACGAACATCAGGGAGTGTTGCGACGGGATCTCGAATTTCTTGCCGCAGGTCTTGCACGTGACCTCGTCGTCGACGCGGAACAGGTAGTCGCGCAGTTTTGCGAACTTGGCACGGTCGCGCTCGTCGGCCCCGGCCGGCAGCCTATCCTTCTTTGAGCGCCGCACCCACCGAATGCTGTAGTCGCCGGTCCGTCGGCACTTGGGGCACTGATACCGTCCGGGTCGGGTTTCCGGTTTTTCGGTGAAAAGGGCGCGTTCGTCGAGAGCCATTCCTCCATGATAGCAATGAATACCTGAGGAGAAGCGGCGATGCGCAAACGAGCCGTCTCATCAGCGCGCGGCGCGCGAGTTGGCGCGAGCGCGCGGCGTACCACGCGAAGAAGGATCGATTTTTCAGATATTTCCGACTCGTCGCCGGCGCAATTGAAGGCCATGCGACGCGTGGGCCGGCCTCCGCTCGGTGAGGAGCGGCGCCAGGTGATTGCGATCCGCGTCGACCCCGGCTGCTCGACCCGTTCCGCAAAGAGGCACGCCGACGTCGCCTCGGCTACCAGACGTTGATCAACGAGGTTTTGGCCCAGCACGTACGGAAAGACGTGTCCTGAGCCCCGCGGACGACGGGGAAGACCGCCATTCGAGGAAGCCGCGAATCCCTTCGTTACCGCGGACCTATTCGGGGCGGTGAGCCTGACGGTCGCCAGTTGGAACCACGTTGGTGAGTGGCTGAGGCGGCTTGAGCGATTGCGGCAGACCCGCTTGACCACGGCCCCGGAGATTCGACGCGCTTCGACCTCCCGCCTCTCGACCTGGGCCGGACTCAGTCCCTGACCACTCGACTCTACCCCTAATCGGCGCGGTTTCGAACAGATCGGAAAGAATTACATCCCGATTCGCGCACTGCCTGACACCTCGTAGAGAGTTTGGCGCACGGTGGTGCCAGACCGGGCAGGCGCCCGCCGCAACGAGGGGCTCCCGCCGCCCGAGTATCAGTGCCACCCGTGGGTAGCAGAATGTATGGTATATGTAGGGCATGACCAAGACCACCGTGTACCTCCCGCCTGAACTCAAGCGGGCCTTGAGGAGAGTCGCCGCGCAGCGCCAGTGCAGCGAGGCCGAGCTGCTTCGAGAAGCGGTTTCGCGGCTCACTGGCGAAGCCGACGCGGCGGTCCCTAAGCTGCCGCTCTTCCGTTCAACCGGACCGTCGATTGCCGATGACGTGGACCGCGCACTGGAAGGCTTCGGCGTCCGGTGATCGTGTTGGACACGGGCGGGCTCTACGCCGCGCTTGACGCCAACGAAGCGCTGCACGGCCGGTCAGTCGCGGCACTTGTCGCCTCGACACCTCCGCGCGTGATCTCGCCCTTTGTTCTCGCGGAACTGGACTACTTGATTGCAAATCGAGTCGGCCACGAGGCGCAGATGGCTCTTATCGACGAGGTCACGCGTGGGGCGTACCAGCTCGAGCTCTTCTCATCTGAGGATATGGGCCACGCGAAGCGAATCATGGAGCGGTACGCCGATCTTCGGATCGGATTGGCGGACGCGTCGGTCGTCGTTCTCGCCAACCGCCACAGAACGTTGGACCTCTTGTGCACGGACGAGCGCCACTTCCGCGCGCTCAGGGGCTCAGGCGGCAAGCCGTTCCGACTGCTCCCTTTCGACGCTTGAGCTGGCGACACCTAACCTCACCGAAATCCGGAGCACGTCCCACCGTACACCCGGCTTACCCCCAGTGGCCGTCCGCAGGATCCACTGCTTCCGCAAGTTCCTATCGAAGGAAGGATTTAGAAGTGGTGAGCCGCGTAGGAATCGAACCAGTCCTGTCCCGGATACACTTCTGGCCCAGTGCCGGCGTCGAATCACTCCCGTTCAAGTCGCCCAGGGACGCTGACGCGGTAGAGGAGCGCCAAGCCCGCCCTCGCCCTCAGCGTCGGCGCAGCCTCGCGAGGAGATCCAGGAAATCAGCAGGCGGCGGCGCCTCGAACCGGAGCAGCTCGCCGCCGATCGGATGACGGAAGGTCAGACGATAGGCGTGCAGCGCCTGACGTGGGAACGCGATTGGGCGCAGGGAGTCCGGACCGTAGATGTAGCGCCTCTCCCCGACGAGCGTGTGGCCGCGCAGCCGCGCCTGCAGTCGGATCTGATTGCGCCGGCCGGTCTGCAGCCAGACTTCGATGAGAGCCGTCGTACGGAACGCTTCGAGGACGCGGTAGTCGCTGACCGCGTCTTTCCCTTCCGGGTCATGCGGATGCGTCTCTCTCTGGATGAGCGCCTTGCGATCCCACACCAGCCGATCGCGCCAGGTGCCCTCCGCCGGGTGCGGGTGACCGTAGACGACTGCCCAATACACGCGTTCCGGCTCGCGGCGCCGGAACTGATCCTTCAGCGCCTGTTGTGCCCGCGCGTCCCTGGCAAAGACGACCAGGCCGGACGTGTCGCGGTCGATCCGGTGCACGACGAACGGCCGCCGTTTGCCGTGCGAGCGGAAGTGGTCCTCGATCCGGTCGTAGACCGACGGCGCGTCACGACGCCGCTCGAGCGGAACCGCGAGTATCCCACCGGGTTTGTCCAGCACGAGCAGCGCTTCGTCCTGATAGAGGATACGAAGAGCGCCGGTGTCGACCGCGCGTTCCTGACGACGGGCACTCCTTGGGCGATCCATCCAGACCCGGACGGTATCGCCCTGGGACAGACGCGCGCCCGCGTGCGTCATCGTGACTTCGGCGCCGTTGAGAAACACCTTCCCGCGCTCGAGCGCCGCGACCGCGCGGCCGCGCGAGCCGAGTCGCTGCGTGTCCGCGAGGAACTTGTCGAGCCTCACGCCCGCCTCGTCCGAGGCGATCGTCCAGTGGGAGTCGGCCAACCGCTTGATCATTCATGGCCAGTATATCGCCGCCTCTCCTCTCGCCTCGTATCTGGCGCCGGGCCCGGCCGCGGCTTCCACCGGCCGACCGGCGGTGCCGCGATGACCACGCGCTGGAACTCGTCGCGTTCCTCCGTCTGACTTCGGCGCCGGTCGCCGCATCGAGCGCGTCGACCCGCTCCTGGTTGGCCGCGCGCCTCACCCACCGTGGGAAGGTCTTGTGGCACCCGGTCGCTCGATAGCAGGCGCATCGTTCTTGAACGCGAGCAAGCGGATGCCATCGAGCTTACGTTCGAAGATCCATTCGAACCCGGTGAACCGCTCTTGTGCCCGCGTCGCCGCCATCGGCTCGCCCCATTCGGGAAAGAGGGTCGCGACAGAGCATTTGGCCGGGGACTATCGCAAAACGGCCGTAATGCAGTGCGTCTGGTCGACGCTCACCGTCACAACCCTCGACGCCGGAATCCAGAGCGATTCGCGGCCAGGCCAGATCGCCACTACGGCGTTACCGCGGATCTATTCGGGGCGGTGACCCTAACGTTCGCGAGTTGGAACCAAAATCGCTTTGTGGTTGCGCCAGCTCGACCCGTTCCGCGCAATCGCTTGACCCAAGGTCGCCGTCATCCTGTCAAGCCGAGCACCTGAATGCGTCCGTACTGTCGGAAGTGGTGGTCGAAGGTGAAGGCTCTCGAAACGTGACGAGCGTCGAGCACGGCGAACGAGATCGCGTCACACAGGGTCCAGTCCTTGCCGGTGTGCCGAGCCAGAATCTCCTTGGCTTTTTGCTCTTCCGCGGAGAGAGCCGGCACGACCGGCAATCCGCCCGTCAGCAGCCACTCGCGCGCAATCGCTCTTCCGAGCTTCCGCAAGAGGAGTGCGTGGGCCTCCGCTTCGATGTAGTTGGTGATGAAGCTCGGCCGCCGTTCGGATGCGATGTCACGGGCCACGGCGACCGCGCCCGCATGGTCCGCATCGTCGGCGTCGAGCAACGCAAGGATGGCGCTCGAGTCCCAGAGAACGCTGCGGGTCACCGATCGAGGATGGCGTGCTTGTCGCGAGCGCCAGGCGTCCTGCCGCCGCCGCGGCCAGCGCCGACGAGACGGAACATCGGATGGTCGTGAGAAAACGGAGGAATTCCCGCGGTCCGACGGCGACGCGTGCGGGTCTGAATGGCGCTAGCCGGGACGAGGCGCCGTCCACCTCGGCGGACGCTCGGGAGGTCGCCCCGCTGAATCAGCCGCCAGACGGTCGAACGTGAGACGCCGAGTGTGCGCCTCGCCTCCTCGACGGTGATCATTTGGCCAACCATGTCCGAATCGTATCACAGTCATCTCATCGTCTCAATCGTCTCATAGGGAAGTGGACTGGCTCGACACGCGTGCGCCGGCGCTGGAGAACAAGACGCCGCGTCAGGCGGCTCGGACGGCCAGGGGTCGCGAGCGCCTGGACGCGCTCACGAACTCGCCCAGCGCGGGGCAGGATCACCGAGGCGACGAACGCTCGACGACCAAACAAGTCTGCGCGATCGGTTCGATTGACTATTTCGGATCATGCGTGCCGATCGAGTGGAATCAATAGTTTGGAGCTGGTACCTAAGTTTCACCAGCTCGCCAGCTCTCTGCCCGCACGCCGCGCGGCGGCGGTCGATCCAATCGTCGCGCTACGCCAGGAGGAGAGCAGCCGTTGACAAGTGGAAGGAGCTCGAATTTTGGCGCGCGGGCACGGCCCTTTCCGCGGACTGGATGCGCCCCGCGCGTCCATCCAGTACAGCGCGTCTCGATCCGAGCGGCCCGGCACTGGAAATGCCGTCCGCCACTCTAGCCGTCGTCGCGCTTCAGTGAATCGTCAGGATGCGGCAGATTCGCTGCCGAAGGCCGGGCGGCGATCCGTCCGTGAGACGTCCGATCTGTGCAAACAGCGACAGCATCGCGCCGCGTTGGATGCTGTCGGTGATCAGCGCTTCCATGTCCCGTTTTGAGCGGCTCGAATCAGTCCGACGCCTGCACCATGTGAAGCAGCGTCATGACGGTGCGCCAGTTGCGAGCGGTCGCTGCAACGCCGAGAAGTTTCTCTGCCCGGGCGGCAAGCTTGGAAGGGCCGAATCCGTCAGGCGTGTGGAGATAAAAAACGCAACCCTTGAGTTTGAAGCGCTCGGTGCTGGCCTTCAGTGCCTCGCACGCTTTGAGGTCTGGTTTCCTGGGCGGCTCGGCCAGAAAGAACAGGTGCAGACTCTTCGGACTCTCGCTGCTCTCGGGGAAGGGGTTGCCTCGCGCTGCGTTCTCCAACTCGCTGCGCGTGAGCAGGAGCACGTGCGGCTCGAAGCCATGACTCTTCGATATGGCCGCGGTGAGCCGAGTCGCCAGCCGCCCGACATCAGACTTCGCGCTGCGGAAGACCACATTGCCGCTCTGAATGTAGGTTCGAACGTCGAGGCAATCGTGTCGCTCGAGTACCAGCTTGAGCTCTTTCATTGGCAGCATGTGCCTGCCACCGACGTTGATGCCGCGAAACAGAGCGATGTAGGTCTTCATCCTGGCATTGTGACGCAAGTCCTGTGAGACCGCACTCGGGTAAGCTCCGGCGGACAGCCTTCGCGTGATCGAGAGCGAGGGCGGCTTGCCAGCCGAAGCTCGCTCACGCTTCAGGCGAGCGAAGGCTGGTGAGCCGCGTAGGAATCGAACCAGTCCTGTCCCGGATACACTTCTGGCCCAGTCCCGGCGTCGGATCACTCCCGAGTAGTCGCCCAGGGACGAGGAGTCCATAGCGGGCCGGGGCGGATGGGCAGCTTGGCGTTACCCGGGACCGTTCCGCTTCGACGTCGATGTTGGCCCTTGACACACTATAGTGAAATCACTATAGTTGAGACGGCCGCATGAACGAGGATCCGCCTCTGAGGCCGGTGATCTGGGTCGGAACGAGCCGCAGGGACCTCCGCGCGTTTCCCGAGCCGGTCCAGGACCACATGGGCTATGCCGTGTAC
>JACPPN010000119.1 GCA_016190995.1 Acidobacteriota bacterium | reverse complement strand
CTCGAGCGTTTCACGAAGGTGGACGAACGCGCTCGCCGGATCGGCGCGCCGCTGGACCTGGATGTCCCCGATGATCAGCAGCGACACCGCCTGATCGCCGTACGAACCGCTCCAGGGCCACGCCCCGCCGGCCGCCGCCAGCGCTGCGGTGAGGCAGATCGTTGCGATTGCCGCCCACAACCCACCCCACAAGGCCGGGGTCACGGCGCGTGTCCGATTCATGGTTGCCATCAGGGTCCTCCGGTTCGTAGCTTTGCTCATGGCGCGCAAGGAAGACGGTCACCTTGGGTCGCTTATGCCTCAGCACTTCGCGCCAGCCGTGAAGTCCGGCTGAAGCCGGACTCAACGAGCGTTTTTCGCATGCTTCCAATCGCCGCACTCCCAGCACGCCGGACCCGGCACTGAGCACATAGCGTCCGGCACCCAGCGCTGAACCTCGGGCCGCTTCCATCCGGGCCCGTAGTTGCGCATCGAGACGCCGTCGGTCGGGATGATGTCCGCGATCGTGTCCCGGTCGATGACAATGTCGACCGGCCCCTCGGTGGGCGTGCCGCGGCGGCCGTTGATCAGCAAGGCGTTGCGGATGACGAGCCGCGCGTACTGCTGGCCGGTGAGCGCGCTCGGTGCAGTGGGGTGTGGCGCTTCCTCCCCTCCGCGCAGAGTCCGCGCGGCGGGGGCCCCGGGCGGAGGCACCGAAGCCTGCGCGGGTCTGCCGGGCTGCATCGCGCCGAGGCGAAGCGTGGCGGGCGCAGCGACCGTGAGAACAAAGGTGACGATCAAGGCAGGTCTACGCATGAGCATTTCCTTTGGCAACGGACGCGGCCGACTATAATCCGCTTCGCCGCATGGACGCAAAGCCGCGCCGGTAGCAGGCCAACCGGTCGAAAATCTTCGCGTAGCCGTCGGGCCGCAACATGAGGTTCTCGGGCTTGATGTCGCCATGGATGATGCCCTTCTCGTGCGCGAATCCGACGCCGCCGAGCGCGAGCTGAGGCGCCTGACGGCAGCTCACCTCCGGCGTGTGAATAGCCACGTTGGTCGATCAGCGTGAATGCGAGGGCAGTCGCCACGGGCGCTATACTGCGTGTCGCAAGCCGGGACCGGCTCCTGCTGGTTCATTCCCGTCATCGAGTCGAGGACCTATGGCTCACCTGTTTGATCCGCTCTGCATTCGCGGTGTGAGATTCGCGAACCGCGTGTTTGTCTCGCCGATGTGCGAATACTCCGGCCTCGACGGGTGCGCGAACGACTGGCATCTCGTCCATCTGGGCAGCCGTGCCGTGGGGGGCGCGGGACTGGTGCTCACCGAGGCCACTGCCGTTCTTCCCGAAGGGCGTATCAGTCCGCAGGACCTTGGCATCTGGCGTGACGATCACATCGAGCCGCTGGCCCGAATCGTCCGGTTCGTTCATCAGCAAGGCGGCGTGGCCGCTGTGCAGTTGGCACACGCCGGACGCAAAGCCAGCACGTACCGGCCGTGGGAAGGCCATGGGACGGTCCCCGAAGATGCTGGGGGCTGGAAGAAAGTCGTGGCCCCGAGCGCGCTCGCCTTCGCCGACGGCTATTCCATGCCGGAGGCGCTCACGAGCGAGGGCATTCAGAAGATAGTCGCGGCGTTTGGCGCGGCCGCGCGTCGCGCCCGCGAAGCCGGCTTCCGGGTGATCGAGATCCATGCCGCTCACGGATATCTGATCCACGAGTTCCTGTCCCCTTTGAGCAACGACCGGCAGGACGAATACGGTGGGTCGTTTGAGAATCGCACGCGGCTGCTTCGTGACGTTGTTGTCGCGGTTCGATCCGCATGGCCGGAGCGTGCGCCGCTGTTCGTGCGCATTTCCTCGACCGATTGGGTGGATGGCGGCTGGGACCTTCAGCAGTCGATCGGACTGGCTCGCGCCTTGCGGAAGCTCGGCGTAGACCTCATCGATTGCTCATCTGGCGGCATCGTCGCTCACGCGAAGGTTCCGGTGGGTCCCGGCTATCAGACGGCGTTTGCCGCCGAGATTCGGAGAGAAGCAGACATCATGACCGGCGCGGTCGGGATGATCACATCTTCCGTTCAGGCGGAACACATCATCGCGACGAGACAGGCCGACGCGGTCATCATGGCCCGCGAGCTCCTGCGCGATCCCTATTGGCCGCTGCGGGCGGCCCGTGAGCTCGGGCAGCCGATTGCGTGGCCGGTTCAATATCTCAGAGCTGCTCCAGACGGCGCGCGGGCCCGCGTTCCCGTAGACCCCGAAGATCTTGCGGCGAGCTTCGGGGAGCAGCACGCGATCCTGCAGCAGTGATCGGGGTTTTTCTGGGCCTCGTCACGCCCATCTACATGTACTTCCTCTTCAGCGGCACGGGATGCGCGGCGCCCGAATCGTCGTCTACCGCCGAGCTATTCGGTGGCTTTGAAGGCGCGGTCGATCGGTCCGGCCGTCACCTCCGCCCGGGTCGTGACGATCGCCTGGATCCGTCGAACGATACCAGCGTCCGGGTGCGCGCTCGTGCTGCACCGCCGTGGTGAGCACCCTCGGTTCGAGCTCACGCCGCTGGTTTGGGTATCCGGTATCCGACGCCATCTCCAGGTGCAGGTCGCACGTTATGGCAATGGTCCCGGATGGGCCGGCAAGGGTCTTGGAACCGGAGACGCGCGCGTCCTGCCAAGATCAGCGCCTTCTACAAGGCTGGAGTCCTTCTCATGAAACGCTTCGTCGCCCGCGGCCCCCTCCGCGCGGGCTGTGCGCGGTGGGGTGGGGCTAGTGGACGGTCCCCGTCATTTGTAAAGCGCCTTCCGGGCGGGACGTCCTCGCTGGCGGCGTTGCTCCTCCCTCGAATACTCCCGATTGGAGAACCATCAGAACGGCGACTTCGCGCCGTATCTGCTGAAGAGCACGGATGGTGGCCGCACGTGGAGGTCCATCAGCGCCGGCGATCCTGCTCACCATGATGGACGCCGCGGGCAAGCCTGTTCGCGTGATGACTGGCCCCGTGCAGAAGGGGGTGCAGCGCGTGGCGTGGGACCTGCGCGCACCCGCGCATCAACTGCCGCCAAATCGGCCGCGCAGTGAAGGGGAGGAAATCTTCGACGGCGGTCCGACCGGGCCTTACGTCGTGCCCGGCAGGTACAGCGTGACGCTGTCGCAGCGTGTGGCTTGCGTCGTGACGCACCTTGCCGGCCCGGTGAGCTTCAACGTGCTCGTCGATCCGCAGGGTACGCAGACCCTGGCCGATGACGCGGCGCGTTGGCGGTTCCAGGAGACGCTGCAGAATCTCAGGCGGGAGGTGGCCGGGGCGCTGGAGCTGGCCAACAACACCAGCAGCCGGCTCGACGCGATCAGGCGCGCGCTCGACGCGAGGCCCGCCGCGCCGCGGGCCCTCCACGATCAGGTGCGGGCGTATCAGAAACGGCTGAACGCGATCCTGGTCGAGCTGCGGGGCGATCGCGCGTTGGGCTCGCGGAGCATGCCCACCCCGATGGCCATCTCGGAACGCGTGAACACGACCGGCTACGAGATGGGACGCACGCTCGGGCGGCCGACGGCGACGCACGAGCAGCGGTATCAGATTGCGTCGGAGCTGTTCGCGCCGCAGCTTACGAGCCTGCCGCAGCTCGTCGAGACGGACATCCCGGCGCCCGAGAGGGAGCTGGAGCGCGCCGGCGCGCCGTACACGCCGGGCCGAATTCCACGGGCAGAGCAGTAGCGAAGCTTCGCCGCAAACCGCCGAGTCACAACGCGGGACGGGCGAACTTTCGCTACTAGCTGCGCGGGCGCCACGGCGGCCCTGCCTAAGACCGGATTTCCGATTTGCCTGTCGTAACGTACCCGCCGGATCAGTTGTCTCGCCTTGATTTTCTGGGGTACCGACACAACAAACCCGTCTCGGAGCGTGACACGCTACGGGTGAACTAGAGCATGAGGCGTTTCAGCTCACGTTCAATGGCTTTCTGAAGGTCGCATTCCAGGGATCGCACGTTACTTCCGACGCAAGCCTCATTCTGGTGCGCGAGTTGGATGAACGCTTGGGGCTGGAGACACTCATCGCCGAGCACCTGAACGACGCGCGACAAGCGTCAGTTCAACCTGGCCGATCTCATGCGACAGTCGGTTTACAGCCGCTTGTGCTGGCTATGAGGACCTCAACGATGTGCAGCGACTGGCCACAGACCCAACGTTTCGGCTGATTGGGTCGCCGAAAATCTGGGACCGCGGGCCGCTGCCGGCAGGATAGAGGGCACCGCTGACCGAGGAGATCTTGCAAGGAAACGGCGCAGACTGCCGGCATGTCGCGAGAATGCCGCCGGGACAAAGCGATCCAGTCGGTTCCGGCGTCGAAACGGCCTGAGCCGACCGGGATTGGGAGCTGGAAGAACACGCGACGAAGAAATCTGGCCACGCGGAGCGGGGATGGGTGTAGAAAAGCTCTGATCCAAGCGGCCCAAATGGAAATTCCGGCTATATCAGTTCTGTCAAGACTAGCCGGTGCTTCTCGGCGAGTTCGGAGTGGACGCCTTCCACGCCACGGCGCTCGCCAACCCGGCGCCCGGAACAATCAATGAGGCTGAACAGGCAGCATGGGACCTGGCCTTGTGGCGGGACCTGCGACGAAACCTGTCGGCCGTCGGTAGCAGTGGCACGGCGGCCGGCGGAGCTGTCTTCGAGTGGAATGACGAGTGGTGGAAGGTGCAGCCGCACGGATCGCAAGAGACCAACGGCTGGTTCTCGGGTGGGTTTCCCGACGGAATGGGTAACGAGGAGTATTTCGGCATCACGGATGTCGATCGTGTGCCACGCGAGGTCTACGGCGTTCTCACCGAAGCATTCGACCCGGCTTACGCACCTCCTCCGGAGCCCGTTGCCTTTTCCGCGATATCAAAGGGCTCTTGCGGCCATGCCGAATTCCGCAAGGGGAACACGCGGCTCCACAGAGACGTCGGCTGTAAGCTGAACGGCGCCCGTGGATTCAACGTCGCGGTGGTGGACGCAACGACGGGCGATCCGCTCGAGCCCGTCGTAAGCTTCGATACATGGCTGACAAGGACCAGCGGCGAGGACATGCGGGAGGTGATCGACTACCTCAACGGGCTGCCGGACGGTGTGCTGGTGATGATCGCGGTCGGCGATGAAGCCGGTCTGACGAACTTCGATTCCTGTACCCGGTTGAACTACGCATGGGTCGACGAGGGATATCTGGCCCTTGAAGCGCTCGGCAGTACCCAGATTCGCGGGTATTGCTACCGGAACTCGTGGGCCATGATCGCGATCAAAGGTCAGGGCGTCGCGCTCGCAGAGCAGCTCGGCGGGACGGGTGTCGAGGTGACAGCGCAAACGATTAGTAACCTCCCTTAGGAAGATGTCTGGTCGGTCTGATGCATTTTCGGGCGCAGTCGTCCAGTCCAGAGCACTGCCCGTCGGAGGAGCGACACTAAGTGCCCCGTCGCCGAAGTACGGCAACGTATTTCGGGCGGGGCATCCCGGCGGGCGGCGTTGCTCCTCCCTTACAGATTCCCGATCTGCTCGGTTGTTGCGCCTGGCCCGCCGGGCGCCGCGCTCCGAAATACTTGTCGCCGTATTTCGGCGACGGAGCACTAAGTGCCCGTGTGTCGCGTCACCGCGGTGGCTCGTACGATGCCCGCGGTCAACTATCGTCATCGGAATCGGATACAATGCCCAGCCGGCTTCCGCGCATGCCGGGATTCTGGGCTCGCAATTAGGGATTCAACGCCGAACCCTCGAACCGGCAACCTGGAACCAGAACCTGGAACCCGGAACCCCGAACCTCGTACCGGGAACCTCCGGCAACCCTATGTCCCTGCCCTCCGGCACTCGCCTCGGCCCGTACGAGATTCTCGCGCCGCTCGGTGCGGGCGGCATGGGTATGGTCTACCGCGCCAAGGACACACGACTGGACCGCACGGTCGCGGTGAAGGTGCTGCCGGCCGATCTTGCCGCGGATCTCCAGTTCCGGGAGCGCTTCGAGCGGGAAGCGCGTGTCGTCTCCAGCCTGGACCATCCCCACATCTGCGCGCTCTATGACATCGGGCGGCACAGCGGGATTGACTTTCTCGTCATGCCCTGCCTGGAGGGCGAGACGCTTGACGCGAGGCTGAAGAAAGGGCCGCTCCCGCTGGACGAGCTCCTGCGCTACGGCATCCAGATCGCCGACGCGCTCGACCAGGCGCATCGCCATAGCGTGGTCCACCGCGATCTCAAGCCGGCGAACGTGATGCTCACGCGAACCGGCGTCAAGCTGCTCGACTTCGGGCTCGCGAAGATCGAGCCGGCGCCAATCGCGGGCGCGTCGGCCTCGATGACGCAGCAGGCCCTGACCACGCAGGGGACGATTCTCGGGACGCTGCAATACATGGCCCCCGAGCAGCTCCAAGGCAAGGACGCCGACGCGCGAACGGACATCTTTGCGTTTGGGGCCGTGCTCTACGAGATGGCGACCGGGAGGAAAGCCTTCGAGGCAGAGAATCCCGCGAGCATTGTCGGGGCCATCCTGGAGCGTCCCGCGCCGCCGTTCGCTCCCTCGCCGCCGATTCCTCCGGCCCTGGAGCGAACCGTCGCGCTGTGTCTGTCGAAAAACCCCGACGATCGCTGGCAGTCGGTCCGTGATATCGCGCACGAGCTGAAATGGATTGCCGAGACCGGCGGGGCGATCTCGACGCTCGGATTGGCGACCGCCGCTCGCCGCAGGATCGAGCGCCTGTGGATGGCCGCGGCGGCCCTGCTCCTGGTGATCTCCGCAACGCTTGGTACCGCGTACCTGTTGCGCCCGGTTCACGCACCTGCGGTGCCCGTTCGCTTCTCGATTGCGCTTTCGGATGGTGCGGCGCTCTACCCGTTTACGGGCCCGATGGTGATTTCGCCCGACGGCCGCCACGTGGCCTTCGTCGCATTCACCGAAGGGCGCTATCTCCTGTGGCTGCGGGCGCTCGATTCCCTCACGTCGCGGCGGGTGCCCGGGACGGATGGGGCCTACGCCCCGGTCTGGTCGCCGGACAGTCAGGCCATCGCGTTTGTCGCCACCGGTAAGTTGAAGGCGGTCAACATCACCGGCGGATTCCCTCGGACCATCTGCGAGCTTCCGCCGGTTGCCGGCGGAGGGGCGGGCGCGTGGCGGCCTGACGGAACGATCCTCTTTGGCACGCTGGGCGCCGGCGTGTTTCAGGTGGCGGCAACTGGCGGGGCGCCGAAGGCGGTGACGAAGCTCGATGCCTCGCGAAAAGAAACCGGTCACCTGTGGCCCCAAGTGCTGCCCGACGGCCAGCATTTTCTGTACTTCGCCGACAGCGCGCTGCCGGAAAACCGCGGCGTCTACATCGGGTCGCTCGGCTCGCCAGAGGTGAGGCGTCTCAACGACAGCGATTCCAATGTGTCGTACGCGCCGGAGGGGTATTTGCTGTTCACCCGGGCAGCACAGCTCATGGCGCAGCCGTTCGATGCGAAAAGTCTGGCGCTCCGCGGAGACGCCGTCGCAATTGAGGCGGTGAACGACGTCTGGTCCTCGATCGGAATCGCCCTGTTTTCCGTATCCGAGACAGGTGCGTTGGCCTACGGGACGGTTCCCAACTCGAACAGCCGGCTGGTCTGGTTCGATCGAACGGGCCGGGCTCTCGATCCGATATCCGAGCCCGGCGGATACGTGCACGTCGCGCTTTCCCCGGATGAACGGCAGGTGGCGTTGGAGCGCGACGATGCCGAGGCGGACCAATACGGGATCTGGCTCACCGATCTCTCACGTCGCGTTGCGTCCCGCTTCACGGTCAGGCGCGCGTGGAACTATCGACCGGTGTGGAATGCCGACGGCAGCCGCGTCGCGTTCGCGACCGCCGGCAGCATGGGCATCGATCTTTGGGAGAAGGTTGCCAGTGGTGGAGAAAGCGAGCAGCGACTGGCCGAGTTGGTGGGTGTCAACGAGCCGACGGATTGGTCCTCGGATGGGCGATTCGTGACCTACACCAACACGGAATCGCCAACGCGGGCCGACCTTTGGGTTCTTCCCCTGTTCGGCGACCGCAAGCCGTATCCCTTTTTGAAGACCGAGTTCGACGAGAGCCAGGCGCGCTTCTCTCCCGACGGCCGGTGGATGGCGTACGTGTCCAACGAGTCGGGACGCCTCGAAGTGTACGTCCGGCCGTTCCCGGGGCCGGGGACGAAATGGCAGATCTCGCCGAACGGCGGCAGTCAGCCGCAGTGGCGGCGCGACGGGAAAGAGTTGTTCTACATTGCCGCCGATCACCGGTTGATGGCGGTTGCCGTCAAGAGCGGGGCGATGTTCGAAGCTGCCGCCCCGACGGT
>JACPPN010000125.1 GCA_016190995.1 Acidobacteriota bacterium | reverse complement strand
CGGTCCGGTTGAACGACTACCGCCTGAAAGGCGGTAGACTCCGGCGCACGACTGAAAGTCGTCCCGCGCCCCCTCGCGGTAGTCGTTCATAGGGCGCACACTCGTGCGCCACCTAGTCCGACGTGCGGGGCTGACCGAAGCAGGCGAGCGTATCGGACCTGCTGAAAGCCGACCGCCTGAAAGGCGGTGGGATTAAACCTGGCACGTCGGACTAAAGCCGGACACCGACTGTATTTCTCCGCGCTCTCGGCGCCCTCCGCGGTTAAGGCCTTGGATCGATGAGACGTATTGACTCATTGATAGCAGCCAGTCAACGCCACTGTCGATGAAGTACGACGTGATCGTGATCGGTGGGGGGCACAACGGTCTGGTCAATGCCGCCTACCTCGCGCGCGCCGGCCGAAAGGTCCTCGTCCTGGAGCGGCGTCACGTGCTCGGCGGGGCCGCTGTCACCGAGGAGGTGTTCCCCGGCTTCAAGTACTCCGTCTGCTCGTACGTGGTGTCGCTCCTTCGGCCCGAGATCATTCGTGAGCTCGATCTGCCGCGGCATGGCATGGAGATTCTTCCTCTCGACGGGACCTTCACGCCGATGCCTGACGGCGACTACCTCTGGCGCGTCAACGATCACGCGAAGACGCGCCGCGAGATCGCACGTCATTCCAGGCTGGACGCCGAGGCATACGACGAGTACGGGAAGGCGATGGTCGAGATGGGGCGATTCATCAAGCCCATGCTCGCCATGACGCCTCCCGACCCGACGTCGCGCGACCCGCGCGGCCTCTTGAAACTCCTCGCCCTCGCGCGCCGCTTCCAGGCGCTGACGCTCGACGACAAGGACCACCAGATCCAGCTGATGACCATGAGCGCGATCGATTTTCTGGATCGATGGTTCGAAACCGACGTGCTGAAGGCGACCATGGCGGCCTCCGGAATCATCGGAACCTTCCTGGGCGTGCGATCGGCCGGCACGGCGTACGTGCTCCTCCACCACTACATGGGCGAACTCGACGGCGCGTTTCGATCGTGGGGCCTCGCGCGCGGCGGGACGGGCGCCATCTCGCAGGCGATTGCCGACGCCGCCCGTGCAGCGGGGGCCGAGGTCCGAACGAATGCGGCCGTCGCCCGTATCGTCACGAAGGAGGGCACGGCCACCGGCGTCGTGCTCGCGAACGGCGATGAGATCCACGCGTCCGCCGTGTCATCGAGCCTGGACCCGCACCGCACGTTTCTGAAGATGCTCGAACCCGCACATCTGCCGGGCGACTTCGTCGACGGCGTGAGGCGGTACAAGTTGCGCGGGTCATCGGGAAAGGTGAATCTGGCGCTCGACGCGCTTCCCGATTTCACGTGCCTGCCGGGACCAGGCCGCCATCTGCGCGGCGCCGTGTCGATCTCGCCGAGCGTCGACTACATGGAGCGCGCGTACGACGAGGCGAAGTACGGACGGTTCTCGCGCCGTCCGTATGTCGACGTCGTGATTCCGTCGCTCACCGATCCGTCCATCGCGCCGCCGGGCAAGCACGTCATGTCGTGCTTCGTGCAGTACGCGCCGTATCACCTCACGGAAGGATCGTGGGATGACAAGCGCGAGGAGTTCGGCGACACCATCCTCGACACGATTGCGGAATATGCGCCGAACCTGAAGTCCATCATCCTGCATCGTCAGGTCCTGACGCCGCTCGATCTCGAGCGCGAGTTCGGCCTGACGGAAGGCAATATTTTTCAAGGCGAGCTGACGCTCGAGCAGTTGTTCTTCCTCCGTCCGGTGCCGGGCTGGGCCGCCTACCGCACGCCCGTTCGGCGTCTCTACATGTGCGGGTCGGCGACGCATCCGGGCGGCGGAATCATGGGAGCCCCCGGGCGGAACGCAGCGATGGCGATCTTGAGAGATACGAGATTAAGGTGATGCCGGCTGAGTGCTGGAAAGGCTCACCGCAGAGTGCACAGGGCTCACAGACGGCAATTCCTACCAGGCTACTCTGTGCCCTCCGCGTCCCCTGTGGTGATGGCTTTGGGCGAACTGCTGGGGGCTTAGTGCTGCGTGCTCAGTGGCGCGTGCTGCGGTCTCTCATACCTCAGTCCCTTATATGCGCGTGCTGATTATCGGGGCCGGACACAATGGGCTCGTCACGGCCTTCTACCTGGCAAAGGCCGGCCTGAAGCCGACCGTCCTCGAGCGCCGCGACCGCGTCGGCGGCGTGGCCATCACCGACGAGATTCATCCCGGGTTTCGCTGTTCGACGCTCGCGCATTGGATCGCGCCGATCCGGCCGCAGATCGTCCGCGATATGGAGCTCGAGCGTCATGGCGTGCGCTTCACTCAGCCCGCCGTGCGCGTCTTCGCGCCCGGTCCGGACGGTCGCGCGCTCGCCCTCTATGACGACCCGTCTCGGACGGCCCGCGAGCTCGAAAAGCAGTCCGCGCTGGAGGCCCGGCGATACCTGGAGTTCCACGACACCATCGCTCGCATCGGCCGCGTTCTCAACAGCGTGCGATCGGTCACGCCGCCGTCGATTCAGTCGCCCTCGGGCGGCGACCTCTGGAGCCTGGCGAAGCTCGCAAGGCGTTTTCGCGGCCTCTCGCGTGCCAATCAGTTCCGCGTGTTGCGCTGGTTCCCCATGGCCGTCGCCGATCTGGTCGGTGAATGGTTCCAGGACGATCTGCTGCGCGCGACAATCGCGGCGCGGGGGATTTTCGGTGCGTGCGCGGGACCGCGGTCGGCCTTTACCGGGGCACATCTGCTGATGCATGCAGCCGCCGATGGGCACGGCGCCGGGGCCGCGACCCTGACCGTCGGCGGCCTTGGTGCCCTGACCGCGGCGATGGCTTCCGCGGCGCGCGAAGCGGGCGCGGAAATCAGACCCCATGCAGAGGTCACGCGCATTCTGGTCGCGAACGGTCGGGCAACGGGCGTGGCGCTCGCGAGCGGCGAGGAGATTTCAGGCCGCGCGATCGTGTCGGCCGCGGATCCGCAACGGACGTTCCTGAGTCTCGTGCCTTCAGGTGAGCTCGATCCGGGATTCGCGTCGAAGGTGCGGAACTACCGCGTGTCGGGTGTCGTGGCGAAGGTGAACCTCGCGCTTGCCGCCCTGCCGAAATTCACGGCCGCGCCTGCTGACGGTGCGGCCTTGTTGCTGAGCGGGCGGATTCATGTCGGTCCGGCCATCGACTATCTCGAGCGGGCATTCGATGCTGCGAAGTACGGCGCCTGGTCGAGCGAGCCGTACCTCGACCTGACGATTCCGTCCGTGACCGATCCGTCTCTGGCCCCGCCTGGCGCGCACGTCATGTCGATTCACGTACAGTTCGCGCCGTTCCGGTTGCGCCACGGCACCTGGAGCGAGCATCGCGAGGCGCTCGGTGACACCGTCGTCCGAACGCTCGAGACATACGCCCCCGGTATCTCGCAGTTGATTCTGCAACGACAGGTCATCACGCCTGCAGATCTCGAGTCCACGTACGGCCTGACCGGAGGGCACATCTTCCACGGCGAGCTGGCGCCCGACCAGTTCTTTGCCATGCGGCCGATTCTGGGTTGGGCCAGCTATCGAACGCCCATCCAGAACCTGTATCTCTGCGGATCCGGCACGCATCCCGGCGATGGCGTGACCGGCGCGTCGGGAGCGAACGCCAGCCGCGAGATTCTGAAGGACGTTCGAAAGCGCGGGTGACGGCACCGAGAGAGAGGACGACACGATGGAAAGAGATGCGAAGAACGCGGACGTGAAGATCACCTACGCCACGATGAGCGCGGATCAGATGGAAGATCTGCATCGGGCCATCGACCGTGCCATCGAGGAGGTCGGGCCGCAGTTCGGCAAGGCTTATCCCATGCACATCGCCGGACGCGCGGTCGAAGGGCGCGGAACGTTCGACGACACGAGCCCAATCGACACGCGCCTCCTCCTCGGCCGTTTTCAGAAGGGCACGCGCGATCAGGCTGGTGAGGCCATCGCGGCCGCCCGGTCCGCGTTTCCCGCCTGGGCTGCACGACCCTGGCGCGATCGGGTCGACGTGCTCGAAAAGCTCGCCGGCACGATCCGCAAGCATCGATGGGAGTTGTCCGTCTGGATGGGATACGAAGCCGGCAAGAACCGTCTCGAATGTGTCGGCGATGTGGAGGAGTCCGCGGATCTGATTACCTACTACTGCGATCAAATCAGGAAGAACGGCGGGTTCGTCAAGTCGATGGAGGCGCTCGGCCCGAACGAGCAGAATCTGAGCGTGATGCGGCCCTACGGCGTATGGGCGGTCATCTCGCCCTTCAACTTCCCGCTCGCCCTCGCCGCCGGACCCGCCGGGGGTGCCCTGGTGGCCGGCAACACCGTTGTGTTCAAGCCGGCGACCGACACGCCGCTCCTCGGCTTGAAGTTGTACGAGATGACGGTCGAGGCCGGCCTGCCGCCCGGCGTCTTCAATGTCGTCACGGGCAGCGGCAGCACCGTCGGTCAAGAACTCATCGAGAATCCAGCCGTTGACGGCATCGTCTTCACCGGCTCCAAGGACGTGGGCATGCACCTGCTCCGCGAGAACGCGAAGCGGCCGGCACCGCGGCCCGTCATCACCGAGATGGGCGGCAAGAACCCGGCGATCGTGACGCGCTCCGCCAATCTCGAGAAGGCGAGCGACGGCGTCATGCGATCGGCCTTCGGGGCCCAGGGGCAGAAGTGCTCGGCGTGCTCGCGCGTCTACGTCTCGCGCGAGGTGCGGCAGCAGTTCGTCGACCTGTTCGTGGAGAAGACGCGCACGATCAAGGTGGGGAATCCGCTCGACCGCGACGTGTGGCTCGGGCCTCTCATCAATGAAGCCGCCGTCAGGACGTATGAACGCGCGATCGCGCAAGCGAAACAGGACGGCGGCAGGATGCTCATCGGCGGCCGCCGCCTCACCGACGAACCGCTCAATCACGGGTACTTCGTCGAGCCGACCGTCATCGACGGGCTTCCTCGCGAGCATCCGCTTTTCTACGAAGAGCTCTTCGTCCCGATCACGGTCGTAGCCGACGTCGCGTCGCTCGACGAAGCGATCGAGCTGACGAACCGCAGCGAATACGGCCTGACCGCAGGAATCTTCTCGGAGGACGATCGGGACCTTGCGGAATTCTTTGGCCGCGTCAACGCGGGCGTCCTGTACGCCAACCGGCGCGCCGGCGCGACCACCGGAGCCTGGCCCGGCATCAATTCGTTCGGCGGATGGAAAGCCAGCGGATCGAGCGGACGCGGCACGGGCGGCCCGTACTACGTGCAGCAGTTCATGCGCGAGCAAAGCCGCGTGCGCATCAGATGAAGACGAATCCCCGAGATCCGGCATTGACTCCTTGATCCCGAATTCGGCGTCAAGATCCGACGCCAAGAGCTTTCACCGCAGAGAACGTAGAGCACGCGGAGACCGGGAAAACCACGTAATTCCTCCGCGGTCTCGGCGGGCTCCGCGATTAATTGAATTTGATTTGGACAGGAGTGAACGGCAACGCATCAGCCGCCAAGGCGCGCCGAGTGCGCGCGGTTCTTGGCGGATCGGCGGCTCGCCTTCGTCGGCTGCAAGCGCTCGTTGGACTGCGCCTGGCTTACCAACGGATATTTCTCCGGATGTTCGATCGATTCCACCGCTACGAACAACCAGAACCCATGAGGCGAGACGTTAGTCACTTCCACTGGGGAAATGCTTGGCCCAGGCGCGGCGGATTTCAT
>JACPPN010000124.1 GCA_016190995.1 Acidobacteriota bacterium | reverse complement strand
TGCTTGGCGACATGCCCATCGATTGCGTCGAACGCCTCGAACGGACGGTTGCGGGGAAGACCCGGACGGTCATTCGGCTGTCCGACTGACGTTCCGCGAGTGCTGGACGCTCAGCACCCCCCCACTCAGCACTCGGAACGCCAGCACCCAGTACTCAGAGCCTGTGAACAAAAGCTCTCACCGCAGAGAACGCAGAGCGCGCGGAGGAACGATTCTCAAAGAAATCCTGGCTCCGCGTCCTTGGGGTCCTCCGCCGTGATGAAGGTCCTCTACATCGTGTATTGGGGCGCCGCCGAACCGCTCGGCCAGTCGCTCGTGCTGCCCGCCGTCGAGCGTCTCTCCGCACGTGGCGCGAGCCTCACCCTGGTCACGTTTGAGAAAGCCGGCGACGTCGAGCAGGGCGCGCCGATCCGCGCGGTCGCCAAGCGCCTGCGGGCGTCGAATGTTCGCTGGGTCATGCTGCACTACCACAAGCGACCCAAGGTTCCTGCCACGGCCTGGGACTGGGCGCAGGGCGTGGCGCGCAGCGTGGTTGCGGGGACGGGCGCGCGTCCAGACGTCGTCCATGCCCGGACGTTCATCGGCGGGTTGATCGGGCTCGCCGCGGCGCGTCTGACCAGCGCCCGCCTCGTCTACCACAACGAAGGGTTCTATCCGGATGAGCAGGTCGACAGCGGCGTGTGGGTTCGCGATTCCTTGGCGCACCGGCTGGCGGGGTATCTCGAGCGGCGGTTGTATCGACGCGCGGACGCGATCCTCGCGATGTCGCATTCCGGCAAGGACCGGATCGAACGGCTGCCTGGTGTTCGGGAGCGCAAGGCTCCGGTCGTCGTGGTTCCCAGCTGCGTTGATCTCGATCGGTTCAAGCTGCTGAAGACGTCAGGTGATCATCACGAGGGACGGGTGAGGCTCGTGTACAGCGGAAGCGTGGGCGGACGTTACAGGCTCGATGCCATCGGCCGGTTCGTCGCGGCCGCCCGGAGGACCGGCCGCGACGTACGCCTGTCGGTGATGACCCATTCCAACCACGAGATCGCCCGGGAGCTGCTGAGCCGCGGGTCCCTTGCCTCCGATGCGTGGTCGATCGAAACACTTCCGCACGCGGACGTCCCGCAGGCGCTGGCCTCCCACGACGCCGGCGTGCACTTTCTCAATCCTGGTCTCAGCGATGGCGGTTCGCCAACGAAGATCGGCGAGTACTGGGCCGTCGGTCTGCCGGCGGCCGTTACGCCGCGCATGGGGGATACGGACGCGATCATTCAACGTGAAGGGGTCGGCATCGTGGTCGACGGCCACAGCGACGTCGAGTATCGACAGGCATTCGAACAGTTGCTGGTGCTGCTCCGCGATTCCGGGCTTGCTCAGCGATGCCGTCGATCCGCGGAGGCGCACTACAACCTCGACGTTGCGTGCGATCAACAGATGCAGATCTACGACCGCCTGACGAGCGGCGCGCGTCGGACCACCGCTTGCGCGCGCGTCTGAGCTCGCAGCCATGACGCTCTCAAGAGTGCTCGGCGATCCACGCGTCGTGACGCGAGGCGCGGAGCGATCGTGTCCCGCCTGTGAGAGCCGCCGCGTGCGACAGCTCGGCTCGAAGGGCGTGTACGTGATGAGCGCCTGCCGGTCGTGCGGCACCGTGTTCACCCTGGCGGGGTCGGCCGACGAGCTCAAGCCGCTGTATGACCATTACTATGATGCGGCGCGCTTCGCGACGCCCCGCGTCGTTGCGTCCTCCCTCGCCACCTTGGTCGGCTCGGCGGAGCCCTACCGCCACACGGGGCGGTGGCTCGACATCGGGTTCGGCGAGGGAAGTCTCCTGGAGTTGGTGCAGCAGCACGCGTGGATGCCCTACGGGACGGAAGTGTCGCCGCGCGTGCTCGACATGGGGTCAGCGCGCGGCTGGATCGTCACCAGCAATCCGGAGGCCGACGCTCGCTTCGGGGCTGCGAGCTTCGACGTGATCAGCATGATCGAGCTCGTCGAGCACGTACCCGACCCGGCCCGCGTGCTACAGAACGCGGCGCGGTGGCTTCGTCCCGGCGGCCTGTTGTATCTTACGACGCCGAATGCCGGCAGCCTGAATCGGCGGCTGCTCGGGCTTGGCTGGAGTATCTTCAGCCCGCCTGAGCACCTGACGATCTGGAGCGCGTCGGGCCTGCGGGTTGCGCTCACCCGCGCCGGGTTTCGCGTGATCCGGATGCGCGCGGAGGGATTCAATCCGTTCGAGATCGTTGCTCGCACCCGTTCGATCAACGGACGTGAAGCGGAGGTGGACCGCAACCAGACCGGGCTTCGGCTGAACCAGGCGCTTTCGTCTTCGCGGATCGGACGCGTGGCGAAGAGAGCCATCAACTCGGGCCTGACCGTGTTCGGCGTTGGAGACGGCCTGAAGGCGTGGGCGATTCGCGCGGCAGGCGCGCCCGGAACATCGTGAGCCCCCGGCACGGCGGCGGCCTGGCCATTTGCGCGCTCGTGCCATATCCGACAGGGATCGCGCCAGGTCAGCGCTTCAGGCTCGAGCAGTGGGCCGCTCACGCCTCACGCTCCGGCATCGCGATGGACTTCGTGCCGTCGGTGGACGAACAGTTCCTGTCGATCGTCCATCAGCCCGGTCGCACCGGCAGGAAGGTCGGCGGTCTCATCGCCTCGTTCCTGCGGCGCATGAAGGACGTGATGAGGTGCCGCCGCTACGACGCGGTCGTCATCTATCGTTCACTGTGCCTCGGCGGCCCTGCCGTGCTCGAGCGCGTCCTCGCGGGGATGGGCCGGCCGATCATTTTCGATTTCGACGATGCGATTTTTCTCGAGCACACGACGGAGAGCAACCGTCGGTTCGGCTGGTTGAAGTTTCCGGGCAAGACGGCGGCGATCTGTCGTGCCAGCACCCACGTCATCGTCGGCAACAGCTTTCTCGCGGACTACGCGCGCCAGCACAATCCCCATACGACCGTCATCCCGACGAGCCTCGATACCGAGCGCTACAAGCCGCAAGCACGCAACGGCAGTTCGCCGGTGGTCGTCGGCTGGACGGGGAGCTCCACGTCACAAACGCATCTCGAGGCGTTCGCGCCAATCCTGCGGGAGCTGATGCTGCGGCGCCCTGTCGAGCTGCGCGTGCTCTCGAACCGGCGGCCGAATCTCCCGGGCCTGCAGTTTTCCTGGAGACCGTGGTCGGCCGACACCGAGGTCCGGGAGCTGGCGGAGTTCGACATTGGAATCATGCCGATGCCGGACGACGTCTGGTCGAAGGGGAAGTGCGCCCTCAAGGCCCTTCAGTGCATGGCGATGGGTACCGCCACCATCTGTTCCGCGGTCGGCGCCAACTGTGACGTCATCAGGAACGGCCAGAACGGCTTTCTCGCATCCACCACCGAAGAATGGCTGACCCATCTCCTTCGGCTCGTGGATGATCCCGTGTTGCGCGACCGGATCGGGCGGGCGGGGCGAGAGACCGTCGAACAGGGGTATTCGATGGTGCGCAGCGCCAGCCTTTTTGCGGATGTCGTTCGCCAGGTGGTGACTCGACGCGGACCGGACGCATGAACACCGTGAAGATGATCACGCCACCTTCAGCGCCGACGACCACGTGGCGTCGCGCCGCCATGGCGGGCTTCGTCGCGTGGGCGGTCTTCGCGGCGATTGAGGCTGGCCTCGAGGTGGCGCTGCGGTTCCTCCCCGTCGCGTGCTCCGGAATCCCGCTCCGCTGGAACTACCCGCTGGTGTTGCTCGCCGTCTATGCGCCCATTGGCGCTGCGCTCGGCACCGCGGCATTTGGCGCGCTTCGTGTCTGTCGCAAGTCCGTCGATCAGCACCGGCGAATCGCCGAGCTGTGCGGCGCCGTACCCCTGCTCCTCGCCGTGGCGGGCGTGTCGTGGTTGCAATACGGCATGACGCTCAACGGCTTCGTCGTTCCCGCGCTGGTTCTCATCATCGCAGCCTTTGGCGTCGTGGAATTCGTGAGGCCGCGTCTTGGTGCGGTGTTGAGCGGCTTCGCGACTCCGTGGATGTCCGGCATACTCCTCCTCGGCGTGCCGTGGCTGGTCCGGCAGGCGACATTCGGCACGGGACGATTCGTCCGGGTTGCCGCGACGCTGTCTTTTCTGGTCGCTGTCACGGCCGCAGTCGTCACGCCGCGCCTCGCCGGCTCACGAGCATCGACCGCGTCCGCGACGTCTCCACTACGACATGCCGTTGGCGCCGCCACCGTGGCAGCGGTCTCGGTACTCGTCGCGTGGATCGGCCTCCCGGTCGTGTCGTCCTTCACGCCGGCGGCAGACCCGCGACTGCCGAATGTCATTCTCGTCACACTCGACACGGTTCGCGCGGACCATCTGTCGCTGTACGGCTACGAGCGCGACACGACGCCCCGGCTCCGGCAGCTTGCCCGCGACGCGACGGTCTACCGCCGCGCGATCGCGCCTTCCGATCTGACGTTGTCGACCCATGCGTCGATGTTCACGGGCCTGTACGCAACATGGCACGGCGCGCACGCCGAGGGGCCGGGCGTTCCCCACGCGCTGGCCGAGACCCATTACACGCTGGCCGAGCGGCTGCGGGACAAAGGGTATTCGACGGCCGAGGTCGTCGCGAACTTCGGGTTCCTGGGGCCCCAGTTCCGGTTGCAGCAGGGGTTCGGCTATTACACCATCCTGACCCCTTCGTGTTGCGTCACCTCGCCAAGCTATCTCTACCGCTACGCGCGGGCCGGTGGCCGCATCCGCGTGAATCCGGTCTTCCCGATGACGAGTCGCGCGGGCGAGGTCAACGGCGAGGTCTTCACCCTGCTCGATGTGTGGAGCCGGCGCCGCGCGCCCTTCTTTCTCTTCGTCGACTACATGGACGCGCACTGGCCGTACTTCCCGCCCGCCCCGTTCGATCGCGCATTTCCCGGCAAGGATGAGGCCTTCAGGCTGCGGCATTTTCGGCGCCTGCTCGAGGAGGTGAACGCGGGAAAGCGCCACATCACGGAGAAGGAACGCGCACACCTCCTGTCGCAATATGACGGCGCGATTACCTATCTCGATCAGGAGGTGGGCCGCCTCGTCGATCACCTGCGCGCGAAGGACCTCTACGACAACACGCTCCTCGTCATCACGTCTGATCATGGCGAGGCGTTCGGTGATCGCGATCTCATCGAGCACGGCACGTCGGTCTATCAAGACCAGGTGCATGTGCCGCTCCTCGTGAAGCTGCCACATCGCCCGGCTGCCCGGGCGACCGACGAGGCGGTCAGCACGCTTGATGTCATGCCGACCATCCTGGAGGTCGTCGGAGCCGAGCCGGCCCGCCCGGCGCATGGACGCAGCCTACTCGGAGACGACGAGCGGCCGCTAGGGGTGATGAGCGAATCGTACGCGCAGCCGCAGATGTTCACCCTCAGCCCTCGATTTCGACGGGTCGAGCGAGCGATCTTCGACGGCGCGTACAAGTATGTGACGTCATCTGCCGGAAAGCGCGAGCTCTACCATCTCGATCGCGATCCCGCGGAGCGGGAGGACCTCGCAACGACAGAGGGTTCGGCGGCCCAACGCCTGCAGGCCGCGATCGACGGCTGGGTGGTGGCGGCGAACCGGGCGGCGCCACCCCGGCAGCGGATGGACGATCCCGACGCACGCCAGCGGCTGCGATCGCTCGGATACGTGCGGTGACAACGACGGGGTCGCGCTGATCCACGGTACCTGTCAGTGTCCGGGCTGAGATGTCACGAAGCTCCGCCTCAAACCGTCGAGTAAGAACGTGAGCATGAGGGGTCGGCTCCGCTTCGTTACTGCCCACCCGTGAGCAGCCTCGATCTCCAGAAACAGCGCGCGATTGAGGTTCATTCCGAACAGGCGGCCACGTTCGCGTCGCGATACGCTGCCGTTGCGGAGGATCCCTACCGCGACTGTTTTGCGTACAGCCGACGTCAGCTGGATCGATGGCTGAGGCGATACCTCCCGGAGCGCGGCGACGGTGCCCGTCTGCTGGACGTGGGGTGCGGCACGGGTCGATACCTGCGCCTGCTTGCGGGCCGTGGATATCGCGTTGCCGGAATCGACGGATCAGCGGAGATGCTCGCGCATGCGTCGCGCGCATGTCCGGAGGCGGATCTTCATCACGCGGACGCCGACCAGCTGCCCTTTGCCGACCGAAGCTTCGACTTCGTGCTTTGCATCGAAGTGCTCCGCTACCTGCCGTCGCCCGAGGCCGCGATTCGCGAGATGGCGCGGGTGCTTCGTCCCGGCGGCGTCTGCCTCGCGACCGCGACGCCGCGGTTCAATCTGAACGCGTACTGGCTGGTGAATCGCCTCGCGACCGCCGTGCGGGTTGGACACCTCGTGCGACTGCAGCAGTTCTTCGTGACGGCACCGCTCGTCCGACGCCAGTTTCAGGAGGCGGGCTTCGAGCGCCCATGCGTGCATGGCGTGTACCTCGGACCGATCAACTGGATCGAGCGGCTCGCACGACCGCTTCTGCCTCGGCTTCTACGCGCATGGGAGCCCATCGACCGGCGTGTCGCCGACATGGCCGGACTGCGCGAGCTCTCCAACATGTTCCTCGTCCGGGCCGCCAGACGATGAAGCTCGACCCGAAGCCGGCCGCGAGCGAGGAGTTCACGCTGGATTGCGGCGTCTTCACCCTCAGCCTCGACTTCGAGCTGATCTGGGGCACCGTCGACCTGTTCGGGCCCGACCGGTATCGTCGCGCGTGCCTCGTCGAGCGCGAGGTCGTCATCGATCGACTGCTCGACCTGCTCACCCGCTTCGACATCTCCGCCACCTGGTGCATCGTCGGGCATCTGTTTCTCGACGCGTGCGCGCCGGACAACGGACACGTGCACCCTGAGATCATCCGACCTCGGCATGCATGGGTTACCGGAGACTGGTTCGCACACGATCCGACTGCGTCTGAAGAGGTGGCGCCCGAGTTCTACGGTCGCAGCCTCGTGAGGAAGATTCTCTCGTGCCCGATTCGGCAGGAAATCGGGTCGCATTCCTTCTCCCATGTCATCTTCGGCGACGCCGGGTGCTCCGCCGCCACGGCGCACAGTGAGCTGGCGGCCTGCGTGCGGCTTGCCGCGGACATGGGGATCGCGCTGCGATCCTTCGCGTTTCCGCGCAACCTCGTGGGACATCTCGATGCGCTCGGCGCGCACGGGTTCGCCTGCTTCCGCGGGCCAGAGCCGCACTGGTACGAGCGGCGCGCGCTGCCGGGCTTCGTGAAGCGGCTCCTACACCTCTGGGACGTGGTTACGATCGCGGCGCCGCCGGTCGTGCTGCCCGATCTGGCGCGTCCGGGGGTCTGGAACGTGCCCGGCTCGATGTTCTACTTTCCGATGCGCGGGTCGAGGCGGCACATCCCGTTGTCGTTTCGCGTCGGTCGCGCGATCAAGGGCCTGAACCAGGCGGCGGCGCGCCGGCGGATCTTTCATCTTTGGTTCCATCCCACTAACCTGGCGGACGACGCCGATCGCATGTTCGACGGTCTGCGCCAGATTTTCGAACACGCCGACGCGCTGCGCTCGCGCGGCCGGCTCCGCGTGGCGCCGATGGACGGCATCGTCGCGCGGCAGCAGCTCGGACGGGGCGCAGACCTGTCGGAGCACCCGGCACCGGCCGCGCCGTCGATGGGCGCGACCGTCACCACACAGACGGAGGACCAGTGCAGGTGCTCGTGACCGGCGGAGCCGGCTTCATCGGAACCCATCTCGCGACAGGGCTCGACGAACGGGGCTACGGCGTCCGCGTGCTCGATTCGTTTGTCGAACAGGTGCACGGCGGCAACCACGCGCAGCTCGGGCCGTCGGTCCAAGTGGTCCGGGGCGACGTTCGCGATCGCGCCACGGTCGAACGCGCGCTCGAGGACGTGGAGATCGTGTTCCACGACGCCGCCGAAGTCGGCGTCGGGCAGTCGATGTACACGATCGAGCGTTACGTCTCGGCGAATTCGCTCGGGACAGCCGTTCTGCTCGAAGCGATGATCGGCCGGCGCAACCAGATCAAGACGCTGATTGTGGCTTCGTCGATGTCGATATACGGGGAGGGCGCCTACCGCTGTGAGCGTCACGGGCCGATCGACGTCTCGCTTCGATCCCGAGATCAGCTCGAGCGGCGCGACTGGGACATGCGGTGCCCGTCGTGCGACGACGTGCTGCAATCTGTGCCGACGAGGGAGACGAAGACCGCGCGTCCAACCTCGGTCTACGCGCTCACGAAGTACGATCAGGAGCAGCTGTGCCTCATGATCGGCCGCGCGTACGGCATTCGGACGATTGCGCTCCGGTATTTCAACGTCTATGGCGCCGGCCAGGCGCTCTCGAACCCCTACACCGGGGTTGCCGCAATCTTCTCGTCGCGGCTCCTCAACGGCCGGCCGCCGATCGTGTTCGAAGATGGCCGGCAGACCCGCGATTTCACCCACGTCAGCGACATCGTGCAGGCGAACGTCAAGGCGGCGGAGTCGGACGCCACTGACGAGATCTTCAACGTCGGCACCGGCGTGGCGACGCCGTTGCTCGATCTCCAGGCGGCACTGGCGCGCCATCTGGGCTCCGACATCAAACCGGCCATCGTCGGGCGTTTTCGCGAAGGGGATATCCGGCACTGCGTGGCGGACATCGGCTGCGCGCGCGCACGGTTGGGGTACGAGCCCTGCGTCACGCTCGACGAAGGCGTGCCGCAGCTTGTCGGGTGGGTCCGATCCCAACGACCCGTCGATCGCATCGGGGAAGCCACCGGCGAGCTGGAGACGCGCGGCCTGGTACGGTAGGCTTCGTGGCCGCTCACTCGTCGAACCGGAAGATTTCGGGATGATCAGTCAGGAACCACAGGATCTGCTGTCAGGCTTCTGGCTCTTGTGCCTGTTTGTCACGCTCAGCGCGCTGGGCATGTTCTATACGCGCAAGCACCGCGAGACGCTGCCGTACCAGTTCGTGCTGCTGCTCACTGCCTGTGCGATTCGGTTTCTGGCTTCGATCGTCGTCTACCGCTTCGGCCTCGTGGAGGTTCTCGGCGACGAAGATTCGCGCGGCTGGTGGGTCGGGGTCGCGTATCAGCGGGCGTGGCGGGCGCAGGGGCTGGGCTTTCTCGACCTGCCGGAAACCTGGCTCGACGCGTTCGACAACAGGCAGAAAGGGTACTACTACCTGCTTGGCACGCTGTTCTACATCACCGATGCGCCCGCGCGCTTTCCGGCGGCGGCGCTCAACTGCGCGCTGGGTGGCCTCACGGCCGTCGTGGCCTACCGGCTGGCGCGCATTCTCTTCCCCGAACGCGTCGCCCGGATGGCGGGATGGGCCACGTGCCTGTTCCCCTCGTTGATCATCTGGTCCGCGCAGACGATCAAGGAACCGGTCGTCATCCTCCTGGAGAGCCTGACGCTCTACTGCTGTTTGAACCTCCGGCGAGGTCCGCTCGCGACGCGATATGTGATCGGCTGCCTGGTGACGATCTTTCTGGTGTTGCCCTTCCGGTTCTACGCGGCGTATATCGGCGGCGCCGCGGCTATCCTGGCCCTCCTGTCACCGAACATGGTCGTGCTGCGCGCGCGGCAGACGTCGCGCGGCGTCGCGATCATGCTCGCCATGCTGGCCATTCCCGCCATGTACATTGCGGCCACGATCGCGCAGACCGATGTGCTTGTCGCCAAGTTCGATCTGGAGTACATCGAGAAGGTTCGGGACGCGGGCGCATCGAAGGGGTCGGGCATCGAGAGCGAGTACGATCTCGAGACGCCGACGGGGCTCGGGCTCGCAACCATCAACGGCGCCGCCCACCTGCTGCTGTCGCCCTTTCCTTGGGAGCTCGGGGGCGGCAGCCTCCGGATGCTCCTCACGATGCCGGAGCTCGTCGTCTGGTGGTGGGTCTTCTTCTTCGGGATCATTCCGGGCGTGATCTACGCCATCAGGCGGCGGTTCGTCGAGGTGGTCCCGTTATTCGTCTACATCGGAGGCCTGGGGCTGCTGTACAGCATCATGTTCAGCAACATTGGGCTCGTGTACCGGCAGCGCGCGCAGCTCATGCCATGGTTGCTGATCTTCGGCGCCGCCGGCTTGGAGCTTCGACGGAAACGCAAGCTGGCGGCGCGACG
>JACPPN010000113.1 GCA_016190995.1 Acidobacteriota bacterium | reverse complement strand
CGGTTGCCTCCGAGCCGGCTCCCCACCCGAGGCGCAGCCGCGCCCTGCAGTCCGGGCGCGTCCTTGACAGGTCTGGCGCGCGTGACGGGATGCGACTTCCGGCTTCGTTGGGGCATCGGGAGGCACGGCCCGGGCGCAGAATGGTCAGAGCCGGCCGTTCTCTTTATCGGCCTCATGGGGATCGGGTCCCTAGTCCCTAGTCCCGGGTCCCCCGAGTCCCTGTCTTGTCCAGGACCTGGCAGGATGCTGAAAAACCCCTGATTCACCACAGAGGACGCAGAGAGCACAGAGAGGACTCTAGTACTGTCTGGACTCCGTGTGCGCTGTGCGCTCTCTGGTGAGCCTTTTTCAGCAATACAGTCCACCAGGGACTCGGGACTCGGGACCCGGGACTGGCGTCTGCCGCTCGCGCACGGGGCAAACGGCGTGCCCGGCTCAGCCGGCCGAAGACCAGGGAAAAGCCTTGAAGTTGGTAGTGGAAGGGGGGAGGGAGAGGCTCTCGAGGTTACAAATCTGTCAGCCAATGACAATTCTGTGGCGCAAAGGACAGACCTGAAATGCAATCCCAACGAGACACCAGGACATCATGGCTGCGACCCGACGTCGGCTTGACGACTCACGAGGTCTTCCCAGATCTTCATCAGGTCCCCGACCTCCCACATCAACGCCTGATGGCGATCGATGACGGGTCGGGCCGCTTCGCGGTCGTCATAGAATCCCGGCGCCGACATCGAGGCTTCGATGTCCTTGATCGCGCGCTCCCGGTCGGCGATCCTCGACTCGAGGTCCGTGATTCGAGCGTGCAGCGTATCGTTCGCGCGCTTGCGCTGCCGCACGTCGCGGTCCGCAGTGCGTCGCGCCTCGCGCTCCCCGGCTCCTTTGGAGCGGCGCATCGCCGGTTTGAGCGGGGGGCGCGCAACGGGAGCCTCCACCGGCCTGACCGGAGCGGACTCCGCAGGATGCTCCTTCTTCCAGAAGAACGCTTCGTAGTTTCCGGGGTACAGCACCGCGTCGCCTCCGCCGATCTCAACGACTTTCGTCGCGAGGCGATCGACGAAGTACCGATCGTGGGACACGAAGATCAGGGTTCCGCCGAAATCCTCGAGCGCGTCCAGGAGCACGTCCTTCGAGTCGATGTCGAGATGATTCGTGGGCTCGTCGAGGAGAAGCGTGTTGGAAGGCATGAGCAGCATGCGGGCGACGGCCAGGCGCGTCCGCTCGCCCCCCGACAACACCGCCACCCGCTTGTACACATCATCGCCTGAAAACAGAAAGCCGCCGAGGATGTTCCGGATGGCCGGAATCATGTGATTGGGCGATCCAGACGCCAGCGTCTCGTAGACGGTGAGCTCCGGATTCAACCGCGCGGCTTCGTCTTGCGCGAAGTACTGAAAGGCGACGAGATGACCCTCGAGTCGCGAGCCCGCGTCCGGCGCCTCGACGCCTGAGAGCATTCGCATGAGGGTCGACTTGCCCGCGCCGTTCGGCCCGACGAGTGCAATCCGGTCACCGCGCTCGACGTGCAGGTGGACGTTGCGAAAAACGACGTTGTCGCCGTAGGCCTTTCGAGCGTTTGTCAGCTCGAGCACTAGGCGGCCGCTCTTCGCACACGCTGGAAAGCTGAAGTGCACGCGCTTGCGCTCGGCCGGCACTTCGATCGGCACGACTTTCTCCAGCATCTTGATGCGGCTTTGCACCTGCGATGCTTTCGTCGCCTGGTAGCGGAACCGATCGATGAATTGCCGGACGCGCGCGACCTCTTCCTCCTGACGCCGCTTGGCTTCCTTCAGGCGCCCGATGCGCGCCTCCCGTTCGCCCAGATAGTGGGTATAACTTCCTGGATAGTCGGTGAGGGTCTTGAGGCCGACCTCCGTGATGCGCGTCACGACCGCGTCGAGAAAGAAGCGATCGTGGGAGACGACAATGACGGAGCCGGGATACCCGACGAGATAGCCTTCAAGCCAGTTGCGGGCGTCCAGATCGAGATGGTTGGTCGGCTCGTCGAGCAGCAGCAGATCCGGCCGCCCGAGCAGCAGCTTCGCCAGCGCAATGCGCATCTGCCACCCGCCCGAGAAGCTGTCGGTCGGCCGCACGAACTCCTGCTGCTTGAAGCCGAGGCCCTGGAGGACGGTCGCGATCTTCAGTTCGAGGCTGTATCCATCTCGGCTGCGGAACAGGTCGATGAGCTCGCTGTATCGCGCGAGCATACGGTCGTGCTCGTGGGAGGGAACCTCGGGATCGCCCAGACGCGCTTCGAGCGCGTGCATTTCGGCCTTGACGTCGAGCACGTCCTGAAACGCGCCGGCCACTTCGTCGAAAAGCGTGCGCCCTTCGTGCGTCAGGCCGTCCTGCGGCAGGTATCCGCAGCTGAGGCTGGCCGGTCCGAGGATGCGGCCCGAGTCGGGCTCGTCGAGCCGCGCGAGCATCTTGAGCAGCGTCGTTTTTCCGGCGCCATTCGGCCCACAAAGTCCAACCCGCTCGCGCCGCGATAGATGCCACGTCACGTTGTCGAGCAGGACCCGCTCGCCAAAACTCTTGCTCAGTCCCGACAACTGAACCATGCGAGTGCGAAGAACAGAAGCCCCAAGGCCCGCGCCGGACGCGCCAGGTGACCCCCAGCGTGTGCGATACGCACACGCGTGGGCTCTTTAGGCTCACAGATCTCGCCATGTTAGCACACACGTTTCGCGGGTTCGGCACACCGCCCCTAGGCTCGGAGTCAGTTCGATGCGGCTCGACGCTACCATCCTGATGTTTCCTGTACGCTCGCGTCCTATCGATGAAGCTCGGGACCTGCGCCATGGAGGCCTTGCACGAAAGCGGGCGCGCACCTAGCATTACACCCGGTCGTGACACCCGGGAACGAAGCTTCGCCGCCATCGCTTCGTTCTTACTCGTCGGTTCGAGGCGGAGTTTCGTGACCATGAGAGTCGACCGATTCGCGCGTTTTCTCGCCGTGCAGACAGGGCTGGTACTGTTACTCGCGCTGAGCGGCGTGACTCTCGCCGCCAATCAGGCGGGAGCCAACTTGACTGTCGGGGTCACGGTCGTGAGAAAGTGTACCGTCGATGCGGCGGACGCGCGCGTCGCGTGCACGGCCGGCGCAGATTCCACCGTGCGGCTCGGTCTGGAAGCGATCGATCCCGTCGCGCCCGCCCTCACGGGCGCGCCGCGTGTTGATCCAGCGGCCCCCGCGCCTCGCTTGGACAACACGCCTCTCGTGTCCGGCGCAGGCCCCGCAAGATCGCTCGTCCTGACGATCGAATTCTAGAAGTCAATCCGCGCGGTGACGCTATTCGAGTAGGCACCCGCCGCGACATCCTGGCCGAAGGGGACGCGGCCGTACACCGTCAGCGTGACGTATTGGTTGTTTGGAGGGTCGGCATTGAAATACGTCTGCGTTCCTTCCGTTCCGTCGCCCCAGATGGTCGTCCGAGCTGCGTCCAGATAGAGGTTGTAATTGAGCAGTTCGCTTCCGTTCAGCATGCGCCGTTCTGCGAAGGTGGCGGCGCCACCTTTGTCGATCGAGATCCGGATGTTCTTGTCCTTGCCGCAGCGATAGATGATCTCGCCTGTGGAATCGAGATCGCTCACCGCGAACACGTCGTAGGTGCCGAACGCCACCGCGTTCGTACTGATCGTGCAACTCGCCTCGGCGCGGGCCGCCCAGGCCAGGACGATCAGGGCCGCGCAGGCGCACGGTCGGACCGTCGCGCTCATGGCGCGGTCCTCTGTGCGGGCGTGCAGTGGAGGATACCGACGTCGATCATGGGATGCTCAGACGCGGGAATCTCAACCACCAGATGGCACGCGCCGCCGGTGTATTCAACCCTGCCCTCGTACCGGCCGGGCTGCAGATTCTCGAAATAGAACTCGCCCTGCGATCCGACCGGTGACTCGAACGTCCGGGAGCTGCGCGTGAGGACGAACTGCCCGTACGCGGGAACCCGGCTGCCACGGGTGGTGGTCACGAGCACGTTGCCCGTCAGCGTCTGCACGCGCGAGACGGGGAACGTGACGACGGCACCACCTCGATACGGTGTTGCGACGGTCTCTGCGAGACGAGCGATGCTGTAATTGAACGGAATGTCGTTTTGATCGATCGCGAGCCGGTTGCCGTAGTACGAGAGCAGGTTGGGGACGAGCAGCTCTCCCCTGCGGTTGGTCTGGCCGATCTCGTGATTACTCGCATAGGCGCGCACGCGCGGCACGCCCGG
>JACPPN010000115.1 GCA_016190995.1 Acidobacteriota bacterium | reverse complement strand
GGTCAGTCTCACGCGGTCTCGCTCGACAACCTTGATCCGCGAGACCCCAACCCGCGGCGTCTCGGCGAGTGCCGGCGTGACGGACAGCGCAAAGGTTGCGGCGAAGGCGAAGACTCGGGTTCGGCTGGTCATGATTGGAACTCGCGGGCTAAGACTTGTTCAGTCCTTCCACGATACGGGCCGCGCCGGCTTGATCTCCCTTTCTCATTTCATTCATCAGGACGATGGTGTCCTGCAGCAGCGAGACCTTCCGGCGCAAGGCTTCGAACAGGCTCTCCTGCGCGGGTCGACTCTCGGGCTGCGAGCCCAGCGCCGCACGGCTTTCGGCGATGGCCTGATCGATGACCGTCAGGTTCTTCTGCAGCGTCGCCGCGACCTGCGGATCCAGCGTGCGCTCGTTGGCCTTCGCGATCTTCTCGAGACCGGCGATGGCTTTCTCGTAGTGCCCCTCGGCCAGCCGCAGCTCGCTCTCGACCGACTCGACGAGCTGGGCGTCGCCGCCGCTCGCCACGTCCGACTGGCGGGTGGCCGGCGGCGCCTGCCGGCCCGGCTGCTCCTGACCGCCGCCGGGCCCCTGCCCGCGAAACACCATCCAGGCGAGGGCGACGACAACGACGACGAGCGTTGCAGCCGCGGCGAGCCATCGCGCGCCCATGGTCCAGGACGGCGGCCGCGCCGCCGTGCGCCCCTTGAATGCCGGATCCGACTTGATGCGCCCCGCGATCTGCATCCAGAGACCGTCGGGCGGCGCGGGACGCTCGAGACCCGCCGCGGCACGGCGAATCGCGGCGAAGTCCTCTTCGAGCGACCGGCAGGCGGCACACACGCCGACATGCGCCTGGACGTCGGCTCGACGATCGGGCGCGAGGGTCCCGTCTATCAGCTCGCCGACGAGCTCACGGCATTCCGCACACGTCATCGTCACCCGGCCGTGCTTCCCCGCCCAGGGCGGCTGAAAACCTCATTCACCACAGAGGGCGCTGAGACCACAGAGGCAAGGTCGGTAAGATCTTCAGCTCTGTGGACTCTGTGCACTCTGTGGTGAGCTTTCCGATCATCCTGATCAGGCCCCCGTCGCCGTCCGCGACGGCGTCCGCCGGAAGAACGCGCGCAGCTTCATGCGCGCCTTGTGCACCTGCGACTTGGATGTACCCTCGGCGATCCCGAGGATCGTGGCGATCTCATGGTGCTCCAGCCCCTCGACATCGTGCAGCAGGAACGCCGCGCGGCACCCTTCCGGCAGCGCCGCGATGCCGCGCTCGAGGTCGAGCCGCACGAGCGCGCGGTCAGGTGGGGAATCGGAGCCGGCCGGTGCCCGGATTCCGCGCCCGTCGTCGTCCAGCGAGTCGGTGACCTGTCCCATGCGCGCCGCGCGGCTGCGCAGGTGATCGAGACAGACATTCATCGCCAGCCGATACAGCCACGTCGCGAGCGTCGATTCTCCCCTGAAGTGATCGAGCTTCCGGTATGCGAGGAGGAAGATGTCCTGCAGCAAATCCTCGGCATCGGACCTGTTGCCGAGCATCCGGCACGCGAGACTGTAGAGGCGCGCGGCATGCTGTCGGTACAGCTCCTCGAATGCGCTGACGTCGCCTCCCAGGCACCGGGCCACGAGCTCGGAATCCGCTGTTCGCACGTGACCTGATGACTTAGACGGGCACATGCGGGGGATCCGTTGCCGCGACGCCGCGCTGCCGCCGAGCTGTGCCCGTGAACGTCACGAGAGGAGGATACGAGCCGCAACCGTTGCGGGTTCGGCGAGATCAGGGATCGGGGATCAGGGATCGGGGGGCTGGCCGGTGGCGCGTGAAGGCCTGGGGCGCTCGCCGTTCCACCGTACGGCTTCGAAGCGCCGGATACGGTCGCCGGCCACGGCGATCCCTTCCCCTCTGAGCCGCTCGCGCTTCACCCACGGCGCGCCGCCATAGCCCCCGAGCCGGCCGCCGGCGGCCACGACGCGATGGCAGGGGACACCCTCGGCGTGACACTCACGCATGACGCGTCCGACAGCGCGCGCGGCGCGTGGTCGTCCCACCAATGCGGCGATATCCCCGTAGGTCGCAACGCGGCCCGCTGGAATGCGCCGGACCGCCATCAGGACCCGGTCGGGAAACTTGGATGGCGCCGCAGACGTCGCCGACGGTCGCGGTCCCATCAGAAGATGAACCTCAAACCGCCGCCCGTCTGAAAGCCTCCCGCGATCGAGGAGATCGTTCGTTCACGGGAGTCTTCGGAGGAAGGATGGAATTCGACCGTCGCGCGCGCAAACCGCAGCATGCCCCCGAAGCCGACATGGCGTCCGACACGCCAGAGCACCTCCGAGGCGACGTTGAATCCGAGCGACGTGTCGCGCCTGGTCTCGATGGTTGGTCCCACGAGCGTGATGACGTCGAACGGGTACACGTCCGCGTACTGGACGCCCGCCACGATCCCCTGCCGCACCTGGAAGACCGAAGGACCGGCCGAGACGAGCACGCTGAAACGACGGCTGACGGGAACGAGGTAGCTCAGCCGAACGTGCAATCCGAGCTGTTCGCGCTTGAGTCCCGTCGCTTCACCCACGACGCTGCGATTGCGACCAAAGAAGAACGGATGCGGCACCGTCAGATCGAACACGGCGCCAGAACGGTCCGTCATCGATCCGAGCTGGACGCCGAGGCCGAGATTGCGCCAGAGCCGCACGTCGAGACCGCCCTCGAACAAGTTTCCGCGAAAGCCGGCATACTTGGTTCCAAGCGTCGCGGTTTCGACGTTGCGCTCGAAGGTGGCCTCCTCACTGAAGCCTTTGCGATTGGGCTGCATCCCGCCCGTCGCGCTGATCAGCCACCGCCCCCCCCAATCCGGCGCCTGCGCGTGCGCGGTGTGCGCGCAAAGTGTGACGACCAAGGCCAGCGAGGGCGTCAGGAGGCGGACACGTGTCATGAAACGTTCTCCATCGGTCGCCTCGCCATCGAGACGTGCCGGACGACACGCCACGGTGGCAGGGTGCCGCGCTTCAGTTCACGCCGACGGCCGTCCAGGCCTCGGTAACGGCTCGTTCCGCGGCGCTGCCGGACCCGTAAAGATCGCGCGCCGACTCAATCGTCGCGGCGCGCGCCATGGAGAACGTCGCGCCCTCTTGCAGCAGGAACACGAACGCACGATAAAAGACCTTTTCGATCTGATCACGGTTCGGCGCTCCGACCCCCCGGACGGCGAGACCCGAGGTGCGGTTCACGCCTCCTTCAATCGCGAGGTAGAACGCGTGGTTCGGAATGCCTGAGTTGATGTGCACGCCCCCGTTGTCCTCCGTGCCCGTGTACCGCTTGCTGAAGTGATCCGGATCGCCATGTGACGCCGGATCCGCCATCGAGCGAATCCCGCCTGGGGTGATGATGTCCTCGCCCAGCAGATAGTCCGCTTTGAGGGGTCCGGCGCCCGTCGGCTGAAAGAAGAACTCCACGCTCGCGCCAATCATGTCGGAGAAGGCTTCGTTGAGGGCCCCGGACTCGCCGCGGTACACCAGGTTCGAGCTGTGCTCGGTGACGCCGTGCGTGAGCTCATGGCCGACGACGTCGAGCCCGCCTGAGAAGTAGTCGACGTACTGGCCCGTAGTCAGGAGCACGCCGGGCGGCAGCCCTTCGCCGTACACCATCACGCCCTTGCCGTCGGGCCCGCACCCGCCACACCAGAACGCGTTCAAGTAGAACGTCCCGATGACGTCGGGATCGGCGCTGAAGATGTCCTGCCGGCGAACGGGATGAATCAGGCTCACGACAGGGGCATTGAGATCGTCGATGCCGCGACGGCCGAACCGCTTGAAGTAGTAGTCGTACACGTATCCGGCATGCACGTGACCGTCGACGTTCGCCACGTCGGTCCAGTTGTTGTCCGAGTCGGTCGCCAGATCGCTCGTCCCGAGCGCAATCACGCCGTTCAGGAACGACTCGGTGCGGCTCAAGTTTCCCCGCAGGTCGTACGTCCGCAGATCGGGCGGCCGGAGCCGGTCCATCGCGACGAATGTCCCGCCCAGCGACGAGACGCTCAACTTCTTGTCGTCGTTGAGCACGCCTTTGCCACGTCCAACGACCGCGGTCTGCCGTTTGAGCTCGCTGAACCGCAGGACGATCCCGCCGCTGCGCGCATCGGCGAAGTACGTCGTCAGATCCCCGCGCGCGAAGACGGTGGCCTTGTATGCGAGGACGTAGCTGCCGGTGTCAGTCGGCAGGATCACAAGCTCCGGGAGGTGGGATACCCCTAGCGGCGCACCGGCGGCCTCGACGATGGCCGCCTGGCCTTCCTCTCGAGAAAGCCGCGGCGCGGGATCCATGTCGATGCCTGCGTAGATCTTCCCGAAGATCGAGATCGTCTGAGCGGCGTCGAGCTGACGTGCGACGCCGGCCCCGAACACCGGGACGCCCTTGTAGTACTGTCGAAAGCGCTCGTGCCGACGCCCCTGGATGAGCGTGTCACCGCGTTCCTTCACGAGGCGCAGCCCCTCGTCTCTGACCAGAGCATCGACGAGCGCGTCGGCTGCCCGAAGCTCGGCGATCGACGCCGGCGCAATGGTGATGGCACCGACCCCCGCCTGCGCCGCGGGGTGACGGCCGGATGCCGCCGCCAGCGCGACAACAATCGCGGCCAACCACCATCTGGGTACGTTCACGGGATCCTCCTGGACAGGGACCGCATCGATCCGCAGGCGCGCTTGCCGGTTACTGCGCCCACTCACATCCGTCACTCGCATCCATCACGGCGATCAAAGTTATCACCGCGGAGCCCGCGGAAACGTGACGCTGGCGTCAGGTCGCCCGGCGGGTCTTCATCCACAGCTCGTCGATCGCGCCCTCCTTCACCAACTTCGTGGCATAGACGATTTGGCCGGTGTGTGCGGCGACGTGGAGCGCGACGTGCAGCAGAATCTGCACGAAGGTCGTCGTCTTTCCGGTGCGCTCGGTCGTTTCCATCAGCCGGGCCGGGTCGAGACCTCCGAGGATGCGATCCACTTCCGCCACTGTCTCGTCGAGCGCCCGGATGAGATCTTCGCGCCTGATGACGCGGCGCTCCGCGAATTCGGCCGGCCGGTCGCGCTCGTAGCCGGTCGCCCCGATCCCGTGTCCGAGAAACAGGCGGGTCGAGCCGCACACGTGCAGCACGAGATTGCCGATCGAGTTGGCGTTCTCGTTCGGACGCCACCAGATGTCCTGGTCGGTAAGGGCGTTCAGACACGCCTTGATCTGCTCGGGCAAGTCGCTGACGAGTCGCGTTCTCATCACGTGAAGAACCGTCGAATCGAGCGTGTGGCTCATGGTCGTCCTCCACCGTTGCTGGATCGCGCGGGAGCGGTGCTCGCCGGTCCGCTCGTGCTCGCCGGACGTATCGCTTCGGCGAGAACCCGACCGTCGGGGCGCGGGAGCGTGATGCCACAGAGAAACGCCAGCGTCGGGGCGATGTCCGCGGGCGTCGCGGGCTGGAGATACTGGCCTGGTGCGAGGCCGTGGCCCATCAGGATGATCGGCACGCGCGTGTCGTAGGCGTTGGCGGTCCCATGCGTCGTGCCGATGCTCGTCGTGCCGATGCTCGACATCAGCCAGTAGGGTTTCGGAACGATGACGAAGTCGCCGCTGCGCCCCGGGAAATACGTGAGCGCCACGGCGCGGGCGAGCGGATCGTCCCAGGCTCTTCCGTCGCGCAACTCCTCTCCGCGGAACACCCGCGCGATGCCGGGCGCGGAGCGGATGGCGTCGCGCGCCGCATGCATGGCCGCGGGATTTGCCAGGAGCTTCTCGTCGATGCCCGGCTCGAAATAGAGCTCGCTGAACAGCATGGTCGCGACCTTCTTACCCGGTCCGAGCATCGGGGCGAGCGCCTGCTCGACGCGCTCGACGATCTCCGCTGCTATGACGCGGCCCGCCTCGAATCCCAGCGGGGCGATCTGCTCCGGCACCGGCGCGACACCGTGGTCCGCGGTCAGGGCGACGACGTAGCTGTCGGGGCCCACCTTCCGGTCGAGGTGCGCGAGCAGACGACCGATCGTGGCGTCGAGCCGCACGAGCATGTCCTGCACTTCGCGGCTCGTCGGCCCGAAGTCGTGGCCGACGACATCGAGCGCCGAGAAACTCACGCCGAGGAAATCGATGCCCGGCCCCTGGCCGAGCGCGAGCGCGTCGACGGCCGTCTCGGCGAGGCGCGCAAGATATTCGTCGGCGAAGGGGCTTTCCTTCCACTGCCCGTAGAACGCCGTGTCGGGCTGCCGCGACGTCCCCGACAGCACGTGCGGCCACTTCATCGTCCAGCCCGCGGGCGGATCGAGCCCCGCGCTGGACTGCGCGAAGACATACGCGGGCTCGGGCAGCGTCAGGTTCCAGCTCTTTCCGAAATCCGCCGCGATCGGGTGTTCGCGCGTGAACTGCTCGATGAAGGTCACGGGCGCGGCCGCGTACGCCCGCGACGTCACCCACACGCCATCCTCGCCGAGCCAGGTTGCGGCGTCGGCTGCGTGTCCCGCCAGCATGATTGCGCTGCGCGGTTTTTCGGAGAGGGTGATGATGCGCGGCTTGACCGGGGATTGCGCGCGGAGCTCGTCCGTGAACGTGTAGGCGCGCAGGCGGCTTGCGCTGTCTCCGCCTTTTGTGACTTCGCCGCCGTACCCAATCAGCGGCGCATGCGGATCCTCCGTACAGTTCACGCGTCTGCCTGCCTGCCGATCCCACCACGCGTTCAGCACCATGCCATGGGTTGCAGGGAACGTGCCCGTGGAAATCGTCGCGTGACCGGCGCACGTGACGGTCGGCAGATAGGGGTACGACGCCTGCCGAAACCAGGCGCCCTGATCGACGAGGCGCCGAAGGCCTGCGGTCCAATGGTGTCCGTACTTGTCGACATAGTCGGCGCGCATTTGATCGACCACGAGGATCACGACGAGCTTTGGCGCCGTGAGCGCGGCGGCCGTCGCGCCTGTCTGCGCCAGGATCAGCGCGAGTCCCGCCGCCGAGCACAAAAGACGTCTCCGGAACATCGGTGGCTCGAATCGCGTGATCATCGTTTCAACAACGGAAGATAGCAGATGGCGGCCAGGGCCACATCGTATACGGCACACCCGAGCAGATACCACCGCGGTGCGATGCCTTCGGGCAGCGCGCCCGGCCGGTGGAGGATGGCGACGAGCGCGTGGGCGACGAACGCGAGCGCGAGAATCGTCAGTCCCTCCCGCGGGTCCCGCACGGCCGCCGTCGCGGCGACGACGAAGAACCCCATGCTCAACGCGACATCGAAGCTGGCCTCGAGCCGCGCTTCGCCGACGACCGCGAACCCGATGTAGACGCCGGAGGCGAGCACCAGCACCCCCGCGGCGAGCTGCGCCAGTCTCAGCTCGACGACCAGGCGGTCGGGCGACGTCGCTGACGCGCGGAACGCGCGGAGCGACAGCCAGGCGCAGGCCATCAGCAGGCCTGCCGACGTGAGCGCGACCAAGCGGGCGGTGTCGCTCACCGGTATCGCGGTCCTCTCGCGGGAGGGCCGCTTACGAGCGTCCGCTCTTGGTGGACGATGCGGCCGCCGATCATCGTGAGGCGCACGCTCGTCTCGAGAATCTCCTTGGGCGGGACCTTCATGATGTCCTTTGACAACATGACGAGATCCGCGAGCTTGCCGGCCGCGAGAGAGCCGAGCTCGTGCTCGAGGTGCCCCGCATACGCGGCCTTGATCGTGAACGAGGCGAGCGTTTCCGCGCGGGACATCCGCTGGTCGGGCGCCCAGCCGCCTGGAGGCTGGCCCGACTGATCCTGTCGCGTGATCGCGGCGTAGATGCCCAGCATCGGGTTGGGTTCCTCGACGGGGAAATCGGACCCGTTGGCGATGATGGTCCCGGCGGTCATCAGCTTCTGCCACACGTACGCGCCTTCGGCGACCCGCTCGGGGCCGAGCCGCGCGGGCGCCCAGGGCATGTCCGATGTGCAATGGGTGGCCTGCATGGAGGCGACGACGCCCAGGCGACCGAATCGCGGGATGTCGGCCGCGTCGAGAATCTGCGCATGCTCGTCTCGCATCCTCAAGGCGCGAGCGTTGGGCACGTCCTTCTGCACGCGCTCGAAGACGTCGAGGACCTCGCGGTTGGCGCGGTCGCCAATCGCGTGAATGCAGGTCTGGAATCCTGCTTTCGAGGCAGCCAGTGTCTGCGCGTAGACCTCCTCTGGAGGGGTGGTCAGGAGCCCGCGATTGGCGGGCTCGTCGCTATAGGGCTCGAGCAGCGCGGCCCCGCGCGATCCCAGCGCGCCGTCGGCGCCAATCTTGATCGCGCGCACCATGAGATGATGGTTCGCGTAGTTGGTGACCGGGCCGCGCGCGAAGAACGGCTCGAGCTCGTCGAGCGACGAGCGCAGCATCGCATAGATGCGGATCTTCAGCTTGCCTTCGTCGATCACGCGCTTGTAGGTCTCGACCATCGAGGGCGACACACCCGCGTCGTGCACCATCGTCAGACCGAGACGCGTGCATGCTTGATCGGCGAGGATCAGGTGTTCTTCGACCTGCCGCGGCGTATAGGGCGGTATCTGGCTGGTGACGAGCCCCTGCGCGCGATCGATGAAGACGCCGATGGGATTGCCTTGGCCGTCGCGGATGAGACGCCCCCCTTGCGGATCCTCGGTGGCGCGCGTGATCCCCGCGGCTTCGAGGGCAAGCGTGTTGGCGAGGCCGGCATGGCCGTCAACACGCGTCAGATACACGGGATTGTTCGGCGCGACGGCATCGAGCTTGTCGTGGGTCGGCCATTCCCTGGTCGGCCAGTCGTTCTGGTCCCAGTTGCGGCCGCGAATCCATTCGCCCGGCCGCGCCTTCGCGACGCGCGCGCCGACGAGCGCGACAATCTCGTCGTAACTTCTCGTCCCGCGCAGCTCGAGCTCCTGGAGCACCGCGCCGAGACCGGCGAAATGCCCGTGCGCGTCCTGCAGCCCGGGGATCACGGTCGCGCCATGGGCGTCGATCACCCGCGTTGCCGCGCTCCGGAGCTTCAGGGCGTCCGCGCTGGAACCGACAAAAACGATGCGATCGCCGGCAACGGCCACGGCTTCCGCGATGGGTTGTGTCTTCTCGACGGTGTAGGTGACCGCGTTGTGGATGATCGTGTCGGCGGCCGGCTGACGCGCGGATCCGGTGAACGGGCTCGCGAGCATCGCGGCGAGAACAAGGCGCGCGCCGGGCGCGAGGAGCACCAGCGAGGCGAGCGCGGACGCGACGGCCAATCGAACCCGAACCACGAAGAATTCTCGGGAAACGAACGAACGAGCGACAGAGTATAGCCTGAAAGATGACGAGCGGCGACGAAGGAGCCGGTCGGTGGGATGGCCCGATCGCCGATCCCGCCGGCGAACCCGCGCTCAATTCACATAGCGGAGCGTGTCGATCTGATAGTCGGCCGGTTCCAGGGGCTTGACCACCGTGGGAGCGGGGGAGTCGGCGGCGAGCCCTTCCCACAGGTTGCGTTCATCGGGCCAGGTGATGCGGCTGCCGCTGGCGTCGAAGACCACGCGCACGGCCGGGCGGTAGGGGTCTGGTGCGTGCACGCGCGTGACAACGGCGACTTCGCCCGTGCTCAACTGCACGAGCGAGCCGGGCGGATAGATGCCAATCAAGGCGACGAAGCGCCGGACCAGATGCTGATCGAACTGCTGGCCGTCGTTGCGCTTCAAGACGACCAGGATGCGCTCGCTCGAATGCGCGATCTGGTACTTGCGCTGCGAACGCATGGCGTCGTACACGTCCGAGATGCTGCACATCATGGTCGCCAGATTGAGGGAGCCTCGCTTCGCGCCGTCCGGATATCCCGTGCCGTCCAGACGGAGATGGTGCTCGAAGGCGACCACCGGCGCGAGCGCGGGCATCTCGGGGGTGCGGCGGAGCATCTCGGCGCCGTCGATGACATGGCGCTTCATGATCACGAATTCCTTATCGGTGAGCTTGTCGGGCTTGTTCAGCACCTCGAGGGGCGTCTTCACCTTGCCGATGTCGTGCATGAAGGCGGCCAGACCCAGCTCGCGCAGCAGCCGGCCTTCCATCCCGACGGCGCGAGCTTGCGCCATCGTGAGGATCGAGACGTTCACCATGTGCGTGAACGTGTAGTTGTCGTACTTCTGCATCGCGGTCAGTCCCACGAGCGCGGACCGGTTCGTCGTCACCGCTTCGGCGAGGTTCTCGATGGTGTCGCGCGCGGTCCCCAGCTCGGGCCGGCCTTCCGCTTGGGCGGCGTCCCACACCGTTTCGGCCGCCGACACGGAGCTGGCGTAGACCTTGCGCGCCGTGCCGCCGCCGCTGCCCCAGTCGCCCACGCTGGGATCGATGATGAGGCGTCCCGCCTTGATGTGCGGGAGCGAAACGACCTGTACGTCGTCCGATTCGTCACCGGGGGGGGCATCCTTCGGGTGACCCAAGATGCTCGTGAGCTTCGCCACTTCCTGGATGAACGAACGCAGCTCTTCGACCGTGACCCCCGGCTCGATCAGCACCCGCTGCACGCCGGCCTTCTGGAGCTGACGTACCAGGTCCGCCTGCATCGCGCTCGCGCGCGGCAGCGGCGTGTCGCCGCCGATGACCTCGCCACTGATGAAGCCGATGAGAATCGACTGCTGCAGCGCGAGCAGCTGGTTGACGCATTCGAGCACGGCGGCCGCGCTGGTGGCGACGCGAGGGTGATCAGAGGAATAGAGGCGCGCCACTCGCAGGGCGCCGCCGAGCCGCTGGACGAGCTCTTCGTGCGCGCGGAGTCGTTCGAGGAAGTCGCTCATGTCGCCTCCGCCAGCCTGGCCAGCTCGCGCGCCGCCGCACGCCGCGCGCCGGAGGGGCCTTTGGCGCTGGCTTCCCGCAGCGCCTGCACGGCCGCGGGCGTCTTGATCCGCGTCAGGGCGGTCGCGGCGGCGGCCCTGAACGCGCGGTTGCGGAAGGGCGTCCACCATCGGCCGCGCTGCAGCGCGTCCACCAGCGCCCCGATACCGTCGGCGCCGCCAAGACGCCCGACGATTTCGATCGACGTCAGGTAGAACGCCCGCAACTCGAAGTGCTGCGGGAGGTGCCGCACGAGGTAGCAAAATAATGGCGCCGCGCGGTCGTCCCGCAGCTCCGCCAGCTCCTGCATCAGCGAGCCGCGTGCGGTGGCCCTGCCCGAGGTGAGCGCCCGGACGATGGCGGCGTACGCGCGATCGTCCGGCATCAGCGCGACCGTGCGGATGGCCTCGCGCTGCACGCGGGTGTCGCTGTCCCCCAGGAGCGGCTCGAGCGCGCTCAAGGCGTCGGCGCCGCCGAACTCGCGCAGCAGATAGACCGCCGTGCGCCGCACTTCCCAGTCGGCGGCGTTCATCAGCTTCTGCACGACGTCGCGCCCGCGGGCGCCGAACGCGATGACCGCTTCCTGCAGGCGCCGTCGCATCCGCTGGTCTTCCTCGACCGACCAGACTTCGGCCAGCGATTCGATGACGGCAGGTCCCAGTGCCAGGAGGAGCCGCTTGACGATTTGGAAATCGTTGTTATCGCCCTTGCGGAGCTGGACCAGAGCGTGCTTCATCACGGGGCCCTTGCTGCGCAGCCCCTCGAGGGCTTCGGACGCGAACGGCCGCCGCACACCGGGGCCGTGCTCCGCCTGAGACGCGACAGCCTCGGTCAGCAGGGTGGCGGGCTCGAAGTAGCCGACGCGCGTCAGATCATTGATGTGCGAGACCATCATCTCCAGAACGTCGCGCCACTGGAAGGGTTCGGTCTCGACCTCCAGCAGATCGAGCAGCAGTTGAATGTCGAGCTTGCGCAGGGCCGCGTCGGTGATGGTTGCCAGCCACACCGCGACACGGTCCGGCGGATCATCGCTCGTCTGTTCCACGTCGACCGCCCGCGCGCGGGCGGCCGAGAGCTCCTGCGCGTAGTCGTCCGAGACGTACTTGCGATCCGAATAGGTCTCGATGATCTTCTCGAGCCGATCCCAGGTGTCGAGGAAGCCCTGCTCGACTGCCAGGGGCGATCCCGTGAGCTGCGCCTCGGTCATCGCCAGGACGCTGCGCCGCTCGTCGGGATCCGGAACGAGCGCTTCGAACGCCTGCGCGAGCCGGGCGGTGGGGCCCCCTTCTGCCGTCAAAGAATTCGCCACGAACTGCGCGATGACCGAGTCGTCCATCCGCTCGACGAGCGCATCGACGACGTCCACAGGGCCCACCTTCGCATCGTCGGTGCCGCGGCACTCGAGCAGCCCGGCCATGACGTCGGCCGTGAGGTGCGCCCCGACAGACGCGGCCTTTCGGAACACCGTGTCGAAGCGCTCGGGCTGCGATTGCATCGCGACGTCCGCGAGGCCGCGCAACACCCGCAGGATGGCCGCCGTCTGCACGCCAATCGTGCCCGGCCCCGTCGATCGCGACTGGAGTTCGGCGGCGACTTCGGCAATCTTGTCCGCCTGCTCCTTCGCGAGCCCCATCAGGGCCTGATAGGCCGTGTCTTCGAGGCTGAGCGTGACGCTGCCGTCGATATAGTGGCTGATGAGCGCGGCGAGCTCCGCGGACTCCCCGCCGATGCGGCCGCGTAGCAGCTCCCCATAGTTGATCTCGCGAATCTCGATGCTGGGCCCGCCGGCGATCGTCCACAGATGATGGATACCCCCGTCGGCCCGTACCTCTTCGGCCGCCCGCGCGAGCAGCACCAGCAGGGTGCGCCACGAATCGGTGTCGCTGCCGCCGTGCAGGACCAGCGCGCCGATTGAGTGCCGGTGGAAGAGCATGGCCAGCTCCACGACGGCCGGATCGGGCCGCGACGGCGCCGCGCGGTTGAGCAGCAGCTGTTCGGGCAGCACCGTGAGGGCAAAGGGCCCTGCCGCGGTATTGGCGGCGGTCACGTCGATGAGGTGCGCGAGCGCGCCGCGAATGGCGGGATGGCCGGCCGGATAGAAGCTCACCGCGCGCGCCGCCGCCCGACACGCCCGGGCGAACCGCGACAGCCGCGCCTCGACCTCGGGGAGCAGGGTCTCGGGTGCGCCGGGGGGCGTCGCGGTGGGCGTGGCCGCGTCTGTTCCCATGCGATCAGCTCTTCGACGCCGGTTCCGGCTCGTCGTCCTGCAGGAAGGCGAGGGGATCGATCGTCACGGTATCCGGATCGACTGCTTCGAGCACGGCGTACGGATGTTCGCCGCGGTCGTCGCGGTCCCAGGTATTGACGAGGACGGGGTTCTCGAGCGGGTCTCCGCCGCGATCGAGGACGATCTTCACTTGTGGCCGGAACGGGTCGAGGGGATGCTCGCGCACCACCACAGCCACTTCGTGGGTGCTCAGCCGGACGAGCGTGCCGATGGGGAACAGGCCGATCAAATTGACGAACCGGCGCAGCAACTTCTGGTTGAACGCCGGGCTCGTCTGCTGCTGCATGATCGAGCGCACCCGATCCGAGGAAAGCCCCTCGCGATAGACGCGGTTGCTGCGGAGCGCGTCGTAGACATCGGCGATGCTCACGATCATCGTGCCGAGATTGAGCTGCCGATGGCCGATGTTCTCCGGGTAGCCGCTCAGGTCCTGCTTCAGATGGTGCTCGAAGGCGACGACCGGCGCGAGGGCCGGCATCTCGGGCGTCTTGCGAAGAATGTGCGCGCCATCGACCACGTGGCGCTTCATGACGTCGAATTCTTCCTTCGTCAGCATGTCGACCTTGGTGAGAATCTCGGACGGCGTCTGCACCTTGCCGATGTCGTGCATCAGGGCGGCGAACCCGAACTCGCGGAGGAGGGGGCCGTCGATGTTCAGCGACCGCGCCAGCGCCATCGCCAGGACCGACACGTTCACCATGTGGGTGAAGGTATAGTTGTCGTACTTCTTCAGCGCGGTCAGGGCCATCAGGGCCGAGCGATCGTGCGAGATGGTTCCCGCCAGGCTGTCGATGATCTTCCGCGCCACGGCCGGATCCGGCTTCTCGCCAGCCTTCGCGGCGTCCCACAACGATTCGGCCATGTCCAGCGCGGCGCGATACAGCCGCTGCGCGGCCGCGATGCCGATCGCCGGATCGTTGTCCGTGACCGTGATCTGTCCGACCGTGACGTTGCGGACCCCGCGCGCGGCGAGACGGCTGTCCAGGGGTCGTGTCCCGGGCGCGGCGGCCAGCTCGGTGATGAACGCGCGGAGCTCGTCCGCCTTGAGGCCGCGGGCGAAACGGATCTTCTCGACCTGACGATCGCGGAGGTGGCGGACGAACCCGACCAGCGACGCGGCCGCGTTCGACAGCTTCGCGTCATCGACGACGACATCGTCACCGAGGAACCCGATGGTGACGTGGTCGCGGTTCTGCAGCGTCTCGGTGCAGAGCGCCATCAGGTTCGCGATGCTGCGCTGCATCATGGGGTGCGCGGGTGAATAGAGGCTCGTGCCACGAGTCGCCGCGGCGAGACGCCGCACGAGCTCCTGGCGACGGTCGGTTTCGGCGACGAGCGTGCTCATGCGTGTGCTACGGCCTCCATGGCGGCGGCGGCGGCGCGCCGCAACCGGCGATCGCCGCGCCGGCTGGCTTCCTGGACGGCGGCCATCGCCTTTGGCGTGTTGATCTTGATGAGCGTCGCGACCACCGCCTGCTTGATCGCGCGTGACTTCTTGAAGGCGAACCAGCGGTTTCGGCGCATCAGCTTCACCAGCGTGCCGACCGCCTGATCGGTCCCGACCACCTGCAGCGCCTCGAGCGTCTCGAGCACGATCTCGTGATCGGCGCCGAACGGCCGGCTCGCGGCGAGCAGCCGAAGCAGGAACGGGACGACCCGCGGGTCGCGTTCGGCCATGAGCACCGCGACCACCGCCTTGCGCTGTTCGCCGGTCGCGGTCCGGAGCACGATCTGGACCGCGCGCGCGGCCGACGGATCGTCGATGTTCGCGATCGCGCGGAACACGGGCCCGATGACGCGCGGATCTTCTCCACGCAGCAGCGGCTGGAGCAGGGGGACCGCTTCGGGCGATCCAATCGCGCCCAGGAGCTCCGCGATATTGCGTCGGACGAACCAGTCGGGATGGCGGACCAGGGGGGCGACATGGGTGAGCGCCACCGCCCCGAACGTCAGAATGATCTCGGTCGCGCGCACCCGCTCGGGTCTGGCCTCTTCGACGAGCAGCCTGTTGCGCAGGCTCTCGATCGTGAGCGGCCCGATGTGCCCGCACAGGCCCTTGAGGAGCGCGAACTGCCCGGCGTCGAGATCCGCGAGACAGTCGAACAGCTCGGCCAGCGCGGCGGACCTGGCCAGGCCGTCGAGCACGCCGCGGCAGGCCTGATGACCGAGCGCGTGGTCGCTGCCAGCGCGCCGGGACAGCAGCCGTCCCACCTTGTTGGCCGTCTCGAGATCGCCGGCGAGGAGCAAGTCTTCGGTCAGGGCGCCAAGCTCGGTCGCGATCTCGGACACGCTCCCCTCGTCGCGCTCGGATCGCAGCAGATCGATCATCAACGTGACCGAGAGGCGCCGCACGTTGTCCTGCGCGATCGTCTGCAGCCAGTCGTCCAGCTCCTCGGGCATCTCGCCTGCGGCCATCGTCTCGGCACGCGCGGCGACGCCGTCGAGCTGGCCGCGGTACGCGCCGGACACGAACCTTCTGTCGTCGTACGTGACGAGCAGCTCCTCGACCGAGCGCCAGATGGCGCTGAACCGATCGCCATCGGCCGAGAGCTGTGCCGCGAGCGCCGACCGCGTCTGCGTCAGCAGGCGGGTGCGTCGCTCCTCGTCGGGCGCAAGCGTCTCGAAGACATCGGCGAGCCGGACCGACGCTTGTCCCTGCATCGCCAGCACCGTGGCCAGCAGCTGCGCGACTTTCTCTTCGTCGAAGGTGGCCGCAATCTGCCGGAGCAGCGTGCCATCGTCCTCGCGGTCTTCCGCGCGCAGCATCTCGATCACGACGCCCTCGTTCATGCCGGTCGTGGCGTCGGCGAGGTTGCGGAGGATCTCCTCGAAACGCTCCGGCGCGAGGACCGAGATGACGTTGGCCAGCTGGCGGTAGGCCGCCAGCACGGCCGCCGCCTGCGCGGCAATCATCGGGGAACCGTCCGCCGCGCAGTTTGGCGCCATCACGTCGGAGGCCAGCGCGCGAATCGCGTCGATGTTGCCGACGATCTCGAGCAGCCGCTGCTGCGCCTCCTCGTCGAACGTTTTCTTCCGGTCGAGAATCGTGCGCACGATCGCGTACCACACGTCGTCTTTTCGCACGACCGATGCGTGATCCTCGAGGACCTCCTTGTAGTCGATCTGTTCGACGCCGATGTGGGGGTCGCCGTGTTCAGCCCAGATGGTGGCGGGGCCGCCCCGTTCGCGCAGCGTCTCCCCGTCGAGGCGGAGGAGCCGCAGCAGCGATGCCACGCTTGCGTGGGGCACGTCGGCGGCGAAGGAGAGCTCCACGATGTCGCGGTCGTGGAGGAACCGCGCCGCTTCAGCCAGGCCGTCCGAGGAGGTGGCGCTGACGCCGTTGATCAGCAAGGCGTCCGGCGTGACACCCAGCATCAGCGCCCCCGGCATCGTGGCCTCGCCGAGGGCGCCGGTGAGTCGATCGAGCGATGCGCCGACCGCAGGGTGTTCGGGCGGATAGAGGCTCCAGGTGCGTGCGGCGCTCAGAAGGGCGCGCGCGACGGCGCCCACCGTTCGGGTCTGTTCGGGTGAGAGCTGGACAGCCTCCGACATGGAAACACACTGCGGACACGGGGGCCTGGGGGCAGCCGTCCGCCTCC
>JACPPN010000114.1 GCA_016190995.1 Acidobacteriota bacterium | reverse complement strand
TATCTCGACCAGTGGCCGAACATCGTCGCGCCCTACTGCATCCGGCTGTCGAAAGACGGGCAGCATCTGTGGGTGTCGGATGGCTACACCCAGCGGTTCGGGAAGTACGACCTCAAGGGGCGGCTCGACCGGCGGTCGACGTGGGGAACGTTCGGGGTGGTACCGGGGGCCATCTGGGGGCCGCACTTCTTCGACGTGGATCTGGAGGGGAACCTCTACGTGGCCGAGGATTACAACGCCCGCGTGCAGAAGTTTCGGCCCTCGAAGAACGGGGACCCGGACAAGTTGATTGAGCTGACACGGTGATCGCGAACTACAGACATCGGTGTCCACGCGTCCCGGAGAACCGCTGCCAATAGCTACGGAGCTAGGGTATCAAGAAAGCCATCATCGCGGAGCACGCAGAGGACGCGAAGGTCGGGAAGCCCAAGTAATTCCTCCGCGCGCTCGGCGCCCTCCGCGGTTAAGGCTTTCCAGGGAAGTATCCCGCGCGAAGCGCGTCATGGACTGGGAGCCCGTTCGGCATTGCTCAGACGGGCTCCTGGACAGATACGATTCACGCCGCTTGCTCGGTGTCTTACCGCGCGGCCGACGATGGCACCGTTTCGGCCCTGGCGGTGTGAGTGAGCGTCCCGATGCCCTCGACCGTGGCCACAACCTTGTCGCCCGGCTTGAGAAAGACCTGCTCGGGCCGGGCCGACCGCGACATGCCCGTGCCCGCCGGGCTTCCAGCGGAGATGACGTCCCCGGGAAAGAGCGTCATGATCGACGAGCCGAACTCGATGAGCTCGTAGATGTTGTGGATCATGTCGGTCGACCGGCCATCCTGCATGACGGTCCCATTGACGCTCAACTTTTGCCCGACGTTCATCGGATCACCGAAGAACTCCTTCGGCACGATGTAGGGGCCCATGGGCGCGAAGGTGTCGTGGCTCTTGCCGACGAACCAGTCGCTACGCGGCTCCTTCTCACCGGGGCGCCCGCCCCGGTCGGACATGTCGAGCTCGATCGTGTAGCCGAAGATATAGTTCTTTGCTTGATCGGCAGGGACGTACTTGGCCCGCCGGCCGATCACGACGCCAATCTCGCATTCCCAATCGATCTTGTCCCGGCCCCGAGGGAGGATGATGTCACCGCCGTCCCCTATGATGGCGCCGCGAGTGGCCTTGAGGAACAGGTACGGCGTTCCACGGTCGCGGCGCCGCTCGTCGGCGATCTTGCGCTGTTCCTCGGGCGGAAGGTTTTCCGAGACGTGACCGTAGTAGTTGCCGGCCGCGTTCAGCATCTTGCTCGGATAGAGGATTGGCGCCAGCGCGCGTGTCTGTGCCACATCGCGGACATACGCCGGTCGCGTTGCGCCGGCGAGCTTGCCGTCGGCCACGAGCTGGCGGGCGATGGCGGCTAGACGCCGGTTCAGACCGCCCTCATATCGCTCGATGAGCGCGATCATGTCCGCGGGCACCTGGATCTTCTCGCCACCCGACTTTCGCTCGTAGTCCCGGTTGGCGGCGTCCAGCTCAACGACGTAGCCGTCGCGCAGAACCAGACCGAGCGCAGGTGTGCCGCCGATCTCAAAGGTCCCGAGCTTGAAGGGCTCGGAGGCGACGGTCGGCACGTTCTGGCCAGCCCACCCGACCACCCCAGCCATCACGAGTAGTGCACCGATTGAACAGAGTATCCTGTGCATCACAACCTCCTCCTCGCGCCCGTTCGCCATCACTCCAGGCAAATGCCTTTCAGCCGTTCGACGATTTCTGGAATCAGCTTCGGATCGAAATCTCCTCGCGGGATCTCCCGCTGGAACGCTTGAACATTCGCGGTACTCCGGCACCGCACGAACGCATCGACGACCGGCGGAACCAACGTGTGAGCGTTGCGATCGAGCGGCCAGAGTTGCTGATAGCCTTCCTGCGCATCGCGCCGTATCTTCCGGAGATCCCCGATCGAGGCCGAGTCAGGGGCCTGGGCAAGCGCGATCATGAGCATTCGCAGTGGATAAGCGTACCGGATGGTTTTCGATGATTCGACCACCAGTTCGGTGTCCTCGTCGACATCGGCCCTCAGCAGGAGCTGGTCGTCCCAGAAATCCGGAACGTCGGCAAACATACGTACGACGTCAGTTTCCTCTCCCTCAATACTCTCTATGCAGTCCCTGTCGCGTATGTACCAGGACAGGTGATTCGCGAGATTGACCCCGATGAGCTTCTGCTCCATCCACTGCTCGTCCAGGATGACTCGCGGGCGGATATCCGCGTAGAGCTGCTGAAGGACTCGTTCGCACGGCGTCTCGGTACGCTCGACCCCCGTGCCAGGGTATCCGACCCCCGGGGCGACGTTCTCGACCTGAAGGTAGAGGCGCGTCTCTTGGCTCTCGAGCGGCAATGACTTCCGAAAGCATTGTTGCGTAAAGGCATCGAAGCCGGCAATGGGAAGCCGAGGATGACCCTCGAACCAGGTCTTCACTCGAGGATCAGCGTAGAGATCCGAGGGAATCACTACCGCTTCCGGGGTCCGGCACTCCTGTTTGAGATGGACCGCCATGAACCACTGGCCGAAGTTGTCTGCGAACGCGGGATGAGTGGTTCCGTACAGGCCTCGACGAAAGGGAGGCAGCTTGAAGTTGCTCGAGTCTCCCACGATGAACGTGGCCCACACCTCTTCAGGCACGGTGTCGGCTTTCGCATCTTGAACCAGATGCTCGCGTTGACCGAAGTGGTAGATCGCGCTGGGCGGCAGAATAGCTGCCTGCGGGACCGGTGCCGGGCCCTGACAGCACAGTGCCGCGATGATGAGGAGGATCCTCACAGGAGCTTGACGACGGGCGGAGCCGTGGCGCGTCAGGCGTGTTAAGCCGCTCGGGAACCCGAGGGTTCCGGGCTAGGAGCGTGTCCGAAAAAGGGCAACACGCTCCTAGGAGCCCGTTCAGGGTTACTCAGACGGGCTCGTAACGAAGCTTCGCCTCAAACCGCCGAGTGAAGGGCCCGGGGGCGGAGCGACGAAGCTTCGTTCCTAGGCGGCCGCTCCGCGGCCGCAGCTAAGACAGCTTCTAAAGCCGCACCGACGAAAACTTGCTTCATTTGTGAGGACATGGGCTTTAGAAGATGTCTAGCCACTACTGGAGCGGTCCGATCAACTGCTGGGGATTTCCATCCTCCCTGGGCCGAAACTTCTGCACGCGAGCGTTGTAGTCTTCGGCGACGTACAGGTTCCCCTCACTGTCCGTGGTGAAGTAGTGTGGGCCCCAGAGGCCACCCGGCACGGCGCCAAATGTTCCCCAGGATGTCAGCAGCTTTCCGTTGACGTCGTATTTCAAGACCTTCTGTGTGTACCCGTCGGAGGCCCACAGATATCGTCCATCCTTGGTCAGCCGGATGCAGTAGGGTGCGACGATGTTCGGCCACGTGTCGAGGTGCTGGCCGTTCTCGTCAAGGACCTGAATCCGGGAATTGCCGCGATCCGCGACGTAGAGGCGGTGCCGGGTGGGGTCGACGATGACACCATGTATCCCATTGAACTCGCCGGGCCCCTTGCCGGGCTTGCCGAACTCAGAGAGATACTTTCCCTCTTTCGAAAACTTGATCACGCGCGTGCCGGCGCAGACGTAGAAATCCCCATTTGGCATCCAGGAGAGCTCCTCGGGACCGAAGCGCGCCGGCCGGTCTGTCTTGGGGAGGACATCCGGCCCGATTGTCTGCACGAGCGACTTCCCATCGTGGGTGAACTTGAGAATCTGCCCGCCGCTCGTGAGCCAGATGTGTCGTTCGGGATCGTACGGGTTGACCTGGATTCGCTGCGATGTCTTGAGCGTGGAGTTCCACTGTTCCCACGACTCGATCAGCTTCCCGTTCCGATCGAAGACGAGCAGATTGTGTTCCCAGCGGCCCTTCTTGGTCGTCAGCTCCGAGGTGACGGGAAAGAGCTTGGGGATGGCCGTCGGCCCCCAGCGGCGCTCACCCTGATAGTCCGATGGGATCTCGCCGGTCGTGACCACATAGAGGCGATCGGGCGACTCGGCGTAAACGCCGGCCGTGCGCCCCATCTGCCACCCGTTGTGCAGCGGCTGAGGCCAGTCGGCGACGACCTCGTAGGGGCCGCTGATGTCTTCGCCGCCCTTGCCGTCAACCGGCGCGGTCGAGCGCGGAAACGTGTTGTCCGCATTCGGATCATGCTGCACGAGAGCCCTCAGAACAGCCTCGTCAGCAGGGCCGGGAGACGAGGCGCTGACGACAGCGAGCCCCGCCACCAATCCGACTGCCAGCACGGTCTTCATCATCCAGTTCGCCGCGTTCGACACAGACATGGCTCCACCTTTCCGATAACCTGATCCAGCGTCAAGAAGCTCTCACCACAGAGGACACAGAGGACACAGAGAAAACTCCAAAGCCTTGACCTGATTGACTCAGCTCCGCGTCACGAGACTCGCACGCGTGATCTTGGAGATCGAGGTGGCAGAGGTCGCAGCCATGTAGAGTCGCAGCTCGCGCCTCAAGAGGTCGATCACGGCTTCGACGCCTTCCTGACCGAATCCTGCCAGACCCCACACGTACGGACGTCCGATCCCCACGACGATCCGAGTGGGTGATACGAGACGCCACAGGTTTCTCCCTACGTCAGGCATGGTGAACCAGAGACTCACCACAGCGTGCCCAGAGAACACAGAGCGCAAGATCGTACCGAAGTTTCCTCTGTGCCCTCCGGATCCTCTGTGGTCAATCAGAGAATCACAGGGCGAAGGGCCTCAGGATCCTGGGGGTGCGGGCGACAAGAGCTTACGCCGCACGTCCGGGGCGGTCAACGCGCAAGAGAGCGCGTCTGGTCGGTGTGGTCGTGCCACCTTCGTCGCAAGGCTGTCCCTTGCGGAGAAACATGTCGCCGGAGCCATCCAAGACGGAGACTTGACGTGGTGGTTCCTGCGCGCCTACGATCACCGCCGCGCATTGATTTCACAGCGTGGCTGCCCCGCAACCACCGGGCATGCGCGGCAGCGGCGAGCTGTAGGGCCCGCCAATCTAGACATCTTCTAAATGCCGATGTCTTTGCAAGTGAAGCGACGCTTTCTGTACGGAAAACAAGTTCTCAGGCGTTTGTTCGACGAGGAGGGCGACTATGCGTCCAGGAACCTGGGTTGGTGTGGCGCTGATGCTTCTTCTGAGCGTTCCCGTGTTCGTTCAGGAGAAAGGCGGCGAGGAGGAAACCGGTCCCTACGACGTCGTCGTGGAGTGGCCGCAGGCGCTGCCCGGGCATGATGGATGGACCTGGGGCTCGACCGCGGGAGTGTTTGCCGAGACGCCGAACAAGATCTTTATCTTCCAGCGGGGTGAGCTTCCGGTGCTGCCGCCCCTGACAGGGCCCCTGCCGGGCGGTGGTGGTCACATTCCGAGGCGGCTCGCGACAGCCATTCAGGATCCGCGATGGGAGCACTGCCTGATCGTCGTCGATGGGAGCGGCAAGCTGCTCGATGCGTGGACGCAGCACGACAAGCTGTTCAAGCGGCCCCACCGCGTGCTCATCAGCCCGTACGATCCCGAGAAGCACGTCTGGCTGGTCGATGATGGGCGCCACCAGGTGTTCAAGTTCACCAACGACGGCAAGAAGCTCGTCATGACCCTGGGGGTCGCCGACCAGCCAGGAGATGACGACAAGCACTTCAATCGACCGACCGACATCGCCTGGCTGCCCGACGGCACGTTCTTCGTCAGCGACGGCTACGCGAACACGCGCGTGGTGAAGTTCGACAAGAACGGGAAGTTTCTGCTGACGTGGGGCAAGAAGGGGAATCCGCCGAACTCGGGTCCGGGCGAGTTCAACACCGTCCACGGCATCGCGACCGACAATGACCGTCGTGTCTATGTCTCGGACCGCTCGAACAGTCGCATTCAGATCTTCGACGAGAACGGCAAGTACCTCGACCAGTGGCCCAACATCCGGAGACCGTATCACATCATGATCAGCGCCGACCAGCACCTCTGGGTCGCTGACGGCGAGACGAACAAGATCCTCAAGTACGATTTGAACGGCAAGCTGTTGTACAGCTGGGGCACGTTTGGCGGCAATCCCGGCGAGGTCTGGGGCATGCACCAGATCAGCGTCGATCAAGACAACAACCTCTACATCGCGGAGGTCTACAACGGCCGCGCGCAGAAGCTCCGGCCGAAAAAGCAGGCCGACCCGGCGAAGCTCGTAGGCCAGCCCCTACGCGTCGCGTTGTCGGATCAGTAGCGAAGCTTCGTCTCAAACCGCCGAGTGACAAGACACTGCCGGAACAGACGAACCTTCGCTACTAGTAGTCGACGGTCGACAGTCAACAGTCGATGCCGCGCTGCTTGTACATGGCGAGCGTCGCCCATACCACTGGTGCCTGGACGGAAATTTGCGACCATTCATCACCGCCGCCGAGCATCCGCACGTCGATGTCCGTGAAGCCGCGGGGACTGAGGACTGAGGACCGAGGACCGAGGACCGAGGAGAATGAGGTCTGAGGCACGCACTCGTCCGTTCAGGCCCCGACACTCAGTCCTCGAGGAAGCGCGGGGGAGGGCAGCCGATGTACATTGACCGGATGCAAGAACCTCGCATGGCTATGGTCTTTCTCGTCCTGACCGCTGTTGCGCTGATCGGATTGCTGGTGATACTCGGGTTCAGGGACGGAGGGACTGCCGGGGGCGTGATGGCCGTCATCGCGTCGCTGGCACTCTTGTGGCTGGTCGGCATCGTGATCCAGTCGGTGCAGAACGGCCGGATGGAGAGCGCCGCGCGCGTCGACCTGCGCCCGGGTCCGGCTGAAGCCGGACACTACGACTGGCGGGTTGGTCCGGCTGAAGGCGGGTGTCGGCGCAGGAGCTTCGGGACATCAGCGAAGCTGCGCCTCAAACCGCCAAGAATGAGGGGAAGCGGCACACCTTCGCTGTAGGCGGCCGTTCTGCGGCCGCCCCTACTAGGACAGCTTCTAAAGCCGGACCCACGAAAACTTGCTTCATTTGCCACGACATCGGCTTTAGAAGCTGCCTAGGTGCGCGACGAGATGGGCACCACGAGGTTTGGCATCGGACGGCCCATGAAGAGACGCTGACAAGGTTTGGCGATCCAGCGCGCCCACCGAGCGGCGCGCGCCTCACGCGCGCTGTCTGTGGCGATCCCGGTGTTCGCGTACATCTGCCGGTACAGCTTCGAGATGAGAACGAACGCCAGACGGGCTTTGAGCGAGCGCACACACCGCGAGCGTTTCCAGACCAGCGGGATGCTGTAGAACCAGTCCCACACCTGCTGGGTGCGCGCGCGAATCTCCTCGGCGCTCATCGTGGCGTGGGGGATGTAGAGCTTGGGTCGTGATGCCGGCGGAATGAGCCAGTAGCGGGAGACCGGTGTGCCTTCGACCTGCGGCGGGTCGGATCCGAGATTCTTTTCCCATCGTTCGAAGTCGACGGTGCCCGGCAGCGGGGTCAACATCACGAACTGCGCGAAGGCGATGTCCGCACGGTCGGCGAGCTGCGCCGTGGCCTCGAACGTCTGCGGCGAGTCGGTCGAGAGGCCGAAGATGAACGAGCCGAGCACGTGTACGCCGTGCTGGCGAAACTGCTGGAGGCGGGCGGCCAGGGCGTCCCCCGCGCAGTTGAAATCCTTGAAAATCGCGCGCAGGCCCTCAGGCGTGATCGATTCGATGCCCACGAGCGCGCCTCGAATCCGCGCCGCCCGCATGGCGTCGAGGAACACGGGATCTTCGGCGGCCTCCATCGTGATCTGCGTGTAGAACGTCATGTCGTCTGGAAGCCCGGCCAGCTTTGCCATCAGCTCGAAACGCTCGTCGCGAATGGCCTCCAACTCCTGGAGACGCGCGGTATTTCGCTGGCGTACCGCCGCGTCGAGATCCTGCTTCGTCACCGGGTAGAAGTTGTCGTCGGCCAGCGTGATGAACCGGAATCCAATCCGCCGGAGCTGGACGATCTCCTCGACCACCGCGTCGGCGCCCCGTGTGCGCGGCCGCTGCCCATCGGTCCTCCACACCGAGCAGAAGGAGCAGTGCTTGGGGCAGCCGCGCAGTGTTTGGACCGAGGCCCACATGTAGCGATCGCGCGGGAGGAGATCCCATCGGCCGGCAAGAAACGATCCGCCGCCGATGCGCCCGCCCTCATAGCGCGGCAGCAGCACGCCCGCTTGGCAATCCGCTAAGACGTGGGGCCACACTTCATCCCCATCGCCCTGCACCACGCTGTGAGCGTCGCCGAGCTCGCGCGCTTCATCCGGATACAGCGTCGCGTGTACGCCCCCGAAGATGACGAACGCCCCGCGCGCGCGGGCCTGCCTGCCGACTTCGTACCCGCGCCGCGCATTACCCGTATGAATCCCGATGCCGACGACGTCGCCGGCGCCGACACGCTGCGGATCAAAGCGCTCGAGCGTCTCGTCCACGAGAATCGGATCATCGAAACGCCGGGGCGTGGCGGAGGCCAGCACGTAGAGCCACCGCGGCGTGATCACCGCAATCCCGAAAGACAGGTCGCTGGGGTTCACGAGATGGACTCGCATCACACCTCCCGCTCGCGCCTGGTGATGGCGCGCTTCAACGTGGCGATCTGGTGGGTGTCGAAGCCATGGTCCTCGAGCAGGTTCAGCATCAGCAATTCCGGTGATCCGTTGAACAGTCTCGCCAGCAAATACCGGATCGCCCGCTGGCGCGCGTCCCGTTCCTTGATGAGCGGACGATAGACGAACGCGCGGCCGCGCTGCTCGTGCGAGATGTGATTCTTCCGCTCGAGGATGCGCAACATGGTCTGAACCGTGTTGTAGGCGGGTCTCGGGCGCTCGGTGAGCCCCGCGACGACCTCGGCAACCGTGGCCGGCCCGCGACCCCAGAGCACACGCATCAAGCGGATCTCGCCGTCGGTGAGCGTGGGTGATCGTCGCCGTGGCACGGGAAGCCTCACTGCCTGACCTTCCGAACAGATCAGGCGGGCCTCATCATGCGGTCCGCGGGGTGAGATGTCAACTAAGAGATTAGGAGTTGCGCGCCGCGCGACGTGCGCATCCGCACCGGCCGGCGACCTTATGGTATGCTCGATGCTGTTTGACGCCGCGCCGGCCTGCTGTGCGCGTCATCGTCACAGCGTGCGCCAGACGTGGCGATCGAACCGTGACGCGACAGAGCAGAGGAGGTTCAGCCGTGGCAAACCGAGGCCGGCCAACGCACCTGAAGCGGGAAAAGGAAAAAGCTCGCCTGGAGAAGCAAAAGCACAAAGCCGAACGCCGGCAGCAGGCGAAGGCACGGCGCGGGGCGCCCTCTGCACACCCTGCCGGCGAGGATCCGGACATCGCGGGGATCATCCCAGGCCCGCAACCGCCCCTCCCTGACTAACCGGCGTTCATTCGAGGAGGTGTGATGCGGCCGCGAGACGCCGGCTTCGGGCGTCAGACGCGGGGAGCCGCGCACCTCGTACCCCACCAGGAACTTTCGGGTGCCGGAGCGCAAGAGCGACGGATAGAGGTGTGCGCGCAATCGCCACTCGGGGGCTATGTGGCGGAGAGCGCCGCCCCCGATGTCTGCGGTTGGTCGAACATGTGCCGGAAGAGAATATCGCTCACGCTCTCGTCAGAGATCTCGGTCGGCAGCACCGACACCCTCTTCGACTGACCGTAGAGGGCGCTGACCTCGTCTACGCACACCGGCGATGCGTAGACTTCGTCCGCTTGCAGCCCGATGCCTTCCAGCCGATCCGGTTCCGAGAGCGCGGCAACAACAACCGGGCAGCTCTGGTCCTGGCAGGCCGCACAGGCGAGGCGGCGAAAGGCCTCGGCAAAATCAGCGTCGCGCGTGATGATGTACCGCTTACCGGTTGCGGGTGGCTCGAGCATGCGCGCCGTCTTCGGGCCAAAGCGTACCAGGATCACGTCGATACCGAAATCGCGCGCGAGGTTGAGCGCGTACGACGAGAACAGGTACGTGGTCAACAGGCACCGAATTGTCGGGTCGCGGTGCAGGCGCTCGCGCGCCTGATGCTCGTCTGTCGGCGTCAGCAGGTGCACCAAGGGCAGCGCGAACCTCAGGCGTTTTCTCAACTCCTGTTCCAGCAGCTCGCTCGACTCGCGGCACGATACAATCCCGAATTTCACTTGCGGCTCGCACAAACCGTTGTGGCGCATGAGAAGCCTGGCGAATTCAGATGGAGAGACGCCGAGCAATGACAGCTTTCTCGTCAGGCCGGCACATATCTCGAACAACCGCTCTTCGCGCGGGCTGCGCCCAGAGCCGACTCCGAACCCGCGCAGATAGGTGCCGCTGCGCTCACGTCCATCGACGAGCCCTTCATCCTGCAGGCGCGTGTAGAAGCCGAGCGCTGTCGTCGGAGAGATGCGAAGCTGCCGCGCCAGCTCGCGGACAGGCGGAAGGCGATCGCCCGGCCTGATTCTTCCCAGATAGAAATCCGCGCGCAGGCGCGAAACCAGCCACGAAAGTCCACGTGTTTGCTGTTGTGTGCACGAACCTGCTTCACGAGGAACGTCGATCTGGTAGGGCATAGCTCTGCCTTCTCTCCTTCACGACCTCAAATGTTCACCGAGGGGTGCGCGAACGCGTGCTTGACTGGCACGACGCGTGCCATAGCGTTGGCGCGCGACGCCTGGGCTCCGGCGGATCTCCCGAACAGCGCGCAAAATCATCGTGAACCGGCGAGGCCAACGGCCACCGCTCCGACTTCGGGCGCCTGTGGGCTTCCGGACCGGCGCGCTGGACGGGCGTGAGAGCGGCTTTCGAGCAGCAAAGACGCAACGTTGCCACGCCTTGGCCGCCATCTCGCACGGACGCGGGCAGCTCACCACTTTTCGGCCGCAAGTGACCCAAAGGAGACATTTGAGATCCGTCAAGCGGCGCATCGCCCCTGGCGACCTTCTGCCTCGTGAGGCCGATTCTTCCGAGACTCCGACAAAGTTGCCGGAAATCCGTCAGCTCAAGCGTGTTCGTGCCCCCGCTGGCGCCGTGGCGGCGGCTTCGAGGAGGGCCGTGCCCTGCCGGCCGAAATGCGCCACGAAGCGCGTGCGAACTTCGCCGGGATCTTTTTCCTTGACGCTTCGCAGACCGTCGATTTGTGATTAC
>JACPPN010000022.1 GCA_016190995.1 Acidobacteriota bacterium | reverse complement strand
TCATCACGCCGCCGACCATGATGTAGTGAAAGTGTGCGACGACGAAGTAAGTGTCGTGGACGTGCAAGTCAATGGCGAGCGTGGCCAGCATGAGGCCGGTCAGCCCGCCGATGGTGAACAGCCCGATGAACCCGAAGGCGAACAGCATCGGGGTCTGGAACGAGATGGATCCCTTGTACATCGTCGCGGTCCAGTTGAAGACCTTGATCGCGGAGGGAATGGCGACGAGGAAGCTCAGCAGCGAGAAGATCATCCCGGCATATACCGACTGGCCGCTGACGAACATGTGATGGCCCCAGACCAGAAAGCCGATCACCGCAATCGCCAGGCTCGCGAAGGCGACGAACGTGTACCCGAAGACGCGTTTACGCGAGAAGGCGGCGACCAGCTCGCTGACGACCCCCATGGCCGGCAGGATCATGATGTAGACCGCCGGGTGCGAGTAGAACCAAAACAGGTGCTGGAACAGGACCGGGTCGCCGCCGAGCGCCGGATTGAAGAACCCGAACCCGAATCCGCGTTCGAGCGCGACGAGGAGCAGCGTGACCGCGATCACGGGTGTCGCGAGAACCATGATCAGGCTCGTCGCGTAATGCGACCAGATGAAGAGCGGCAACCGAAACCACGTCATGCCCGGCGCGCGCATCCGGTGGATCGTGACGATGAAGTTGAGGCCGGTCAGGATGGAGGAGAAGCCCGCAATGAAGGCGCCGACCGCCGTCGTGATGACGTTGGTGTTCGAGGCGATCGTGCTGTACGGCGTGTAGAAGGTCCAGCCGGTGTCGACGCCGCCGGTAAACACCGCCCACAAGCCTACGGCCCCGCCGAGCATGAAGATGTACCAGCTCGCCAGGTTCAGCCTGGGAAAGGCGAGATCCTTCGCGCCGATCATCATCGGCACGAGGAAGTTGCCGAGCACGGTCGGGATGGCGGGAATCATGAAGAAGAAGATCATCACGACGCCGTGCATCGTGAACATCTTGTTGTAGGTCTCCGACTCCATCAGATCGCCGGCGGGCGTGAGGAGCTCGAGCCGGACGAGGAGCGCGAAGAAGCCGCCCAGAAAGAACATGAGCGTCACCGACGCGAGATACAACAGGGCGATGCGCTTGTGGTCGCGGGTGAGCAGCCAGGACTTCACCCCGTAATTGGCGTTCAGGTAGTGCTGGCGAGGTTCGGCGATCACGGTGCTGGTGCTGACGGTGGTCATGTTTCTCGGATTCCTGTAACGAAGCTTCACCTCAAACCGACGAGTAGGAACGATGCCTCGGTGGCGTCGAAGCTTCGTACGAGGTCGACAGTTTGTCGTAGTGTCCGGCTTCAGCCGGACCCGTGATCACGCCGTCCGAATACGGAACAGGCGGCGGCCGTGAGCCCCATCGTTCATCTCACCACGAGTGGTCCGTCGATTCCATACGGACGCCGCCCGCGGGTCCAGCTGAAGAGCTTATGAACAAAAGCCATCACCGCGGGCGCGAAGGACGCGGAGCCAGATTCTTTGAAAATCGTTCCTCCGCGCGCTCTGCGTTCTCTGCGGTGAGAGCTTCTTTTCACACGCTCAAAAGCCGGATGAGGTCCGGCTGAAGCCGGACGCTACGGCAGCAACGTGTGCGACCAGAGCGTTCGTTTTGACGCATCAAGGTCAACGGTCGACTATTCATCATCGTGTCCGTCCACCCGCCGGCGGCGGCTTCGCCGCGTCCGATCCCTCGGTTCGTCCGGCCGGTTCGGGTCCTTTCGTCGGCCCGAGCGACTTGATGTACGCGATCAGCTGAAGGACGCCTTCTTCGGTGACGAGGCCCTGGAACGTCGGCATCAGAGGCTGGAACCCCCCAACGACCTTCACGCTCGGCTGCATGATCGATTCGCGAATGTAGTTCTCGTCCGCGACGATCGTCTGGCCGTTCGCCATCAGCACCTGTTTTCCGAATAGCCCGTCGAGCACCGGGCCGCGTCCCTGCGTATCCGGTCGATGACAGGTGTTGCACGCAAGGCTCTGGAACAGCCGCTCGCCGGCCGCCGCCAGCGACCCTTCGGCGGCACCGCCGCTCAGCCACGCCTGATAGTCGGACGGCTCCATGGCGACGACCCAGCCGGTCATGCCGGAGTGCTTCGTGCCGCAGTACTCCGCGCAGAACAGGTGATAGCGTCCGGGCGCGATCGCCTCGAACCACAGCGTCGTCACCCTGCCGGGAACGACGTCGGCCTTCACGCGGAAGGCCGGCACAAAAAAGCTGTGGATCACGTCTTCGGAGCCCATCGTCAGACGGACCGGCCGGCGGACGGGGACGTGCAGCTCGTTGATTTCGCGCTGACCGTCGAGGTGCTGAAACTTCCACATCCACTGCTTGCCGGTGACGTACACCTCGAGCGCGCCCGCGGGCGGGCGGGACATCGCATAGAACACGCGCGCGCCCCAGACGAACATCACGAGCACGATGGCGAGCGGGATCACGGTCCAGACGAGCTCCAGCGCCATCGACCCGTGAATGGGCGCGCCAACCTCGCTGTCGTGACGACGACGGAACCTGATGGCGAAGGAGATGATCAGGCCGGCGATGAGGAGCGAGAAGAACGCGCTGACGGCGATCAAGAAGAAGTACAACGCATCGACGCGTCCCGCCATCGTCGACGCGCGCTGCGGAAAGAGGGGGAGATCAGACCACATTAATCAAAGTCCCGAGTCCCGAGTCCCGGGTCCCGAGTCGAGTCACCAAAGTCCCGAGTCCCGGGTCCGTAGTTGAGTCCCGAGTCCCTAGTCCGAGTCCCTGGTCCCTGGTCTGTCCTGAGTCCTGAGTCCCAAGTTCCGAATCCCGAGTCCCAACGCCCGAGGCCCGCGTCGCGAGTCCCGAGCCCCGAATCCTGAGTCGTAGTGTCCGGCTTCCGCCTTCGCGCGGAGCTTCGGCGGAGGCGGTCAGCCGGACCCGGACCGTGCCCGCTTCTCCCGCCGTCGCATGACGACGATGAAGGTCCCGAGGGCCACGACGGTCGCAACCCCGCCGAGGCGGACGAGATTGAGCGCGAGCAGCGTGTACTTCCCTTTCGTCGGGTCGTAGTGATAGCAGAACAACAGAATCTGATCGACGGGCGAACCGATCCTCCGCGACGCCGCCTCGACCAATCCCAGCCGCACGTCGCGCGGGGAGTAGTCGACACCGTAGAAATACCGCGCGAGCCTGCCATCGGGCGTCAGGATCATGACGCCTGTCGCGTGCGCGTACTGTTTCGTCTGCTCATCGTACGAGTACCGGAAACCAACGGCGGCGGTCAGGCGATCGATTGACGCCTGATCGCCCGTGAGAAAGTGCCATCCATCCGCGGCGCCTGGACGGCCGTATCGCGCGATGTAATGCTCTTTCTTTGCCGCCGCAAGCTCGGGCCTCTCCTTCGGATTGAAGCTGACGGTAACCGCGGTGAACTCCTTCCCGACGTCGAACGAGAGCACCTTGAGCGCGCTCACCAGATCGGTCAGCACCTGCGTGCAGAGCATCGGGCATTCGTAGTACGCGAGCGTCAGGACGACCGGCCTGGCGCCGAAGTACTCCCCGAGCCTGACGTCACGACCCGTCTCGTCACGAAAGACGGCATCGAGCGGGACCCGCTCGCCGAGCTTTTGATCGAGACCGACGCCGACCAGCGCCGCGGGCCGGACGTCGGCGGCCGACACGTCACGCGGCGGCTCCTTTTGCGCCCATGCCTCTCCCGCGCAGGCGAGGAGCACAGGGATCGCCATCAGCAGTCTGCGGCTCACAACCGGCTGTCTCGTCCTGCGGATGCACGCTCCAGACTTCATGGCTTGACGACCCCCACCGTCCTCCCCGAATTCGATTCGCCGACTGCGCCGCCCCGATTGGGCGACGGTGGCGAGGCATGCGGCCGCGTCGGAACGCCACGCTGAACGAGCACATCCATCGCGCGCTCGATGGGGATCCGCACGGTGCCCGTCCCGCGATCGACCCAGCCGTAGCTTTCGAGCAGGTTCTCCTCGGATTCGAGGAACCGAATGAGCTCGTCGTGTGGGGCGGCGTCGAATCCGCGCCCCTCAGGCGGCGTCAGCGCCTGCAGCCGCGGCGGCGGCGGTGAGGGCGCCTGTCGCGCGAGCGGCCGCGGGCGCGGGTCTTCGCGTTTCGCCTCGGCGTCGAAGTACCCGAACAACAACCACAGCAGGAAGCTGATGAGGGCCGAAACGACGACCAGGCCCAGTCCGAACCCCAAGATTGCGCGCACCGGGACGTCGCTGTACTCGTGACGCACGTCGGAATTGTCGAGCTCGGGCGCGTCCACGTCAGTGCTGCGCATGCAAGACCTCCTGGAAGTAGGGATCGTTCACCGGCAGGATCGGGGCCGTTTTGAGCTGCCACACGAACGCGGCCAGCCAAAGGCCCACCAGCCCGGCCGGCGCCACGACGTCCAGCCAGTGCACGCGAAACGCGGCGCCGCTATACGACGGCGCGATCATCCAGAACAAGTCGATGACCCGCATCACCATCAGGGCAATCGCCACCTTCGCCAGCACGCGGGCATGGCGCTTGAGGTCCCGCGAGAGCAGCAGGAAAAAAGGGAGCGCGAAATGACCGAGCACGAGCAGCAGCGCAACCCATTGCCAGCCTCCTCGTGTGCGATCGAGATAGAAGGGAATCTCCTCCGGCAGGTTCCCGCTCCAGATGATTAGAAGCTGCGAGAACGAGAAGTAGGCCCAGAGCATAACGAACGCGAGGAGCAGCTTGCCAAGATCATGAAAGTGCGCGGGCGTCACGACGCTCGAGATCGGCTCTGCGTCGGACAACAGGAAGAGGACCGCGATCACGAACGCCATCGCGGAGAGAACCTGTCCCCCCATGAACAACACGCCGAACATCGTCGAGAACCAGTGGGGCGTGAGCGACATGACCCAGTCGATCGAGGCGAAGGTGACCGTCAGGACATAGAAGAGCAGCCCCGGCGCGCTGACGACGCGAAACAGGCGCCCTGGAGGGGGCGCCGCGCCGTCCTGCTGCCGCGAGAGCCGATTCAGCCAGTAGGCGAACGCCATCCAGCCGGCGAAATAGACCGTCGCCCGGATGAAGAAGAAGACCGGATTGAGATAGAGGCGCTTTGCCTGCAGCAGACCGTCTTTCGCGACCTCGTCCGCGCGCGCCCAGGGATAGAGGTCGGTCAGGCCGATCGCAATCGGAACGAACAGGATGGCGACGACCGGCAGCGTGCGGGTGGCGGACTCGAGCGGACGGCGGATGACGAGTCCCCATGCGCCCCCCGACAAGTGCTGCAGCATCAGGATCGCGAGACATCCCAGCGTCAGACCGACGATGAACATGTAGCCGATCAGGTACGAGTGGAAGAACTGCGCGGGACTGAAGCGCGCGCCGACCGCCGACACGAGGAGCGCCGCGACCCCCGTCGCGAGCGCGGCTCGCTGGAAGCGATCGAGCTCGGCGAGCTTCGGGCGGTCGAGCGCAAACGTGACGGATCGGGCGTTTTCGTTCATCGATCTTCGAGTCTCCTTCGGGTCCGGCTAACCGCCTCCGCCAAGGCTATGGC
>JACPPN010000131.1 GCA_016190995.1 Acidobacteriota bacterium | reverse complement strand
CGACCGCCTGAAAGGCGGTGGGATTAAACCTGGCACGTCGGACTAAAGCCGCACCGACGAAAACTTGCTTTACTTGTAAAGGACATTGGCTTTAGAAGATGTCTAGCGCGCTTGTGGCAGGGGTACCCCATCCGTCCCTCTGATCAGATCCCAACATGGCCTTTCTGGACCGATTCAAGCCGCAGCCTCGCTGGAAGCACTCGGACGCCGGCGTTCGCGAGGCGGCCGTCGAAGAGCTCGATCCGCAGGATCGAGATCTGCTGCAGTCGATCGCGCGTGAGGACGGCGACGCGCGCGTACGGCGTGCGGCCGTTCGCAAGCTCGACGATCCTGAGACGCTTGCCGAAGTCGCCCGCGTCGATTCGGACGAGTACGTTCGCGGCGAGGCGTCACGCCTGCTGATCGAGCTCGCGTCGCGCGATCGAGGCGAGGCGAGCGACGCGGCGGTGACGGCCCTCGCGCACATGGGGGACCAGAAGGCGCTCGTCTCGATCGCGAAGGCCGGGCAGCTCGAATCCGCCCGGCGCTGCGCGGTCGCGGCAATTTCGGATCAGAAAGCCCTCGGGTCGATTGCGCGGCACGCGACGTCCGGTTCGATCCGGCTCGAGTCGCTCTCGCGGGTGCACGATCCCGCCGAGCTCGTGGCGGTCGCGATCAAGACCGAGCATCGCGACGTCGCGCTGGCCGCGCTCGATCGGATCGCGGACCAGGATGCGTTGAAGACCATTGCAAACCGGGCGCGGCAGAAAGCCGCGGCGCGCCGCGCGCGGGCGCTGCTCGAGGCGACGGGCCAGGTGGTCCCGGCGGCAACCGCTGTCGAGGCGGGTGATCCTCAGGAGCAGGCGCGGCGTCTGTGTGGCGCGGCGGAGTCCCTTGCTGCGTCGGCCGACGCCGAGGATCGGGCTGAGCGCCTTCGTCTCCTGCAGGCGGACTGGGCCGAAGTGGAACAGCCGCATCCGGATCTCGTCCGGCGTTTCAACGACGCGGTGTCGCGCGTCCAGGCGCGCATTGTCTCGAGCGAGCAGGCGCGCATCGAGCGCGACCGTCGCGCCGAGGCGCTCGCGCGGGATCGCGCGGCCCGAATCATTCTCTGCGAGCAGATCGAAGCGATCGGACCCGAGGATCTGTCCGAGCGACTCGAGGAGCTCGACCGCGCGTGGGATCAGCTGGGCCCGATACCCGCTGCCCAGGATGCGCGGCTCGCCTCGCGCTTCGCTGAGGCACGTGACAACGCCGTCGGGCGGCGCGAGCACGCGCGGGCGGAGGCCGCGGCGCGCAGCCGGCTGATCGAGCTCGCGGACACCGCCGATCGGCTGGCCGAGGCGCCGATTGATGCCGAGCTCCGGAAACACTGGGGCGCTCTGGTGCTCGAGTGGGAGGACGTCTCACGTCGCCTGAGCGATCCGGATCTGCAGGCGCGGCTCGAGGCCGCACGACGGCGCCTGGCCGAGCGCGATGATCACGAGCGCACGGAGCAGGCGCGGCGCCAGCGCGACAATCTGGTCAGGCTGCAGCACTTGTGCGAGCGCGTCGAGCAGCGCAGCGAGGCCGAGAACCTGACGCTCAAGGAAGCGGACCGCATGATGCGGGATCTGAAGTCCGCGCTGGACGATCCCGGCTCGCTGCCGGCGACGCCGGACCGCGAGCCGGTCGGCGAGCGCCTCAAGGCCGTGCGCGGAAAGCTCGGGGCGCGGCTGCGCGAGCTCCGCGAGGCCGATGACTGGCAGCGCTGGGCGAATGCGGCCATTCAGGAGCAGCTGTGCGTGCGCACCGAGGCGCTGCTGCAGGTGGAGGACCTCGACGAGGCGGCGAAAGCGCTCCGTCAGATTCAGAGCGAATGGCGCGCCGCGAGCGCCGTGCCGCGCAGCCGGGCGCAGGCGTTGTGGCGGCGTTTCAAGGCGGCGCACGATCAGCTCTGGCCGCGCCTCGAGGCGCATTTCGCGCAGCAGGCCGGGGAGCGCGCCGAGAATCTCCGCCGCAAGGAAGCGCTGTGCGCCAGCGCCGAGGCCCTGACGGAGTCGACCGACTGGATCCACACCGCTGACGAGATGAAGCGGCTGCAGGCGGAGTGGCAGACCATCGGGCCGGTTCCCCGGCAGCATGCGAAGGGCATTTGGAAACGGTTCCGCGGGTCGTGTGACCGCTTCTTCACGCGGCGTCAGGAAGATCTCGCGAAACGGAAAGAGGAATGGGCGCACAATCTGGCGCGAAAGGAGGCGCTCTGCGCGCGCGTCGAGGATCTCGCCGCCACCACCGACTGGGACGCCGCGGCGGCGGAGGTGCGGCGCCTGCAGGCCGAGTGGCGGACCGTCGGCCCGGTGCGAAAGAAGAAGTCCGAAGCGATCTGGCAGCGCTTCCGTGCCGCATGCGATCAGTTCTTCGAGCGTCATGCGCGGCGCGACGAGCTGCAGTTGTCGGCGACGATCAGCGATCGCGAAGCGATCCTGAGCGACCTGGAAGCCCTCGTCCCGCCGCAGGACGCCCCCATGCCTCCGGCCCCCGCCGATCTCGCCGCGCGCGTGCGATCCGTCCGCGAGCGCTGGGTGAAGCTTCCGCCGCTGCCCCGCGATCGAGGCGAGCCGCTCGAACGGCGGTTCACCACGGCGGTCCAGGCGATCGCGACGACCTACCGTGAGGCGTTTCGCGGCACCGATCTGGATTTCGAGGCGAACCGCCGGAAGATGGAACAGCTCTGCGTGCTGGTCGAAGGCCACATCAAGGCCACGGGGCCCGTGCCCGATCCGAATGCGTCGCCTGTCGCGATCCTGGCCGTGCAGCTGCGCGAGGCCCTGGCCGCCAACACCATTGGCGGGCGTATCGACCAGGACGCCAAGTGGCGGAACGCGGCCGAGGACGTCAAGCGCGCGCAGGTGGCGTGGAAGCGCATCGGCCCGGTGCCGCCGGAGGTCGGCCGCGCCCTCGCCTCACGCTTCGAGCGCGCCTGTGCGCGCTTCTTCGAACACCGCCGCGCAGCCGCCGGCCATCGTCCTGTGCCCTCATCCTCGGCGCGGTAACGATCCTCGGACATTCCCTGCGCGAACGCTTACCACAGAGAACACAGCGCGGCTGCCCCGCAACCAAACGGGTGCGCGTCCGCGCTAGCGGCGGGGCCGTCGGGCCCGCCGATCTAGTAGAACAAACGCTTTCTTGTCGGGAAAACACGTTCTCAAGCGTTTCTTCTACAGAGACCACCGAAGGCACGGGGACGAAAACGATGCCAAGCACGGATCGACGCTGTGCCCTCTGTGTCTCTGTGGTGAAGGAGGCTCACCACAGAGCGCACAGCGCTCACAGAGTTCCGCTAAGTGCTCCGTCGCCGAAATACGGCGACAATACGTTGCCGTACTTCGGCGACGGGGCACTAAGGTTTCCTCTGTGCCCTCCGTGTCCTCTGTGGTAAAGGGTTTGATCGACCTGGCTATTTCAAGACGAAATTCACCGTCACGGTCAGGACCACATCGTAGGGTCCCGGCGTGAAGCGCCACTGGCGCACCGCCTCGACCGCGGACTGCTCGAGCAGTTTGTTTGCCGAGCGCAGCACCTTGATGTCGTTGACGGTTCCGTCCTGCCTGATGATGGCATCCAGCTCCACGGTCCCCTGAATCTGGGCGGCGCGCGCCACCGGCGGGTAGATCGGCTCGACGCGTTTGATGAGTCCAGGGCCCTGACCTGGCTGCACGCGCACGGGGCCCGGTTGCGGCGCGACCGCTGCGATCGGTTCGGCCGGCGGCTGGGGCGGTGCCACCTCCGGCTCCGGTTCGTCGGGGGTCGGATCCGGTCGTGGGATCTTCTTGACCGATTTCGGCTCGGCCTTCTGCTCAACGGGCGGTGGCGGCGCAGGCGGTCTCAGAAACTGGACCTGCATCCCGACCGCGCGCGGCGCATCCACGCGCACCGGCTTCGAGCGCCATCCAGGGAGATGTGCGAACAGGACGGTCGCGTGCAGCACGATCGCTCCGGCGAGCGCCCACGCGAGGAGGCGTCGATCGGCAGGCTCCGACCCCATCCATCGCGCGGCGAGCTCGATCTCGACTTCCGCGGACGAGGTGTGGTGCGCCGCTCTGTCCATGAATGCCCTCGTCCCTTACCTGATCGGCTGAAGGCCGTACATCAGCAGCTCGGTGCTCGTCGGGATCACCAGGTTCGAGACCCCCGCCAGTTTCAGCTCGTCGAACACGTCCGTCATCCGGAAGTACGGCGCGTCGAGCGAGGTCTGCAGGATCACCGACTTCGTCGGGTTGCGTTCGAGCTTTGGCCCGAGGTACGACTGCAACTCCTCGAGCCGCATCGGGCGACGATCGACGCGGAGCGCTCCGTCAGCCGCGATCTCGATGAGCACCGCCGCTTCGGGCTCGGAGGTGAGCGCCGCCTGATCGTGCTTCGGCAGCGAGAACTGAATGCCGCGCGTCACGCTGTAGAACGACGCCACCAGGAAGAAGATGATGAGCAGGAAGGCGACATCGGCCATCGAGGCGGTCGGGATTTCTGCGGGGACCTGGCCGCGGCGGAGGTTCATCGCTCGTCCTCCGCGCGCGAGAGAAGCGTCACGTTGCGGGCGCCGCTCGCGCGCAGCTCCTCCAGCACCTCGTCGATGACGCGGTAGTGCACCTCGCGATCCGCCTTGATCGAGAAGGGATGCAATGAATTGGACGCCGCCACGGCGCGGATTTCCGCGGCCAAGGCCTGCGAGTCCCCCACGGCGTGCGTGTCCTCATTGCCGGCCGAAAACCGGAGTCGGCCGTCGCGCGCAATCGCGATGATCGCGGCTCCTTTTTCGACCTGCTCCTGCCGGCGCGTCTCGGGCAGCTCCATCGCCGTCCGATCGAGGCTGTACGCCGTCGTCACCATGAAGAAGATGATCAGCAGGAAGGCGATGTCCGCCATGCTCGCGGTCGGAATGACCGCTCCGAAGCGGCGTGCGCTGCGGGGCAGATGCATGCTCGTCCTCGTCCGCCACAAGCGTCGCAGCCGGATGTCAACTGGCCCGCGCGGCGCCGACGGCTGGCTCCTTGCGACTCTTGATTTCCGCGAGCGCTTCGAGCAGGAGGTTCGCCGCAGCCTCCATGTTGCGCACCAGCGCGTTGACGCGCGTCACGAAGTAGTTGTAGGCCATCTGGATCGGGATGGCGATCATCAGGCCCGCGGCCGTGGTGATGAGCGCCTCGGAGATGCCCCGCGCCACGGCCGCGGGATTGTTGAGACCCACCGCCGCGAGCGCTTCGAAGGAGTTGATCATCCCGGTCACCGTCCCAAGGAACCCGAGCAGCGGCGCGATCATCGCAACCGTGGCGAGCCATGGCAGGCCGTGCTCGAGCAATGCCAGCTCGTGCGCCGAGGCGTCCTGCAAGGCCAGCTCGATCTCGTCCTTGGGGCGTCCGAAGCGCACGAGTCCCGCTTTGACGATGGCTGCGACGGGTCCCGGCGATTCCTCGCAGGCTGCGATTGTGGCCTGCACGTCCCCTTCGAGCAGCGCCGCGCGTAGTTGCTTCATCAACTCAGGTACGTCGTGGCCCGCGCGCCAGATGACAACGGCGCGCCAGATCGCCACCGTCACACCGAGAATCGAGCAGGCGAGGAGCGGCCACATGACCGGTCCGCCCTTTTCGAAGTAGCTCCACATCGGGCTTCCCTCCCGCCGCGCGAGGCGCGGACATTCGTGAGGTCGGCCGAGCGCGAAACCGACGCACGGCTCAGCCAAAGGGCAAGAGGGATGCCAAGCCCTGAACCTCAGCCAAGCCGAGCCAAGCTCATGGACCGAGGGTGATTAGGGGGATCTCAGGTGGCCCGGGATTTCCGAGTCTGTGTAGGGTTCCGCTCCAACTCCCCGCGAGCCGGGTCGCCCGGCACCAGCAGTGAGGGCCGGTTTCTGCGTGTCACGGCACTCGCGCTACATCGCGTGGCACGACACGCCCGGCGGGATCTGACGCTCACGGGCGTTGCGCGGCGACGCGGCTTGTGCTATGGTGCCATATATGGCGCGCACGCAGAAGACCACCGTGTACCTCGATGTCACCGAGTACCAGCGCCTGCGCCGGATCGCCCGCGCGCGCGGCTGCGCCCCCGCCCTGCTCGTCCGGGAAGCGGTCGCCGAATATACGGCCCGGCACGGCACCCGCCGCAAGCCCCGCAGCATCGGGGCCTTCGCGAGCGGCCGTACGGATCTCGGTGAGCGCGCCGAGGAGCTGCTCGCCGGCATGGGGCGATCCCGCCGATGATCGTGGCCGACACCGGTGCCATCCTCGCGCTCATCGACCGCAGCGACCGGCACCACGCCGATCTCAAGGCGCTCTACGATGAAGATCCGGATGACTGGCTGCTTCCCTGGGCGGTGCTCCCGGAAGTCGACTATCTGCTCGGGTCGCAGCTTGGAAGAGCGGCCCAGGACGCGTTCCTATCGGATCTGGCGGAAGGCGTCTTTCACATCGACTGGGGAAGCGACGCCGATCTCGCGCGCGCGGCCGAGATCCATCGTCGCTACCGATCGCTGAACCTCGGTCTGGTCGATGCCGCCGTCATCACCATCGCCGAGCGGCGGCGGGCGCAGGCGATCGCGACCCTCGATCTGCGTCACTTCGGCGCGGTGTCGATCAGGGGCACGCCGCGGCTCCTTCCGCGCGACGCCTGAGCGGTTCAGGCGCGCGTTGACGCGGGCTCACACGTCCAGCTCCTGCGCTTCCTCCGCGCGCTCCATGATGAAACGGAACCGCGCGGAGGGGTCCTTGCCCATCAGCTCGTTGATGATCCGGTCGGTCACGATCTGATCGGCAATCTCGACGCGCAGCAGGCGCCGCGTCCTCGGATTGAGCGTCGTCTCCCACAGCACCTTCGGCATCATCTCGCCGAGCCCCTTGAAGCGGGTGATCTCCGCTTTCACGCGGCCGTTGCTGCGGGTCTGCTGCTTGAGGATGGCCTCCCGATGCGCCTCGTCCAGCGCCCAGAACGTCTCCTTGCCGATGTCGATGCGATAGAGCGGCGGCTGCGCCAGAAACACTTTCCCCGCCGCCATGAGCTGTGGCATGTGCCGGTAGATGAACGTGAGGAGCAGGGTCGCGATGTGATGCCCGTCAGAATCGGCGTCGGCGAGGATGATGACCTTTCCGTAGCGGAGCCGCGAGAGATCGAAGGTTCTGCCGAGGCCGCAGCCCAGTGCGGTGACGAGGTCCGACAGCTCCTTGTTTTCCAGGACCTTCGAGAGCGACGCGCTCTCGACGTTGAGCACCTTGCCGCGCAGCGGCAGAATCGCCTGACGTGTGCGGTCGCGCCCCTGCTTCGCCGACCCTCCGGCCGAGTCGCCTTCGACGATGAACAGCTCGCTCGTGTCGGCGCCGGGCGACGTGCAGTCGGAGAGCTTGCCCGGCAGGTTCAGACGGTTTGACGAGGCGCTCCTGCGCGAGACTTCCTGCCCGGCCGCGCGGCTCGCTTCGCGCGCCCGCGCCGCCAGAATGATGCGCGCCACAATCGCTTCGGCCGCGCTGATGGTGTGATTCAGCCAGTGCTCCAGCGCCGGCCGCACCATCCCGTCGACGACCGACACGAGCTCGGGATTGTTCAGACGATCCTTCGTCTGCCCCTGGAACTGCGGCTGCTGGACGAAGATGCTGAGGATGCCGACGAGCCCCTCGCGGATGTCTTCGGCCGTGAGGCTGACGCCCTTCGGGGAGAGGCCGTGCGTATCGATGAAGTTGCGCACGGCCTTCCCGAGCCCCGCGCGCTGCCCGTTCTCGTGTGTTCCACCGGAGCCGGTCGGAATGCCGTTTACGTAGCTCCGCACGTGCTCGTCGGTGGCCTCGGTCCACTGGAGCACGAGGTCGAGGCGCGGCCCGCTCTCGCGGACCTGTACGAACGGCGCTTCGTGAACCGGCTTGGCTCCGCGCTCGGCAACGATCTTCTTCAGATAGTCGATCAGCCCTTCCTCGTGCTGGAACACCTCCTTCGTG
>JACPPN010000112.1 GCA_016190995.1 Acidobacteriota bacterium | reverse complement strand
CTGGAGAGCTCCAAAGGTACGGTCTGACCCGAATCAAAGCGACGTTCCGGAGGCTCAAGGGCTTGCGTGCCAGCCCTGATAACGGGCCTCGCTACTGGCGGCTTCAGTCGGACGCGTGCAAGCGGCTGCTTGAAGCGCTGACGGGCCGCGCACCTTGCCGCCATCTCAACCCCGCGCCCCTAGCTGGTGGCGCTTACGCTGCGGAACGCCCGAACGCGCGCGCCTCCTCCCGACGACCGCTCAATGCTCCTCAAGCAGGTTCTCGCCATCACGACCGAAGTCGCGGTGCCCCGGGTCGGCATCGGGCGCCAGCCACGAAACCGGCATCGCCGAGACTGCGTCGTTCTTGGTCGAGGTGGCGAAGTCGTACGGCCGAGGGTGGAGGCGTTTCGTCGATCCTGCGGAGTTCACGAATCTGGTCGACCGCTGCGGCCGATGCGGCGGTTTCAGACGCTCGGCTGCACCGAGCGGCGCAGGCGCGACTGAAGCGGGCACCGATGGTCGCGGGCCGACGGTCGACTCCCGGTCTTGCCCCAGCACCATCAACGCATGTAGATTTATAGATATGAAAGAGGCCGCCAGCCTCTATCGGATCCTGGGCGACGAGGCGCGGCTGCGCATCTTGCGGCTCCTGAGCGCGCATCGGCTCAACGTAAGCGAGCTGACCCGCATCCTCGGCATCGCGCAGTCGGGTGTCTCGCGCCATCTCGGGCTGCTCAAGGACGCCGGCTTGGTGGCGGAGGAGCGCGACGGCGGATTCGCGTACTACCGTGCGGCCGACGCGGAGAACAACGGGTGCCTTTCGGGCGTTCACCATCTGCTGCGCGACCAATTCGCGGCCCAGGGCGATGTGGCGTCACGCGCCGACGAGGCGCGGCTGCAGGAAGTCCTGCGAGTGCGCCGGGAGAACTTCGAGACTCGTGGCGATGAGCACACCCAGCTGGTGCCGGGACGGAGTTGGGCCGCGTGGGCCCGGGCGCTCGGCCATCTGCTGCCGCCGCTCCGGGTCGCCGACCTCGGGTGTGGTGAAGGCTATCTCACGATCGAGGCGGCGCGTTGGGCGCGCGACGTGATTGCCGTCGATCGCTCCGATGCCGTTCTTCGCCGCGCGCGCGCGCTCGCCAGACGCCGGCGCGCCTCCAACATCGTCTGGAAACGCGGCGAGATCGAGGAGCTTCCGCTCGACGATGGCGCCGTGGACGTTGCGATGCTGTCGCAGGCGCTGCACCACGCGGAAGATCCGGCGCGCGCGGTCGCGGAGGCGGCGCGCGTCATCGTGCCCCTCGGCCGCGTGCTCGTCCTGGACTTGCGCGCGCACGCCCAGGGCTGGGTGAAGACGCGGCTCGGGGATCGGTGGCTTGGCTTCGACGATGATCGGCTCGAAGCGCTGCTCGCCGGTGCCGGACTCGAAGACGTCAGAATCGGCGTAGGCGCGCGCCACAGAGGGGATCCCTTCACGGTGCTCGTCGCGAGCGGGCGCAAGCCTGCACGGCGGAGCAGGAACACCGCGGAGCGCCGCGGCCCAACAAGAACGCGCCTCCGCGCCGGGAGCGTGTCCGAGACATCTGAACCCGCTCCTGGTAAGCTGGCTTTGCCCGCGAAACTCCGAGGGCGTTCAGCGAAGCACCCCGCGCGACGCGCACTACGAGGAGCCCGTTCGGGGTTATTCGGACGGGCGCCTCGCGGGAGACTGCATGGCTGAATCGGAATCCACGCGCCACCTGCTCGACCGGCTGGCCTCCACGCGCATCATCATCCTCGACGGCGCCATGGGCACCATGATTCAGCGTCGCATGCTGCCGGAGCAGGAATTCCGGGGCGAGCGCTTCAGCGGTCACCGCCGTGATCTCCGTGGCGACAACGATCTGCTGGTCCTGACCCGTCCCGACGTCATCGAGGAGATTCATCATGAGTACCTCGCCGCGGGGGCCGACATCATCGAGACCAACAGCTTCAACGGCACCGCGGTGTCGCAGGCCGACTACGGCCTCGAGGCAATCGTCTACGAGCTGAACGTCGAGGCGGCGCGCCTGGCGAAGCGCGCGGCGGCGGAGTGGACGAGACGTACGCCCGGGAAGCCGCGACTGGTGGCGGGCGCCATCGGGCCGACGAACCGGACGCTGTCCATGTCTCCTGACGTCAACAATCCCGCGTTTCGGGCCATCTCGTTCGACCAGCTGCACGAGGCCTACGTCGAGCAGGTGCGTGGCCTCGTCGACGGCGGCTGCGACGTGCTGCTCATCGAGACGATCTTCGACACGCTCAACGCGAAGGCCGCCATCCTGGCGGCCGAGAACGTGTTCGACGAGCAGCACGTGACGCTTCCCATCATGTTGTCGATGACGATCACCGACCGCAGCGGCCGCACGCTGTCGGGCCAGACGATCGACGCGTTCTGGACGTCGGTGGCGCATGCGCGGCCTTTCAGCATCGGGATCAACTGCGCGCTCGGCGCCCGCGACATGCGTCCGTATCTCACCGAGCTCGCGCGGATCACGCCGGTGTACATCAGCTGCTATCCCAACGCGGGTCTCCCGAACGCCTTCGGTCAATACGACGAAGTGCCGGAGATCACCGCCGCGCTCCTCCGTGAGTTCGCGGAAAGTGGACTCGTGAACCTCGTCGGCGGCTGCTGCGGGACGACGCCGGATCATGTGGCCGCCCTCGCGGCGGCGGTCGACGGCCTGGCGCCGCGCGTGCCGGCCCGCACGGGGGAGCCGCACACGCAGTTGGCGGGCCTCGAGAGGCTGACGATCCGGCCCGACAGCAACTTCCAGATGATCGGTGAGCGGACCAACGTCACGGGCTCCGCGCGCTTCGCGCGTCTGATCGAGGCCGGCGACTTCGCGGGCGCCGCCGAGGTGGCCCTCGATCAGGTACGGGGCGGCGCGAACCTGATCGACGTGAACATGGACGAAGCCATGCTCGATTCAGGGCAGGCGATGACGACCTTCCTCAAGTACATCGCGACCGAGCCGGACGTGGCGCGGATCCCGGTGATGATCGACAGCTCGCGCTGGTCGGTGGTTGTCGCGGGGCTCAAATGCGTGCAGGGGAAGGCGGTCGTCAATTCGATCAGCCTCAAGGAAGGCGCGGACGAGTTTCTGGCGAAGGCCCGCCTCATCAAGCGGTACGGCGCGGGTGTCGTGGTGATGGCGTTCGACGAGCGCGGCCAGGCGGACACGGTGGAACGCAAGGTCCAGATCTGCCAGCGCGCGTACCGGCTCCTGACCGAGGAGGCCGGCTTCGATCCGCCGGACATCATCTTCGATCCGAACGTCCTCGCGATCGCGACCGGCCTGGAAGAGCACAACGAGTACGCCGTCAATTTCATCGAGGCGACCCGCATCATCAAAGAGACCTGCCCCGGCGTGAAGGTGAGCGGCGGCGTCAGCAACCTGTCGTTCGCGTTCCGCGGCAACGAGCCCGTACGTCAAGCCATCCATTCCGCCTTTCTCTATCACGCGATCAGGGCCGGCATGGATATGGGGATCGTCAACGCCGGTCAACTGGTGGTGTACGAAGACATTCCTCCGGATCTGCTCGAGCACGTGGAGGACATCATCTTCAACCGGCGGCCGGATGCGACGGAGCGGATGGTTCAGTTCGCGGAGACGGTGAAGGGAGGCGGATCGAGGCGGGGCCTGGATGTCGCGTGGCGGAGCGCCACGGTCGAGGACCGGCTGGCGCACGCGCTGGTGCACGGCGTCCTCGATTTCATCGAACAGGACGTCGAAGAAGCACGGCGGAACTACCCGCGTCCGCTCGACGTCATCGAAGGCCCTCTGATGGACGGCATGAAGATCGTCGGTGACCTGTTCGGTGCCGGCAAGATGTTCCTGCCGCAGGTCGTCAAGAGCGCGCGGGCCATGAAGCGCGCCGTGTCGTACCTCCAGCCGTTCATGGAGGAGGACAAGCTTCGGCTGGGGGCAACCTCGAGGACGCAGGGCACGATCGTGCTGGCCACCGTGAAGGGGGATGTGCACGACATCGGCAAGAACATCGTCGGGGTCGTGCTCGGGTGCAACAACTACGAGGTGATCGATCTCGGGGTGATGGTCACGGCCGACCGTATCCTGGAGACGGCCATCGCCGAAGGCGCTGACATCGTCGGGCTGAGCGGCCTCATCACGCCGTCCCTCGACGAGATGGTGTTCGTCGCGAAGGAAATGGAGCGGCGCGGCCTCCAGATGCCGCTTCTCATCGGCGGCGCGACGACGAGCCGACAGCATACCGCGGTGAAGATTGCGCCGGAGTACGGACAGGAGACGGTGTACGTTCCCGACGCGTCGCGGGTCGTCGACATCGTGTCGAAGCTGCTCAGGCCGGCCGAGCGGCCGGAATTCGCCCGAGCAAACCGCCGGCTCCAGGCAGCTTTGCGCGAGCAGCACGCGCAGAAACGGGAGCGGTTGCTCCTCAGCTATTCGGACGCCGTGGCAAATCGTCCGAAGATGGACTGGAGCGGCGAGCCGCCTCCCTCACCGGTGTTCACCGGCGTTCGCGTCGAGCGCGATATCGCGCTTCATCGCATCGCGCGGTACATCGACTGGACGTTCTTCTTCAGCGCCTGGGAACTGAAAGGGCGGTATCCAGCGATCCTCGATCACCCGACGTACGGGGCCGCGGCGCGCGAGCTGCACCAGCACGCGACCCGGCTGCTGAAGGCAATCCGCGCGGGCCGCCTGCTCCGCGCGGCGGCGGTCCACGGATTCTGGCCCGCCAACTCCGACGGCGGCGACGTCGTCCTGTACGCCGACGAGCGGCGCGAGCGCGAGCTCGTGCGCTTCAACATGCTCCGCCAGCAGGAGGTGCTGAGGGACGCGAGCCCGAACCGCTCGCTGGCGGACTACGTCGCCCCGAGAGAGACGGGCGTTCCGGACTATGTCGGGGCGTTCGCTGTTACGGCCGGGCTCGGCGCCGACGACCTTGTGCGCGAATATCAGAGCGCGGGCGACGAGTATCATGCGATCATGGTAAAGGCCCTGGCCGATCGTCTGGCCGAGGCGCTGGCCGCGTTCCTCCACGCGCGTGTCCGGATCGAATGGCGGTACGGCCGCGACGAGCAGCTCACCTTCGACGACCTGATTGCGGAAAGACATCGCGGCATCAGGCCTGCGTTCGGGTACCCGGCCTGCCCGGATCATTCCGAGAAAGCGAAGCTGTTTGACCTCATCGGCGCCGAGACAATCGGGCTGTCGCTGACCGAGACCTACGCGATGCTGCCGGCGGCCAGCGTGAGCGGGCTGTACTTCAGCCATCCGCGCGCGCGGTACTTCGCGGTCGGCCGTGTCGGCGAGGATCAAGTGCGCGCGTACGCGGCGCGCAAAAGCATGAGCGTCGGGGATGTCGAGCGCTGGCTCTCGCCGAACCTCGCGTACGAGCCGAGCGACATTGCCGAGGCGAACGTCGCAGACACTCGTAGTGTCCGGCTTTAGCCGGACCTCCTGTCGCAGAAGTCGTAGTGTCCGGCTCTAGCCGGACCTCGAGATCGAAGGAAAGGGACCATTGAACGACACACGTTTGAAACTTGCGGTATTCGTTGATTTCGACAACATCGAGATCGGCGTCAAGACGACTCTTGGGGGCGCCTTCGACGTCGGTCCCGTGCTGGACGCGTTGAAGGAGCGCGGCGAAGTCGTGTCGAAAGTCGCGTACGGCGACTGGACGCGCGCCGGCGATCACAGCCGCCTCCTCACGCAACACGCCATCAAGCTGGTTCAGCGCAACCTCACGCCCGGGGGCGACAAGAACGGCGCGGACATCAACCTGGCGCTCGATGCGCTGGAGATGGTCTTCACCCACGAGCACATCAACGCGTTCGTGATTGTCGGGGGGGACAGCGACTTCATCAGCCTGGTCGAGAAGCTGAAGCAGTACGACAAGATGGTTTTTGTCGTCGGTGGCCGCGCCTTTACGTCAGTGATTCTCCAGCGCAACTGTCATGAGTTCGTCGCGTACGAGAACCTCGTCGGCGGCCAGGCGCGGCGGACCGCCGAGCGCGGCCGACGCCTCGGACAAGTGCCGCTCTCGCAGGCGCTGCCGCTCGTGCGGCGCGCCCTCAAGGTGCTCGCTGATCGCGAAGTGTCGCCGCAGCTCGGGCTGCTCAAGAGCACGCTGCTCCAGCTCGACTCGACGTTCTCGGAGCGGACGTACGGCGTAAGCTCGTTCCGTGAATTTGCCGAGAAGCTGGCCGAGGCGGGCTACGTGACGTTGAAGCATGCGGGACGCAACGTGCAGCTGGAGCTGCGAGACGAAGAGGACGCGGTGATGGCGCCAGTGCCCGAAGTTGCGGAGCGGCGCGCCGAGCCCGAGGGGGCAAGGAGCGCGAGGGGCGCCTCTTCCGCACCAGCCGTCACGGATCCGGAGAAGCTCGCGGAGGGCGTCGAAAAGGTCCGTCAGCTCTTCCAACACGCGACGGCCCCGCCACGCTGGCCGATGTACATCCGGAACGTGAAGCAGCACCTGCGCGCCACCGACCCGGCATTCGACGAGCGACGATTCGGCGTGTCGAACATCGTCGAGTTGCTCCGGGCCTGCCAGCGCGAGGGGCTGTTCCGGCTGGAGCGCGATCGCAAGGGTGTGCTTCGTGTCTTCCCGGCCGGCATCAGGGATGTTCGTCCGGGCGTCGGCGACGTGCCGTTCGAACCCGCGGAGGTGATCGAACAGCCGGCGCAGCGGGAATCGCCGATTGAGGTCGCGGTCGCCGAGCCTGTCGCCGATGTGACGGTCGAGGTGGAGCCGGTCCAACCGGAGGAACCGGAGCAGATTGTGGAGGCGTCCGTCCAAGAAGAGCCCGCGACCGCTGAAGGACAGCCGAAGCGGCGGCGCCGGCGTCCGGCCGTGCCTGCCCGGAAGAAATCCGCTGCCCGCGGCACGAAGCCCGGCCGAAAAACCGCGAGAAGCCGGTCGTCGGCCACGACAGTATGATCGACCCCGAACCGGCTGGCTGGTAACGAAGCTTCGCCTCAAACCGCCGAGCGAAGGGCCCCGGAGGCGGAGCGACGAAGCTTCGTTACTAGAAGATGTCTAGCCCTCGCCCCGGTGGTAGCGTCGAGCCGGGACGAGATCGGGCTGACTTTCTGCCCTGCGAGGCCGAACGAGAGAAGTTTCTGTGGCGCGGCGGTTTGAGGCGATGCTTCAGCCGCGCCCGTTTCCCAGCACGAACTCCTCCAGCGCCCGTGCGACGCCTGCCTCGTCGTTGGTGGCGGTCACCGGCCAGCCGAATGCCTTGAGTGCCGGGACCGCGTTTCCCATGACGACGCGCGTGCCCGCGAACTCGAGCATCTCGCGATCGTTGAAGTTGTCGCCGATGGCCATCACTTCTGCGCGCGAGAACCCGCGCATTCGCGCCCATTCGGACAGGCCGCTTCCCTTCGAGCATCCCTTCGTCGTGACATCGAGCAGCGAGAAATCGCGATTGACGTATTCGGTAAGAGCGACGGCGAAACGATCCGCCGCGGGCATTTGTCGGAGAAACGCGTAAAGGTCGCGCATCTGCCGAACGGCGCCGTTGAACATCACCTGAATGGGATCGTCGACGAGCGAGGCCTCGAGCGGCTCGCAGTCACTGATGCACGCGCGATTGCGTTCGAAATAGCCCCGCCGGTTCGGGTGCTGCCAGTCCATGCCTTCGCAGACGATCTGTTCGTGGCCGTTGCGCTCGAAGATCACGCCGGCGGTTCCCCGAAAGGGCTTGGTGGCTTCGAGCACCTCACGCGCCACCGGCACCGGCAGCAGGCGCCGCACGTGCGTCGTCCCATCCCTGGCCTTTACCAGCGCGCCGTTGCTGACCAAGAGGAAGACCGCGTCGGGGAGCGGCTCGACGACCGGACGAGCGAAATGAAAGCTGCGTCCCGTTGCGACGAGCACCTCGACGTTGCGTGCCATCACACGCTCGATGGCAGTGCGGTTGGCGTCGGGCAGGCTCCCGCGACTGTCGAGCAGCGTCCCGTCGATGTCGATGCCGACCAACCGAATCGCCATGGGACTATATTAGCCCGCTCGAGCGAACGCAGGCGGCACCGCGCGACTGACAGTGGACGCCTTCCCCCCGTTGCTACGTCGATTCCCGCGCGGCACTGGCGGCTTTCCGGCCCCTCTTTGCGCTATCGGGCCTGATGGTGTAAAAAGAGCCCTCCGTTGACAGACATCGGGTGCAGGCTCCCCCGAGAGAGTGCTGGGCCGGCGTCTGGCGCGGGCGGAAGACGCGGTGCCGGCCGTCGAGTCGTCCGTCGCCACGGGGGGCGACGGGGGGAACATGTTCCGCGCGGGTTTGCGAGGAGGGGGTTGTGGATTGGCCATTGTTGACCGGAGGCATGCTGATCCTGGGGCTGGGTGTCGGGGCAATGGTGGGATGGTTTCTCGCCCGGGGGCGCAGCGCCTACGAAGCGGCCGGCTCGCTGTCGTCGAGCATCGCCGAGGTCGCGGCGACGAAGGCGCGGGCGCAGGAATTCTCGACTCGGATCGCCGAGCTGCAGAATGCCGGCGACCAGAAGGATCGGCTCGTCGGCGAGCTGCAAAGCGAGTTGACGAGGCTCAAACAGGACGAAGCGCGGCTCGAGGCGGAGCTGTCGGCCGAGCGCAAGGGGACGGCGACGCGCCTCGAGGAATTCAACGCGCGCTTCGATCTGGTGTCGAGCGATCTGCGGGTGCGCCAGCAGGACTTCGAGCATGCAAGGATCGAGCTGGCCGGCCTGAAGGAAGAACGCGCGCGGCTGCTGACGGAGCTGGCCAACGAGCGCGAATCGGCGGCTGACAAGCTCAAAGAGCTGGCGAGGCTGAATGGTCAGGTCGAGCAGGCGTTGCACTCGCGCGAACGCGAGCTCGAGGAGACGCGGCGCCAGATCGCCGAGCTCAAGGACGAACTGTCGCGGCTGACACACGCGCTCGACGCCGAGCGTCGCGTCAGCACGGAAAAGCTGGCGCTCCTCCAGCAGGCGGAGTCGCGCCTGCAGGACGCGTTCTCGTCGCTGTCCGCCGAAGCACTGCGCCAGAACACGCGATCGTTTCTCGACCTCGCGGGGGAATATCTGGGGGACCTGCAACAGCAGACGCGCGAGGATCTGAGCGGACGCCAGCAGGTGATTCAGGACCTGGTGGCGCCGCTCAAAGATCTGCTGCAGCAGGTGGACTCGCGACTCGGGGAGGTGGAGCGCCAGCACGTGCAGGTCGGCGACGCGCTCGGGGATCAGCTGCGGCTGCTCGCCTCGACGCAGGAGGCGCTGCAGAACGAGACCTCCGCGCTCGCAGGCGCGTTGCGTGGCCCGGCGCAGGCTGGGTCGTGGGGCGAGCTGCAGCTGCGTCGTGTCGTCGAGATGGCGGGCATGCTCGAGCACTGCGACTTCGACTGGCGCGCGTGCAGGAACGAAGACGGCACCGTTGGAGGACCCGAGGTCGTCGTCCATTTGCCCGGCAACCGGACTGTCGTGGTCGACACGCGGGTGCCGCTGGCGGCGTACACCTCGGCGTTCGAGACCGACGATCCGCGGTTGCGCGACGAGCGGCTGAATCAGCACGCCGCCGCCGTGCGCGAGCACATCGGCCGGCTGGGCGGTCGCGCCTACTGGGCGCAGTTCGAGTCGGAGCCGGAGTTCATCTTCATGTTCCTTCCGGGCGAGAGCTTCCTGAGCGCCGCGCTCGAGCGTGACGGGTCGCTCATCGAGTACGGCGTGCGCCGCGGCGTCATTCCCGCGAGCCCGCTCACGCTGCTGGCCCTGCTGCGCGCGGTCGCCTTCGGCTGGCGCCAGGAGCGGCTTGCCGAAGAAGCCGCGTCGGTGCGCGCGATCGGTCGCGACCTCTACGACCGCATCCACGAGATGTCGGAGCAGTGGGACGAGGTCGCCGCATCGCTGTCACGCACCGTCGAGGCATACAACCATGCGATCGGCTCGCTCGAAAACCGCGTCCTCGTGTCGGCGCGCCAACTGCGCGACCTGGGCGCGGGCACGGCAGAGTCGATTCCCAATCTGGATCCCATCGATCGACAACCGCGCGCCATGCGGGCGGTTGAGCCGGTCGCGGCGCGCACGCTGTCGATTGCCGCGGCCGCGGAGGAGCAGGAAGTCGAGCGCGCGGAACCCTGATTGGCCAGGGTCCCGGGAGTGGGAGCCGGGAGGAGTGCTAAGGACCCGGAACCCGGGACCCGGAGCCCGGGTCGCGGGAGGGGCTCCTCAACCGGGGCTGAGCGCCCAGGTGCGCGCAGACGTAGGCGCCCAAGCGGTTGCCGGCCGCGAGCGCGCGAGGAAGATCGCCGCTCGCGCCGTACTCCACGAGGAATCCCGCGTCGAACGCGTCGCCTGCTCCCGTCGTGTCGACGACCGTCACAGGGTCGGCGGGCGCCGCGACGGTGCCACCCTCCCAGTGGGCGGTCGCGCCGTTCGCACCGCGTTTGACGATGACCATTCGGGCGTGATCGAGCAGGCGGGACGACTCCGCGCCGGGCTGGAGTGATGCCGCTTCCGCTTCGTTCACGAACAGGAAGTCGACCGGTCCGACTTCGTCGAGCAGGCGGTTCGCACCGTAGGCTCGGACGAGCGAGAACGATGAGGGATCGAACGCGACCGCAATGCCGCGCCGTCGGCTCTCGTGCAGCAAGGGCCGGAAGATTGCCGCTGATCCGCTCGCGAAGATGCCGTAGCCGCTCAGGAATAACAGATTGGCCCGGTCCAGAATGCCGGTCGGGAGATCATCGACGGTGAAGGCGAGCAGGCTGTGATGGTCCGTGACAAACGCGCGTTCTCCTCCCGGATGCACGACGACGCCAATCCGCGCCGTTTGGCCAGCGTGCACGACCGAGACGCCATCCCTCACGCCCTCGCGTTCGAGGTGCGTGATCATCAGGCTGCCCAGATCATCATCTGCCACTTTTCCGACGATGAGAGAGAAGGCGCCGAGGCGGCGGGCCCAGACGGCGACGTTTGCCGCGCATCCGCCGGGCAGCAGACGCACGGCCCCGAACACGTCCGATCCCCACACCAGATCGGACTCGGGCCTCAGCATGATGTCCCACGCGACGTCGCCGATGCACGCGAGACGGATCGGAGCGTCGGTCATGATGGCGCGAGAACCGCTTCGCCTACGCGCGAACCTTCGCCGCCACCGCATCGTTCTTGCACGTCGGTTTGAGGCGAAGCTTCGTGACTGTTCCTCGGGAGCTCCTGAGTCCGGTTCCTTCGGATTGCGGCCGTCGCCGCGCGCTTGCCAGGGTGGCTTCGGCCCGCTCGCACCCCTATTGTAGCGACACGTACCCCGGGGTGCCGGCACCCAATCCCGTATAATCTCCGCCGCCCGGACCGATGCTTGCCGTTGCGGCCCCCTCGCGTCGCGCGCTCGACCTTCCCGGCAGCGAACAGTGTCCAAGTCCATTGGTCTCGAGGATCTCGGTTGGAATCCTGAGCTCGCCGCGGCATTCGAGCCGCACGCGGCCGAAGGACTTCGGCCCGCCCGGATCGCCGCCGAGCATACCCACATCTATCGCGTGTACACCGAGACCGGAATCTGCGACGCGGTGGTGGCGGGCCAGCTTCGATACCGCGCCGAGAGGCGCGGGGATTTTCCTGCGGTCGGAGACTGGGTCGCGCTCGAGCCACGGCGGGCGGGGCGTGCGATTGTGCGCGCGATACTCCCGCGAAAGAGCAAGTTCTCGCGCAAGCGTGCCGGCCTGCTGACCGAAGAGCAGATTGTCGCGGCCAACGTTGACGTCGTGTTTCTGATGGCGGGCCTCGACGATGAGTTCAATGTGCGGCGGCTGGAGCGGTACCTGATTCTCGCGCGGGAGAGCGGCGCCGACCCGGTGATTCTCCTCAACAAGGCGGATCTGTCCGCGGATCCGGAAGCCGCCCTCGCCGAAGTCCGGCGGGTGGCACCGGGAGTTCCCGTTCACCACTTGAGCCTCCGGACGGCTGAGGGCCTCGACGCGGTTCGCCAGCACCTCGCGCGGGGCCGGACGATCGCGCTGCTCGGATCCTCAGGAGTGGGGAAGTCGACGCTCATCAACCGATTGCTCGGGGTCGAGCGGCAGCGGACGCGGGAGGTCCGGCGACAGGATTCGCGCGGCCGGCACACGACCACTTTCCGTGAGCTGATTCTCCTGCCGCAGGGCGGACTCGTCATCGACACGCCTGGGATGCGGGAGATTCAGTTGTGGGGCCCGCAGGAAGGACTGCGGGAAGTGTTCGAGGACATCGACGCGATCGGCGCCGATTGTTTTTTTCAAAACTGCCGGCATCGGCGCGAACCGCGCTGCGCGGTCAAGACCGCCGTCAGCGAGGGACGGCTCTCACGTGATCGTCTTGAGAGCTACCACCGGCTTCAGGACGAACTGCAGCGACTCGCGGCGAAACAGGACAAGCGCGCCCAGCTCCAACAGAAGCGCATCGTCCGATCCATCCACAGGAAGGTGAGAGATTTCAAGCCGAGGGAGTGAACACGCGCTCAGGTCATTGATCCATTGACATCAATCGTCAATAAGTCTCATCGATTCAAAGCCTTAACCGCGGAGGGCGCTGGCAGCGCGGAGAGATTAACCCCATGCTTCAAAACGACATGTCTTGTCGCGGGGTCCGGCTTTAGAGCTTGTGAACAAAAGCCATCACCGCGGAGGACCCGAAGGACGCGGAGCCAGGATTTCTTTGAAAATCGCTCCTCCGCGCGCTCTGCGTTCTCTGCGG
>JACPPN010000120.1 GCA_016190995.1 Acidobacteriota bacterium | reverse complement strand
GATCGAGCGCTAACATCAAGCCAGTTAGAGTCTTAGGCCTTTGACCCGAGCAGGAGGACCAGGCGGTCCTTGATCTTCTGCAGCGGCGCGATCTCGCCGGCTTCACGCATCATGTCCGGACTCAGCAGACCGACATCGCTCACGAACCCCGATACGACGCGGCTTGGGATCGACTCGAAGTAAGGATTGCGCACCCTGACGCGAGGCGGAGGCGCCTCCCAAATCTCAGTCCCCTCACCCTCGCGAAACTCCATCAGTCGCGCGACCGTGTCGTGCACCCATTTGTCACGGCCGGCGAGCACGTAGACGGGAACACCTGCGTCGCAAGCCGCCGCCGCGATTGCGCAGGTGCCAGCCTTGTTGACGAACCAGTCCGGCGCGATGGCGTCAGCGCCGATGACAACTGCGGTCGCTCTCTTCAACGCCGTCCCGAGCGCCGCATCGGTATAGAACTCGATCCGAACGCCCGCGCCAGCCAGCCGTTCGGCAAACGCGCGGCCCTCCAGCACGGGGCGCGCCTCGCTGCAGGAAACCACGATCTCCCTCTCGCGCGAGAGCGTCTCAATCGTCGCAAGGACGACACCACTCGACGAGTACGCGACGAGATGGAGGGCGGCGGCGCCGTTCGCCCTTTCCGCAAGCAACGCGTCCCTGGCGAACCGGGCGATCGCGGCGTTGCGGCGCGTGGCGCGCTCGGCGAAGCGTTCCAGCTCCGCCGGGCTGTCGAGCGCCGCCGCCACAGCATTCCAGATCGACGCCATGCAGGGCTGCGCGCGGCACAAGGCTCGGCCGGCCGCCCCCAGCTCGCCGCGATCGATCTGCCGCAACAGCCTGACCGCGCGTTCGAGCAGCTCCGAAGCGCTCGCCGAATTGTTCCGGCGAATCCCTTCGATCGCCGCAGCCACGTGTTCGTTCATGAGAACCTCGTCATTTATAATGCGTCACATGTCTCAAACCCGACGTGAGTTTCTCGCGTTCCTCTCCGCGGTCCCGCTCGCGTCCCTCGGCGATCGGCCCGATTCCGCGGACGGGCTCCCCGGGACCATGGTCGTCAATGGCGAGCGGCTGCGTCGCCACCTCGAGGGCCTGAGCCTCTTCGGACGGCAGGCAGACGGAACGTTCGCAAGCGGTGTCAGTCGCGTCGGCTATTCCGACGCCGACGTCGCGGGCCGTTCGTACGCCATGGACCTGATGCGCCAGGCTGGTATCGAGCCACGGGTCGATGCCGCCGGCAACATCCTCGCGCGGCGGCCTGGCACAGACGACTCGCTCGCGCCCCTCTTGTTTGGATCGCACATCGATTCGGTCCCCAACGGTGGTAATTTCGATGGCGATCTCGGCTCGCTCGCGGCCATCGAGGTTATCCAGACCCTCCGCGAGCGCAACATGACGACCCGCCGGCCGCTCGAAATCGTCGTGTGGGCCAATGAAGAGGGGTTCGCATTCGGGAACGGCCTCTGTGGGAGTCGGGCCGCCGCAGGCCAGCTGGTAGAGGGCGAACTGGATCATGTGTGGAATGGCGGCAAGAAGGCGGACGCGATACGCAGGATCGGTGGCCATCCGGACCGCATCTCAGAGGCACGCCGCACTCCCGGATCGTTCGCCTGCTACCTCGAGTTGCACATCGAGCAGGGGGGCACGCTCGATCGCGCCGGAATCCCGATCGGGGTCGTCGAGGGCATCGTCTCGATCGACAGGTACGAGGTGACCATTCGCGGCATGGCGAATCACGCCGGCACCACGCCGATGCCGGATCGTCGCGACGCGCTCATCGCCGCGTCGCACGTCGCGATTGCGGTCAATGAGATCGTCACCTCCGAGCCGGGGCGACAGGTTGGCACCGTCGGACAGCTTGTGGTCGTGCCGAACGCCCCGAACGTCATTCCGGGGCTGGTGCGCCATACGATCGAGCTACGCGATCTGTCGGCCGACAAGATCCGACGGCTCGCGGATCTCGTCAGGAGTCGTGCCCGCGACATTGCGACCCGGACGAAAACGACAATCGAGATCACGCACAGCAGTCACCATGAAGGCGCGATGGCGACGCCCGAGATTCAGGCGATCATCGAAAAGGCGGCGGCGGCGGTGTCGCTGCCGTCCCAGCGAATGCCGAGCGGCGCCGGGCACGATGCGCAGATGATGGCCACGCTCGGGCCGATGGGAATGATTTTCGTCCCGAGCGTGGGCGGCATCAGCCACTCACCACAGGAGCTCTCACGGTGGGAAGACTGTACCCGCGGCGCTGAAGTGCTCCTGCGATCGGTCCTGCTGTTGTCGCGGTAGCCAATCAAGTGCTAAGAGCTTGTGGACAGGAGCAATCACTGCGGAGGACGCGGAGCCAGGATGTCCTTGAGAATCGTTCCTCCGCGCGCTCTGCGTTCTCTGCGGTGAGAGATTTTTTTCACACGCGCTCATCCGAGCATGGCCTGAGCCGGGAGCGCCGGATCAGAATTGAGGGCGAAGCCGACACCTTGGTACACGGTTTGGCCGCGCCCCTCTGGCGCCTATCCTCCGGCCACGTGGGTGTGAGAACATACCGAAGAGAGATGGGGACAGATCGGTTCCGGGCCTCCCGAGTTCCAGGTTCAGTGGCGCGATGACGTCATGAGGACGCGACATGGTTCCCTTCATCGAAGTTCGCGATCTCGCTGACGATGTGCGGCGACTGTTCGAGGAGCTGGACCGTGCGAACACGGGCTGTCGCGCTCCTGCCGGTGAATGGACTCCGCCCCTCGACTTCTGCGAAAGCCGCGACATGTTCGAGATCCGCATCGATCTGCCCGGCGTCTCGGCCGATGCCATTCGGGTGCTGCTGAAGAAGAACGTCGTCCTGATTGCCGGTGAGAAGGTGCCGACCGATCCCGAGGTCGCCCAGGGGGGGACGTTCCAGCTCGTTGAGCGCAACTTCGGCCGGTTTGCGCGCGCGGTGCGGTTGCAGGACGCAGTCGACGCGCGCGGCGCCCGCGCGACGCTGGCAAGTGG
>JACPPN010000117.1 GCA_016190995.1 Acidobacteriota bacterium | reverse complement strand
GTGCACCACGTTGCGCAGTCGATCAAGCGATCGCGCGCGGGCCTCGGGCAGCCGGAGCGTCCGGCCGGGTGCTTCCTCTTCACCGGCCCGACGGGTGTCGGGAAGACGGAGCTCGCGAAGCAGCTCGCGCTCCATCTCGGCAACGAGTTCATCCGCTACGACATGAGCGAGTACATGGAGAAGCACGCGGTCGCGCGCCTGATTGGCGCGCCGCCCGGATACGTCGGCTTCGAGCAGGGGGGACTACTCGTCGACGCGGTTCGCACGCACCCGTACAGCGTGGTGTTGATGGACGAGATCGAGAAGGCGCACCCCGACATCTTCAACATCCTGCTGCAGGTGATGGATCACGCGACCCTCACCGACAACAGCGGCCGCAAGGCGGACTTCCGCCATGCCGTGCTCATCATGACCTCCAACGCCGGCTCGCGCGAGATGAGCGCCCGCTCGCTCGGCTTCGCCAGCGACGCGCGGCGCGATCCGAAGCAGCGATCGCGACAGGCGGTCGAGCGGATCTTCAGCCCCGAATTCCGGAACCGGCTCGACGCGATCGTGACCTTCGCGCCCCTGACCCCCGCGGCCATGGAGACGATCGTCGAGAAGTTCATCCTGCAGCTCGAAGCGCAGCTCGCCGAGCGGCACGTCGCCATCGAGCTCGAGCCCGGCGCGCGCACGTGGCTGGCCGCCAAGGGCTACGATCCGGTGTACGGCGCCCGCCCACTGGCGCGTGTCATCCAGACCGAGGTGCGGGATCGCCTCACGAACGAAATCCTCTTTGGCGAGCTGGAGCAGGGCGGCACGGTCACGATCGGTTCCGGCGCCGACGGTCTGACCTTCAGGCTCGTAAAGCCGCCACCGCCCGCCGTGCCGGGCGGTCCCGACACGACGCCGAATCCCGCGGACCACACACCGGCATGAGCAGCGACGAAAACGACGATGACCGCACGCGGCCGCCGGCCTCGCCGACGGGAGACGAAGCGCGCGGCCTCGAGATCCCGGTGAAGGTCGTCGACCGCCGCTGGTGGGCACGCGAGACGACGCCTGCGGACGAAGCGGAGCCCGGCTCGCTCAAGCCGACGTATGTCGAGGAGCTCGAGCGGCAGGTGGCCGAGAAAGACCGGCTCATTCAGGGCTACCTCGAGAAACATCGCCAGGCGGCCACCGAGTTCGAGGAGACACGGACCCGAATGCGCCGCGAGATTGCCAAAGAAGTAGAGCGCGGCCGCCGGGCCATCCTGGTCGAGCTGCTCGACGTCGTCGACAACCTCGATCGCGCGGTCGAAGCCAGCCGCAGGTCGGAAAATCTCGACGCGCTCCTGCAAGGCGTGGAGATGGTCCGGCGCCAGTTTCTCTCGACGCTGGAAGGACTCAACGTGACGCGCATCGAGAGCCTCGGCGACGTGTTCGACCCCGAGCGCCACGAGGCAGTCGCGACCGTGCAGACCGACGATCCCGCGATGGACGGAACGATCGTCGGCGTGATCACGCACGGCTACGCGATCGGATCCGAAGTGCTCCGGCCCGCGGTGGTCGCGGTCGCGAAGTTGTCGGAGCCATGACGGCATCGATCCTATGGATTCATCCTGAATCCGGCCTCAAAAGCTCTCACCACAGAGGACGCAGAGAGCACAGCGCGGCTGAGCCGCAACGAAAACAGACGGCTCACCCGCGCTAGGCGGCGGGCCGGAACGCCCGCCGCAAGAGTGGTCGCGGCCCAAAAAGATTCTGACGGGTAGTGGTACAGAGAACTCTGGAGATCGGTGACATTCAAATCAATGGGTCAATGTCAACAGAACATCGGCTTGTCTCAGGCATCCTGGCGAAAGTGCGCGCGGCATTGATGATGAGATGAGTCCCGAATCCCGAACCCCGAATCCCGAACCCCGGAATTCACCTGTGGATCTTCGACCCAGCTTGAGCCCGCTCACGATCATCTTTCTCACCGTCTTCGTCAACCTGATTGGCTTCGGGATCATCATCCCGCTGCTGCCCTTCTATGCGCAGACGTTCGGCGCGTCGCCGCTGGTGATCGGGCTGCTGTTCGCGGCCTTTTCTCTCAGTCAGCTCGTCGCGGCGCCCGCGCTGGGCGATCTCTCCGATCGCTGGGGCCGACGGCCCGTCCTGATTCTCAGCCTCCTCGGCACGGTCGTCAGCTTCGTCCTGATGGCGCTCGCGAGGAGCCTCGCCGTTCTCTTCGTCGCCCGGGTGATCGACGGACTGTCGGGCGGAAGCATCACGACGGCCCGCGCCTACATCGCCGACGTCACACGCGAGGAGGGGCGCGCGAAAGCGTACGGCGTCCTCGCGGCGGGTTTCGCGCTCGGTTTCATTCTCGGGCCGGCCATCGGGGGCGCCTTGGCGCACGTCAGCTACACCGCGCCGATTTGGGCGGCGGCGGCCATCACGCTCGTCGCAACCGGGCTGGCGTGGCGGTTTCTGCCGGAAACGGTGCACCGGAGCCGGGCCGGCGGCGTCCCTCCGTGGCGTGTTCTCCCCGAGATGCTCCGGCGCCCGAATCTGCGCGTGCTGTTGATTGTCGATCTGTTTTACTGGGGATCGTTTGCCGTCTATCAGACCACGTTCGCGCTGTTCACGGAGCGGCGATTCGCCTTCGATGCGCCGCAGACGGGATACGTGTTCGCCCTCTTCGGCGTGCTCGGCGTGATCGTGCAGGTGGTCATGGTTGGGCGTGTCGTCCGCCGCTTCGGCGAAAAGGGCACCTTCATCATCGGACTGCTGTCGGCGGCCGTTGGCGCGGCGGCGGCCGTCATGACCCATTCGGTCGTGACCTTCCTGATCACGCTCGTGCCCGCGGCGCTCGGCGTCGGCTTGTGCAATCCCTCGCTCATCGCGCTCGTGAGCCGCAGCGCGGCGCCTGGAGAGCAGGGACGTGTCCAGGGCGTGGCGGGTGCGCTCGAGAGCCTTGGCCGGACGGTCGGACCGGTATGGGGCAATGGGACGCTGCAGCACTTCGGCGAAGGCGCCGCGTACGGATCCGCGGCGGTCGCCATCCTCGTTACCGCTGCGCTCGTGTCGGCGTATCACGACAGTCGACCGTTGACCGTCGACAGTTAATTAGTAGTTACTGCTCGATCTTGTAAATCTCCCTCGTCCCCCAATCGACGCTGTCGTGATAGCCCTGCATGATCTTCTGAACGCGCGGGTCCGTCATGGTCTGGCGCGTCAGATTGAGGTAGTCCTCCAGCTTGTCGACCGCCTGCTCCGACACCACGGTCCAGAATCGCTCACCGCTCATGTCGGTCAGGATGCGGCTCCGCTCCGTGAAGCCCATTTCGGCCATGACGCCGCCGATTTCCTTGAAGCGTCTGACGAGGTCCCCCGCCTTGCCCGGCTTGCAGTGCATCACTTCGCGAATCAGGTACATCGGTTCCTCCAATCGTGAGGCCGACGATTATACCGCCGGGCGCGCCAGCGAACGCCGATGCTCGCTGGCATGAGGATGAGCTTTGCCGGCGGCATCGCTCCGCTGCGGCCGCTATTGGCCGGCGCAGCAAGACCGACAGCACACCTTCCGGCTCCGAGCACACAAGGGCTTCCCACGGAGCGCCCGGAAGATGTCTTGCGCTGTTCGAGACGACGATGCTACCGTCGTCGACCCGCAGTTGC
>JACPPN010000116.1 GCA_016190995.1 Acidobacteriota bacterium | reverse complement strand
GTCCTGAGCCTTAGGAGCTGTCTTAGGCGCGGCCGCCGTGGCGGCCGCGCAGCTCGTAGCGAAGGTTCGCCTGTCCCGGCAGTGTCTTGTCACTCGGCGGTTTGAGGCGAAGCTTCGCTACTGGCCCAGTCGTTGTTCCAGCACGCGACCGTCCGCGTCGAGCCGGACGAGAACGCCGAAGGGGCCACGCACCCGGTCTTCGTCCGCGTCGACGCGCGAGAGGCCGCCGACAAACCGGAGATCGGTCCAGCGGACGGCCACGCGCCCGTGCGGCTCCCTATCGGCGCGGGCAGTGGGGAGGCGCGCGAATCCAAGGAAGACGCGCGCGATCGGCGCATGCCGCGCGAGCGCCACCTCGCGCGTGTCGGCATCCAGTATATGGTCGGTCGGACTTGCCCGGCCGTTGAGCAGGTCGAGGCTCAGGCGTTGATATCCGCCGGCGACGCGCCGGATCACACGCCATTGAAACGGTGACACGAAAGATGGCAAGGCAGTCGTGGGCGCGCAATCGCTGGCGTCTGCGGGACCTGCCGGCCGGCTCGACCACCGGGCGAGGAAAGGCGCCGGACAGGATGGAACCTCGTTGGAGAAGAACGTATTCGCTTCCCCGAGCGCCGCTCGATACAAAACACTCCGCGCCGCGTAGTTCACGCCTATGAGACAGAGAACGATGGCCGCAATGCGCGGCGCGTTCTGCGGTTGCCAGCGCATGGCCAGCAAACCAGCCGCCAGCGCGAACAGCAGATACACGTCGATGATTGGCATCAGGTCGATGGCGTACCACGTATCGTCGAACGGGCTGAGCACGCGCGTGCCGTACGAGGTGGCCAGGTCCATCATGACGTGCAGCAGGACACCAAGCGTGGCGACGCCGAGCGCGGTCTTCCACTTTGCGCGGCGCTCGGCGAGCCGAACGACTCCGGCGACCAGGATGCCGAGACCCACGATCCCGAGCAGCCCGTGGGTGGGGCCGCGATGCTGTGCGAGGTACGATGCGCTTCCGCCCGCGAACGCGCTGACGATGTCGAGATCCGGCGCGTTGGACGCCAGCACCAGCGCGAGCGTTGTACCGTGCCCTGCACGACGGAGCGGCGTCCTGGCCAGCGTCAGGGCGAATAGTGAATGGGTCAGGTTGTCCATCGGGGATCGGGGATCAGGGAACAGGGACAGGGTCGGGATCTGGGACCCCCCTGGGCTACTCGGGACCCGGGCCCAGGGACTCGGGACCCGGGACGACCCGGGACTCGGAACGCTCAGGCCTCGGGACTTTCGTGGCCTCCGGTTAATATGGCGTCATGCATCGTGCTATTGGGCTTCTGCTGGTGCTTCTGCTCGTGCCGGCCCGCACGCAGGCGTGGGGATTCGACGCGCACAAGTACGTCACCGGCCGCGCTATCGAGCTGCTGCCATCAGAGCTGCGCCCCTTTTTCGAGAAGCACCGCATCTTTCTCGTGGAGCACTCCATCGATCCCGACCTCTGGCGCAATGCCGGATTCGCCGACGAGCCGCCACGGCACTATCTTGACCTCGACGCGTACGGCGCCTATCCATTTGCCGCGCTTCCTCGTGACTACGAGGGCGCCGTGCAGAAGTTCGGCAGGGACACGGTCGCGAAGAACGGGTTGCTCCCATGGCGGGCCGACGAGATGTACCGAGAGCTTGTTGCCGCGTTCGAGGGCCTTGGGAAAGGCTCTCGGTACGCGCCGGAGGACATCAAGTTCTTTTCCGCCGTCCTCGCGCACTACCTCGCCGATGCTCACGTGCCGCTGCATGCGGTCCTCAACCACGACGGTCAGTTGACGAACCAGTTCGGCGTGCACGGTCGCTTCGAAAGCGAGCTGTTCGCGCGCTATCGGCGGGTGCTCTCCGTGCAGCCGCGCGCTCCGGCGCCGGTCCGCGATGTGCGCGGCTTGGTGTTCGACACCCTGCTCCGGAGCTTCACCTTTTCCGATGACGTCCTCAACGCGGATCGCCAGGCCATCGAGGGCCGGCATGTCTACGACGACCCTTACTTCAGGCTGTTCTTTCGCGAAGTTCGTCCGGTGCTCGAGGGACGGCTGGCCGAATCGGCCCGCGCGATTGCGGGGGCCATCATCGGCGCCTGGGAGGAAGCAGGAAAGCCGGCCGTGCCCCTGACGCCACCGAAGATCATTCAGAAGGTGAGAGAGGCCCGTTGACACTGTCAGCCCGAGCGCGCTGGTTGGTTCGGCGTTGCTCGAGCCTCTCGATCCACCGATCGAGCGGCGCAAATGCGACCAGGACGAGGAGTGTCGTCGCTGTCGCGGTGACGGCGACGATGTAGTAGCCCGCACCCGCCGCCATGCCAATCGCGGCATTTACCCAGATCGTGGCAGCGGTCGTGATTCCGCTGACCTGCCCCTGCGCGCGGAGAATGGCGCCTCCGCCGAGAAACCCGATGCCGGTGACGATCTGCGCGGCGATGCGGGCATGATCCGCCCCGAGCAGGAGGGACATCATCGTGAAAAGGGCCGCCCCGACCGCAATCAGCGTATTGGTCCGCAGTCCCGCCGCCCTGCGGCGGAGCTCACGCTCGAGCCCGATCGCCGCGCCCAGCACCGCGGCGACGAACAGCCGGAGGATGAGGGTGCCCGGATCGAGCATGGTCATGCCTGCGGATGGTACTTCACTTGCCGCTGATCGGGTGACTGATTTCGTCCAATCGCGTAGTCTTGACGAGCAGGGCGATGAAAAAGGCCCACCACGGAACGTTCACGGCAGAACGTGAAGCAAGAGTTCTCAGCTCACGGCCGGCGGGAGGCCGGCGCCGCGATCTGCTTGAGGCGCGTGCGATCGAGCGGCACGTCGATATCGGCGACCCACACGGACTGCCCGCCCTGCGCCACGAGCACGTCGTACTTACCGGCCGGCAGCACGAAGAGCAGGTATCCGTCACCGGTTCGTGGCTTGCCCGCTTCCACCACGCGGTCTCCGCCGGCAAACACGGCGACACTGAGCTGGCCGACGTCGACGCCCGGCTGCGGCCGAAGCTGCAGAGCGCCAAACCCCGACTTGAAATTCGTCACTTCCAGATGCTGGCCGCCTTCATCGGGGTAATCGAGAACGAGCAGGCGCTCGGACCATCGGATG
>JACPPN010000133.1 GCA_016190995.1 Acidobacteriota bacterium | reverse complement strand
CGCCCATTCAGGTCATACTTCCCGAACCGCTGGGTGTAGCCATCCGACACCCACAGATGCTGCCCGTCTTTCGACAGCCGGATGCAGTAGGGCGCGACGATGTTCGGCCACTGGTCGAGATACTTCCCGTTCTCGTCCACGACATGAATCCGCGAGTTGCCGCGATCCGCAAGGTAAATGCGACGCTGGGCATCGATGATGATGCCGTGCATCCCGCTGAACTCGCCGGGGCCGCTTCCCTCCTTGCCGAATTCCGACAGGTATTTGCCCTCCTTCGAGAACTTCATCACGCGGCTGCCGCCCACGACATAGAACTCCCCGCTCGGCAGCCAGGCCATCTCCTGTACCGAAAAGCGACCCTCTTTCTTCGGCACATCTTTCTCACCAATCGTCAACACGAGCTTCTTCCCATCATGGGTGAACTTGAAAATCTGATTCGACCCCTGGTCCACGAGCCACACATGACGCTCGGGGTCGTACCCGCTGACGAGGAGCCGATTGGGCCCCTTGATCATCGAATCCCACTGGTCCCACGATTCGAGCAGCTTGCCGTTGCGATCGTAGACCAGCATGATGTGCTCCCATCGGCCCTTTGTTCTCGTCAGATCCCCGATGGCCGGCACGAGCGTCGGGATGGTTGCCGGTCCCCACCGCCGGTCATACTGCGGCGGGATCTCCCCCCGCGTGGCGACGTAAACCCGACCAGCCGACTCGGCGTAGACTCCGGCCACGCCACCCATGATCCAGTTGGTGTTGGGGTGAAGAGGCTGCGGCCAGTCGGGATCGACGACGTACGCGCCGCTCAGATCCTCGCCGCCTTTGCCATCGACGGGCTCGGTCGAGCGGGGAAGCGTGTTCCGCGCATTGGGATCGTGCTGCAGCAGAGGGACTCCCGCGGCCTCGGCCGCGCGGCTGGCTGACCAGGCACTGACGGCAGCAAGTGCCGACGCGACACCGAGCACCAGCGCGATTCTGATCAGCCCCTTCGAAACGAACATGATGCCTCCATTCGATCGGCAGTCGGGTTGTACCCCGAAGCCGAGCACAGATACCACTCGGGAACTCCCTCGGGCCCGCAGGCTGGACCCCAAGCCACGCGCTGATGCGAAGGTGGGACTTGCGTTTGGGCCCGCAGTATACCCGAACCGCCCCGATCAAAGCGCTCCCAGTGTAATCAAACCCGCGAGTACCCCTCAGCTGTGTTCAGCCCGTTGCCCCGGTAGCGACGAGAAATGAAAAAGCCCCCGGCGCGTGCAGGCTGGGGGCCCATCGAGTGCGAAGGGGTCAGAACGAGGTTGTGATGCTGCGGCCGCTGAGCAGCTTCTTGAACGACTCCAGATCCCGCTCGAGCAGTGTGCCGAGCTGCCGGCGGTGACCGGCAAGCAGCTTCTTGAACATCTCGTGCACCTCCACCTGCTGCGTTGTCGGCGCAAAGTCCGAGCTGCCGACGTCGCTGGCCAGCTTCATCAGCTTGGCGTACAGCTGGACGGGCCAGCGCGTGGCGTCCTGGGTCCCGCCTGTCAGCCGCGTCTGGTACAGATGTCCGGCCAGCTCGGCGAACTTCGCCTCGAGCGCCTTGGCGGCATTCAGCGTCTCGACATCCTTCCTGTCACGCTGCAACAGGGCCGCGACATCCTGGAGCTGCCTTCGGACGACCTCGATTTGATCGATGGTGTCTGAAGCCGCCGAAATGTCGTCCCGAAGCGCCAGCGCCATCTTCGCCTGGACTTGCGTATCCGCCTCGGTGCCGGCGGAATTCGGGTCCTTCCGTACGACCAGCTCCTGCCGGAGCTCCTGACTCCCCAGGCGCAACTGCACCATGTACTTGCCCGGGGCGGCGAGCGGTCCGATGCGCCCGTCTCGATGCCAGGTCACGAGTGGACGCCACCCTTGCGGTCCCAATTGAACGTGCGGGTGTTCGAGAGATGTGGTGCGCAGCTTTGGTTCTTTTGCCGACTCGTACCGCAGGTCCCACCACACGCGGTTGAGACCAGCCGCTTTCGAGCCCGGGAACGTCCGCACGATGTTGCCCTGCTCGTCAAGGATCGTCACCGTCACCTCGTCCTTGGTGCCATCCTTCAAGTGGTAGGTGATCGGCGCGCCGTACGGCGCGTTCCGGCCGGCCGCCGGATCCTCCGCCGGGGTCATCGGGTCGGCGATGAATCGGAAGCGATACGTCGGGCGCGGCGGGAACAGGTGCGCCGCCGCCCTCGACACCTCCGGCGTCATCTGCCGGAGTGGGGCGATGTCGTCGAGGATCCAGAAGCCGCGGCCGTAGGTTGCGACGACGAGGTCGTTGAAATGTTCCTGGATCGTCATCCAGTGCACCGGCGCGTGGGGCAGGTTGCTCTGCAGCGGCACCCAGTTGGCGCCATCGTTGAACGACACGTACAGCGCGTTCTCGGTACCTACGTACAGCATCCCCTTTCGTACGGGATCCTCGCGCACGCAGTGCGCATAGCTCAGCACGCTTCGGGGGATGTCGGAACTGATCGACTTCCACGTCTTGCCGTAGTCGGTCGTCTTGTAGACGAACGGATCGCGGTTGTTCATCTGATGGAGGTCGGCCGTGATGTAGGCCGTCCCGGCATCGAACCGCGACGGCTCGATGTTGCTGATGATCCCCCAGGGGGGGAGGCTCGGGATGTTCGGCGTGACGTTGGCCCAACGCGCACCGCCGTCGCGCGTAACGTGGACCAGGCCGTCGTTCGAGCCGACCCAGATCAGCCCCTTCTCGAGCGGCGATTCGACAATCGCGAACACCGTCGGGGCATACTCGGCGCTCGTGTTGTGCGGCGTCAGGCCACCGTTCGGCCCCTGTTTCGTCTTGTCGTTGGTCGTCAGGTCGGGGCTGATCGTCTTCCAGCTATGACCGCCGTCGGTCGTCTGGTGCACGAACTGGCTCCCCACGTACACCTGGTTGTGGTCGTGCGGCGAGATGGCAATGGGCGTGGTCCACTGGAACCGGTACTTCAAGTCTTTTGTCGGCCATCCCATCGGGCTGTCCGGCCATACCGTAACGGACCGGGCGTGCTGGGTCCGCTCGTCGTAGCGATCGAGCTGCCCCGCGTAGCAATCGGCCCAAACGATGTTGTTGTCCACCGGGTCGGGAATGGCGAAGCCGCTCTCGCAGCCGCCGACCTCGTGCCACATGCCAATAGGAATCTCGCCATTCTCGAGTCGACTGTTGCTCGGCCCGCGCGTCGAGGGACCGTCCTGCCGGTTGCCGTACACGTTGTACGGAATCTGGGTGTCGGTCGCGACGTGATACATCTGTGCGTTCGGCAGGCGCGGTCTGAGCCACGACTGCCCGCGATTCGTCGAGATGATCACGCCGCCATCGTTGCCGACGATGATGCGATTCGCGTTGGTTGGGTCGATCCAGATGGCGTGGTTGTCGCCGTGGCGGCCTCCGGGAACCTGTTTGACGCTGACGCCGCCGTCGAGCGAGACGGTCATCAGGACAGCCAGGAAATACACCTCGTCGGCATCATTGGGGGCAACGGCGAGATGCGTATAGTAATGCCACCGCTGTGTGAGGTTGTGGTCCTGGTTGACGAGCGACCATGATTCACCGCCGTCATCCGATCGCCACAAGCCGCCGTCGGTGGTCTCGATGAGCGCGTAGATCCGGTTGGGATTCGACTGCGCGATCGCGAGGCCCACGTTGCCGATGGGCGGGTCCGGCAGGCCGCGGCCCTTGAGCCGCGTCCATGTCGTGCCGCCGTCTCGCGACTTGTAGATCCCGCCGCCGGGGCCACCGCTCTCGCGTCCCCACCCATACATGACGAGCGGCCACATGCCGGCGTAGAGGATCTGCGGGTTACCCGGATCCATCACGAGGTCCGACGCGCCAGTGTTCTCGTCCACGAACAACACGCGCTCCCAGGTCTTCCCGCCGTCCCGCGTGCGGAAGACGCCGCGCTCCTGCTGCGGGCCGTACGTGTGCCCCAGCGCAGCCGCATAGACGAGGTCCGGGTCGCGCGGGTGAATCACGACCTGACCGATGCGCCCGGTCTTCTCGAGCCCCATGTGCGTGAAGCTCTTGCCGCCGTCGGTCGACTTGTAGATGCCGTTGCCGAGCGACACGTTGCTTCGAACGCAGCTTTCCCCGGTCCCGGCCCACACGACGTTGGGATCGGAGGGCGCGATCGCCACCGATCCGATCGAGGCGGCGGGCTGGTCGTCGAAGATCGGCGTCCAGTGGGCGCCGGCGTCGGTAGTCTTGAAGACCCCGCCCGACGCCGCCCCCACGTAATACACGAGCGGATCGCCCGGAACCCCCACGACGGAGGTGATCCGATTGCCGACGGGACCGATATGGCGGAACTTGAGCTGGCCTGAGGGATCGGACGCGGTTTCTTGCGCGCGTCCCCCCACCCAGGCGGCGGGCCCGAGGATGAAGGCTACGACCGCGACAGATGTGAGAGCCGACCTCAGTCGACGAAATCCTCTCGCCATATCAGGACCTCCTGGCGAGCTGCGCCGTGCTACTGATGGCTCGTGCCCACTCCGCACCGCGCCGCTCGATTGACTGAATCAGTGATCTCATCGATCCGAAGCCTTGACCGCGGAGAGCGTTGAGACCGCGGAGTGAGCACTGGGCTCTGCCAGTCTCCGCGTCTCCGCGACGGAAACCTTTGAGGCCGGATTCACCACTAGTGGCGCATATCAATTGCATCGGGAGCGGGATCGCGCCCGGGTCCTGTCCGCGAGCAACCCACGGGTGCTCGGGCCGACAAACATGATCACGGCTGACGGCCCTGCGCGCCCGTGGGCGCCCGCTCGCGGCCACCCGCCGTGCTCCCGATTCAGTTGGTACGCGCCGCTAGTGCTTCGAGTCGTTGTTGGTTGAGACCTTCCGTTTGGCCTGGTCCACCATTCGGGCCACCTCCTTGAGCAGCCCTTTCGCGTCGTAGACGATGCCGTCCTTGATCGTCCATTTCACGCCGCCGACGCGCCCCACCTTGCCGGTCGCCGGGTCGTACCGCAGCGCGCCGGTGCCGTAGAGGACCTTGAGATTCTCGAGCGGGTTCTCGTCGGTGATGGCGAAATCGGCGATCTTCCCCACCTCGATGGTGCCCATCTTGTCGGCGGTGCCCAGCGTCTCGGCACCCATCAACGTGGCGGCCCGGATCACTTCCAGCGGATGGAATCCCGCATGTTGCAACAGCTCGAGCTCGCGGATGTAGCCAAAGCCGTACAGGTTGTACGCCGTGCCCGAGTCCGAGCCGGCCGCCACGCGTCCCCCGCGATTCTTGAACTCGTTCAAGAATCGGTGCCACTTGGTGAAGTTGTTCGCCCAACCCGCTTCGTCGAACGTGCGCCAGAAGAAATACAACGAGCCGTGGTTTCCGGGGTTGGGGATCCAGTGGCTCAGCATCCCGGGCGAGGAGTACACATCGTGCCACTCCGCCTGCTTGACGCGCATCAGATCGCGCAGGAACTCGTACGCCACGGTCGTCGGCACCATGATCAGTTTCAGCTTCAGCAGCTCGTCCATGACCGCCTCCCAGCGAGGCGATCCCGGATCCGCGGCTTGCCCCCAGAATTGCCCGGCGTCGGAGAAGCGGTCCTGCTCGTTATTCTGGTTGTGGTTTGTCCGCCAATTGGGAATGGTATGGTCGCGGAGCATCGCCTCGGGTAGACCGTACCAGTGTTGCTGGGAATCGAGGCCGAGCCGCGCGGCATCGACGATGTTCATGCGCGACACGCCATCCTGTCCTAGGTGCGCCGTCGTCCCGATCTTCTGTTTGTGCGCCTCGTCGATGAGCGCGGCCATGATGGCCGGCCGGTGCGCCCCCAGCTTCAGGCCATCCGCCCCAATCTTTGCCACCGCCCGGACCCACTCCCGGGCGATCTCAGGTGTTGTCACGGCCTTGTCGAAGCTCATGCCCGGCCGCACGTAGGCGAAGATGCGCGGCGCCATGATCTCGTGCCGCGCGCTCTTGTCGCGATCCGCGACCGTCCACTCGAGCCCATTGCCACTCCCGGCATCGAGCACGCTGGTGATGCCGTGAGCGAGCCACAGGTAGTAGGAAAAGGTTGCCGGAAGGCCGGCGTTCTTCTCGCTGTTGATGTGGATGTGGGCGTCAACGAAGCCTGGCATCACGTACAGGCCCTTCGCATCGAGCTCGAAGTCGCCAGCTTTCGGCCGCCTCTCCGCGTCGATCTTGCCGAAGTCGTCGCCCACCAGCTTCACCTCGACGATCCGGCCGTCTTCGACGACGATGTCGATGGGGAACTGTGGAGGCGCCCCGGTCCCGTCAATGATCGTGGCGCTCCGGATCACGAGACGCTTGAACGGCCCTTTCGACAACCCCTGGGCCAGCGCCTCGGAGCCCAGGAAGAACGTCGCCGCGACGAGAACGGCGCACTGTAGCGTAAATCTGCTCATTTGCTTTGTCTCCAGTTCTCGATGCCGCCCCATTTGGAGGCAGCTCTCAAGGGCAGCGATCCCGGCAGGGCGCGCTGCGCAGGCCCGAAGGCCTGCGCAGCAGAATCCTCAGAAAAACGCCTGATTCACCAACGGAAGACGCAGAGGGCACACAGAAAATCCAGCGTGCGCTCTGCGGTGAGTCTTTCTCACCACTCTGCCAGAGCCGGCACGCACGTGCGTTCTAGGAGCGTGTCAGAGAAAAGGCCACACGCTCCTAGTACGCGCCCGCTCAGGGTTACCCAGACGGGCTCCTAGAACGACAGCCTGATACCCAGGTGCACGGTCCGCGGATCGAGCGCGGCAATGACCCGGTTGAACGAGGCGCCGCTCACGATGAAGAAGTTCGTGACCGCGTTCGAGTTCAGCGAGTTGAAGACGTCCACGAGCGCCGTGATCTTGGCCCCGTGGATTTGAAACGACTTGTCGAGTCGCAGATCCAGGATCTTGACCGTTTGCGAGCGCCGATCCAAGTCGGTCAGGAAGACACGCTGCGTGCCGGCATTCGGCAGCCGGATCGACGCGACCGGCGCCCACGGGAAGCCGCTCTGAACCCGCAGGTTCGCGCCGAGCGCGATGCCGTACGGCAGTTCGTAGCGACCCAGCAGCCGCGCCTGCCAGCTCCTGTTCGGCTGTCGACTGCCAACATCGGCGCTGTACTCGAGCGGAAACCCGCCGGAGAACGAGTACACCCCTACCGGCTGGTCGGTCAGCGGATCGGTCGAGATGGTATTCGGCTGCCGGAGCTCGTCGCGCCAGTTGTAGTCGATGCTGCCCTGGAGGAACACGCCGCGCCCGAATCGCTTCTCGGTGGACAGCGCAATGGTGTCGTAGTCGGCATCCCCGCCCGGTACGGTCATGAAGGTGTTCCGGACCACACCTCGGAGCGAGGCGGGGACATCGAGCGCGTGAATCGTCTGGCTGGTGTCGAATGGATTCGCGATGTTGACCGGCACGGTGATGTTGCCCAGCTTGGCCACGTCCACCAGCCCGTTGATGTTGCGCGCCCTCTTGTGGGCGTAGATGAGATACACCGACGCCTCGCCCCAGAACTGGTGCTGCACCGACGCGCTGATCTCGTCGCCATACGGCTGTTTCATATTCGGATCAACGCGCGTGGAAGCGCCGCCCGACGCGGCGACCAGGGTGCCCAGCTCGTGCGCCCCGTCGTAGAGCCGGTTGCCGTTCGGATCCAGGAACTTGAACGTCCTCTGGTTCACGCCGCCCGGGTTCGCCGAGTCCATGTCGTACGCGTAGTTGGCGTAGTAGCGGCCGTAGAACGCCTTCAGCGCGGTCTTTCCGTTGCCAAACAGATCGATGACCACGCCAACCCGCGGCGCGTAGTTCCATCGCGAGAAGTACACCCCGCCGTCGGTCGTCAGGGCGGGGAAGATGTCTTTGAGCACCGGGTTTCGGTTCCCCTTCTCGTAGCCGGGGCGTTGATACCCGACTCGCACGCCCGCGGTGAAGGTCAGCCGGTTGGTTGGTGCCCATCGATCCTGGGCGAATAGCGCGAACATCCGCGTGACCGTCCAGGACGGCTTCCACGTCTTGTCGAACTCACTGTAAAGACCGGTGTCCCTCAGTTGGATCTCGTCCACCTGTCCGTTGCGATCGAGGTACTGGATGGGCCCGGTCTGCCCGTTGATCCCCTGCCGGTAGCGGTTCTCGATGAAGTCGTAGCCGAACTTGATATCGTGCGTGCCGGCCTTGGCGGGCAGGAAGTACGTGAACGTGCCGGCAAACTGCGGCTTGCGAATCCCGAACGTGAAGGCGGTCCAGCCCGCGCCCGTCGTCAACTGCGTGCCGGTATCGGTCCGCGGGGGCTTGACGGCAGCATCGACCGGGGAGGTCGCCGGCCAGTTCGCACAGCAAGCCGCCCCGCGAATGTCCATGAACAGCCGGTTCGTCCACGTGCGCTGCCACTGAAGCTTCTTGATCCAGCCGTCGCTCGCCTGCGCCAGGACCGAGTCGGGTGACAGGCTGGCCGACAGGCCCCGATTGGGCTTCGACTTGTGGTTCCGCGGCTCGTAGAAGCCGATGATCGTGTCCTTCTTACCGAACTTGTAGGTGATCTTCAGCATCGGATCCGAGATGGTCGCCAGATCGGTGGCCACGTTCGGGTCGATGCCGGAAATCCTCTTGTCGATGCGGAAATAGTTGTAGGCAGCAAAGAACCAGAGCTTGTCCCGGATGATCGGACCGCCCAGATCCGTGTGCCCCTCCCAGAAGAGCAGGTTCGGGTTGCCGGTGAACCCTCTCTTGGTGAGCGCCTCGTCGCGGTTGTCGCCCACGAGCCGTCCGGGGCCGTACGTCAGGTGCTGGAGGCCCGAGAACTTGTTGCCACCGCTCTTGTACGACAGGACGAACGCGGCACCCGGCGTGCTCATCTCGACGTCACCGCCAATCGCCGTGACCAGCACCTCGTCGATCGCGTAGAAGTCGTTATAGGTCGTGTGACCACCGGTGCCCTCGGTCAGGTCGATGCCTTCGATGATGCCCCTGCTCTGACCACGGATCCCGAAGGCCTCGTAGCCGTACTGCTGGCTCTTGTGGCTGCCGCCCACGTCGAACCCGCGCATCCGGATGCCCGGCGTCTGGCCCATGACGGCCCACACGTCGGTCGCCGTCGGGATGGCGAACAGCTTCTCGGAGTTGAACTCCGCCCCGACCTTCGTGGTCGTGGTGTCGACGACGGGCGAGACGCCACTGACCGTGACGGTCTCCTGCAGCGTCGCCAGTTGGAGCTGGGCGTCGACGGTCAGGGTGCTGCCTTGCGTCACCCTGATGCCCGAGCGCTCGAAGGTCTGGAATCCCGCCAGCTCGAACCGCACCGTGTACATGCCGCCTGGCAGGCCCTGGACGAGATAGCGGCCGTCGCCTTCGGTGATCGCGGTGCGCTCGCCGATGAGCGCCGGCGACGTCACCGTGACCGTCACGCCCGGCAGGACCCCGCCCTGCGCGTCCGCGGCCGTTCCGAGCAGACGTCCCTGCTCGATCTGGGCAACGGCGATGGATGACGGCAGAAGAAACAGTGCGAGAATCGCGAGGAATCTGAACGTCTTCATGCGGCCTCCTAGTTCCATTTCAAGCCTTTGAGCTGGTCGAGGTTGACGTTGCCGCCGCTCAGGACACAGACAACCTTCGCGTTCGGCCGGGCCTGGACGAGCCCTTGCAACAACGCGGCAACCGGCGCCGCGGCTGCGCCTTCGACGACCAGTTTGCAGTGCGCCATGGTCCAGACGAGTGCTTCGAAGATCTGCGCGTCGGGGACCGTCACGATCTCGTCGACGAAGCGCTGCACGATCGAGAACGTCTTCTCGCCGACCCGCTTCACACGCAGGCCGTCGATGATGCAGTCGATGCGATCCAGCGTGACGAGACGCCCGGCCTCGACGCTTCGCTTCATGGCTGGGCCGTCCGACGATTCAACGCCGACGATGCGGATCCTGGGGTTGATGCTCTTGAGCGCCATCGAGATACCGGAGATCAAGCCGCCGCCGCCAATCGGGACAATCACCACGTCAGCGTCGGGTATGTCCTCGTAGATCTCGAGGCCGACCGTCCCCTGACCTGCGATGAGCTCCAGGTCGTCAAAGGGATGGATATAGGTGAGACCACGCTCTTCCACGAGCTGCTTGGCTTTTTCGTTGGCCTCGTCCCAGATCGTGCCGTGCAGGACCACTTCAGCGCCGTACGCACGGGTCGCCTCCACCTTCGACGGCGTCGCGTTCTCCGCCATCACGACGACGGCGTGAATGCCCTGAAT
>JACPPN010000111.1 GCA_016190995.1 Acidobacteriota bacterium | reverse complement strand
GCCCCAGATGCCGATGAGAAAGTACATCGGCACCAGCATCACTTCCCAGAACAGGAAGAAGAGCAGGAAGTCGAGCGCCATGAACGCGCCGAGCATGCCGGTCTGCAGGACCAGCATGAAGATGTAGAACTCCTTCACGCGCTCCGTAATCGCGGTCCAGGCCGACAGCACCGCGACGACTCCCATCAGGGTCGTCAACAGGATCAGCAGGATGCTGAAGCCGTCGACGCCGAGGAAGTACTCCGCGCCGATTGACGGAATCCAGTCCATCCGCTCGACGAACTGCCAGGCAGGTGCGTCGAGCGCCGCGTCATACCGGAACCACAGTGGAAGCGAGACCAGGAAGCCGACCAGCGTGACGATGTTCGCAATCCAGCGGATCAGGTTCTCGCGCCGCTGGCTGACCACCAGCAGCAGGCCCGCGCCTATGAGCGGGATGAAGAGGACCAACGAGAGGATGTGAGAGGAAAAGGCGTTGTTCATAGTGAAACGTGACAGTCGTCGTGTCCGGCTTCAGAGCGTGTGAAAAAAGCTCTCACCGCAGAGAACGCAGAGCGCGCGGAGGAACGATGTTCCAAGAAATCCTGGCTCCGCGTCCTTCGCGCTCTCCGCGGTGATGGCTTGTGTTCACAGGCTCTTCAGCCGGACGCGCTACCGGATGAACAGATACAAGCTCACGAACGCGAACAAGCCGACGCCGAACAGCATGAGCAGCGCGTAATTCTGAACGAGGCCGGTCTGCAGGCGCCGGAACATGAAGCTCGAATCCTCAATCACGCCGCCCGCGAGGTTGACAAGCCCGTCGACGATGTACTTGTCGAACATGTGGGACACCCACGACGTGAAAATCGTGAACCACCCCGATCCGTTGACGGCGCCGTCGACCACGCCCCGGTCGAACGTCCACAACCCTCGCGCGCTCGACAGCGTCCCCGTCACCACCGTGGCGTCGTACAGCTCGTCGACGTAGTACTTGTTCGTCAACACCCGGTGCGCGGTTGCGCCGCTCGCCGCCCACCGCTCGGAAATCGCCGGCTGCTTGACGTAGTTGCGATAGGCGAGCCCGATGCCTGCGAGAGCGACGAGCACCGAGAACGCCATCAATGCCCATTCGACGCTCGCCGGCAGGTGCGCGTCCCCGGCTGCTTGTGACGAGGCAGACGCGGCTGGCGAGGCCCCCTGTTCGCCTGCCGGACCGATGGAGGCCCCTTCAGCTCCCGTCGCGGCTTCGTGGTGAACGCCGGCCGTGAAGCTCGGTTCGAGAAACTTGTGGATCCGGTTGCTGCCCCCAAGCGCCGCAGGAACACCCACGAACCCGGCGATGATGGCCCCGCAGGCGAGCACAATCAGGGGCACCGTCATGAAGGCCGAGGCTTCATGCGGCCCGTGCCAGTGACCATGGCCATGGCCACGATCCGGGTGGGCAGGCCCGTGCGTGACTTCGTGCTCGGGCCGTTCCGCCTGGCCATGCGCATGGACGTCTGAGGGATGCGGCATGCCATGCACCGCCGCCTCGGACGCCCCGTCCGGCTGCGCCCACACGGGTCCTCGGTAGGCCCCCAAGAAGGTCAGGGACATCAGGCGGAACATATAGAACGCGGTCATGCCTGCCGTGATCACCGCGATGGTCCAGAGCAGCCTGTTCTGGTGAAAAGCTGCCGCGAGAATCTCGTCCTTGCTGAAGAAGCCGGCAAAGGGCGGAATGCCCGCAATGGCGAGCGTGCCAATCATCATCGTGGCGAAGGTAATCGGCATGTAGGGGCCGAGCGCGCCCATCCGGCGCATGTCCTGTTCGCCGGCCATCGCGTGGATCACCGCGCCGCTCCCGAGGAAGAGGAGCGCCTTGAAGAACGCGTGGGTCATCAGATGGAACGCGCCTGCCGCGTACGCACCGACGCCGGCCGCCAGGAACATGTAGCCAAGCTGCGAGACGGTCGAGTACGCGAGGACGCGTTTGACGTCGGTCTGCACGAGTCCGATCGACGCCGCCATCAGGGCCGTCACGGCCCCGATCACCGCCACGATCAGCATGACCTGCGGCGCGTGCGAGAACAGCACCGCGTTGCGGCAGACCATGTAGACGCCGGCGGTCACCATCGTGGCGGCATGGATGAGCGCCGAGACGGGCGTCGGACCTTCCATGGCGTCCGGCAGCCACACGTACAGCGGGATTTGCGCGCTCTTGCCCATCGCGCCGATGAACAGAAGCAGCGTCATGAGCGACAGCGTGCCGAACGCCGCCGCTTCCACCGGCATCGTCGACGCGGCGTTCGCCACGTCACGGAAATCGAGCGTCCCGAAGGTGAAGAAGACCAGGACAAGCCCGAGGACGAATCCCCAGTCGCCGATGCGATTGACGATGAAGGCCTTCTTGCCGGCGTCCGACGCCGTCTTCTTCTCGTACCAGTAGCCAATCAGCAAGTACGAGCAGAGTCCGACCCCTTCCCACCCGACGAACATCACCAGGAAGTTGCTGCCCAGCACCAGCATCAGCATGAAGAAGCAGAAGAGGTTCAGGTAGCAGAAAAACCTTGCATAGGCGCCACGCGGCTCGTCTTCCATGTAGGCGACCGAGTAGACGTGGATGAGAAACCCGATCACCGTGACGACCAGGGTCATCATGCCGGCGAGGGGATCGAGCCGGAACGCCCAGGGCACATGAAAGCGGCCGATCCCGTCCACCGTCTGCAGCGGAATCGGCGGAATCCAGTCTCCGATCGTGACCAGGTGCTCCGGCTGGCCGGAACCGACGAGCTCGGTGACGGCAAGGATCGCGAGGATGACCGCAAGCCCCATGGTGGAGCACGCGAGCGCGGCAGCGGCGCGACGGCTGAAGAAGCGGATCCCGACGACGCCGTTCACGGCGGCGCCCAGGCCGGGGAGAAGCGGAATCAGCCAGATGACGTCCATGGTGATCCTGAGCTACCACTTCAGCAAGTTCATCTCGTCGATGTTGACCGTTTCCTTGTTGCGATAGAACGCGAGGATGATCCCGAGCCCCACCGCCGCCTCCGCGGCTGCCACCGCGATCACGAAGATCGCGAACACCTGGCCGATGACGTTTTGCCACTGATGGGAGAATGCGATCAGGTTGATGTTGACGGCGTTCAGAATGAGCTCGATCGACATGAAGATGATGATGATGTTCCGTCTCACCATCACGCCGATCACGCCGATGATGAACAAGGCCGCGGACAGCACGATGTAGTGCGCTGGAGTGATCATCTGATGAGTCAACGGATCGATCTCATAGCTCTTTCTTGGCCAGCACGATGGCACCGATCATCGCCACGAGCAGCAGCATCGACGCGACTTCGAAGGGAATGAGGTAATCGACATAGAGCGCGTACCCGACGCGTTCGACGTTGCCGCCCTGAACGGACGCGACACCCCCCGTCGGCGTTGGCGGGAGGGCGCTGTAGACCGCGATGGCCACGAGTTCCCCGAGCACGAGCCCCGCGAGGACGAACCCGGTCAGCGTCTGGCGTCTCGGATCCTGATGCGTTTCCGGCGGACGTTTCAGGTTGACGAGCATCACGACGAACAGATACAAGACGACGATACCGCCCGCATAGACCAGGACCTGGATGACCGCGAGGAACTCCGCCCCGAGCGTCACGTAGAGCGCCGCGACACAGAGAAAGTTGAGCACCAGGAAGAGGACGCTGTGCACGGTGTTTCGCGTGCTCACGACGAGGATCGCGAAGCCGAGGATGAGCACCGAGAGCGCGTAGAACGCGATGGCTTCAGCCATGCCGATGACTGTTAGAGTAAGACCTTTACGAACCCGGTGACGATCAAGTTTGCGATGGCAAGGGGGATCAACACCTTCCACCCGAGCCGCATCAGCTGGTCGTACCGGTAACGCGGCAGCGTCGCGCGCACCCAGAGGAACACGTAGAGAAAAACGAACGTCTTCGCCAGGAACCAGATCCAGCCCGGAACCAGGCCGAGCCACGCGAGCGGCGCGACCTGGATGCTGGGAAACGGCCGCAGCCATCCGCCCCAGAACAACGTCGTCGCGACCGCCGAGACGACAATCATGTTCGCGTATTCGGCCAGGAAGAAGAGCGCGAACCGCATGCCGCTGTATTCGGTGTGGAACCCCCCGGTCAGCTCCTGCTCCGCTTCGGGGAGATCAAACGGGGCGCGATTCGTCTCCGCGAGCCCGCCGATGAAGTAGAGGACGAACGCGACCGGTTGGAGGAACACGAACCAGACGTGCGCATCCTGCTGGGCCCTGACGATCTGCACCATGCTGAGCGAGCCCGCCACCACGATGAGGCTGACCAGCGTCATCGTCACCGCCACTTCGTAGCTGATGAGCTGCGCGGAAGCGCGCAGGCTGGCGAGCAGCGGGTACTTGCTGTTCGACGCCCACCCGCCGAGGATGATCCCGTAGACGCCAATCGAGGCGACCGAGACGATGTACAGCAGACCGACGTTGATGTCGGTGACGTAGAGCGAGACGGTCCGGCCGAAGAGGTCCACCTGATCGCCGAACGGTATCACGGCAAAGACGATGAGCGCCGGCACGATCACGATGATCGGCGCCGCGGTGAAGACCCATTTGTCGGCGCGCGTCGGCGTGATGTCCTCCTTGACCATCAGCTTCACGGCGTCGGCGATCGGTTGAAGGATTCCGTACGGGCCGACCCGCATCGGGCCCAGCCGCACCTGGACCCACGCAATGACCTTTCGCTCCAGCAGCACCATGTAGGTGACGGCGATGAGCACCCCGTTGAGGAGAATCAGGATTTTCAGAAGCGGGATGACAACTGTGTCGAGCATGCGTCCATGCACCCGTTGAATCCATTGACCTCATCGAGCCAAAGCCTCAACCGCGGAGGGCGCCGAGAGCGCGGAGGAATGGCCTGGCTTTCCGAGTCTCGGCGTCCTTCGCGTGCGCTGCGGTGAGAGCGCTTGACGCCGGATTCAGCATCAATGAGTCAATGCCCAGTCACCGATCCACCTCTCCCAGCACGATGTCGAGCGACCCGATGAGTGCCACGACGTCGGCGACAAGATGCCCCTTGATGAGCCGTGGAAGCGCCTGCAGGTTGCAGAACGAAGGCGGCCGCACCCGGAAGCGATACGGGTTCGTCGACTTGCCATCGCTGACGATGAAATACCCGATCTCACCCTTCGGGGCTTCGATCGCGTGATAGGTCTCGCCCGCGGGCGGTTTGATGAGGCGCGGCACCTTGCCGATGATGGGGCCGCTCGGCAGACCGTCGAGCGCCTGCCGGACGATCCGCACCGATTGACGGAATTCCTCCAGCCGCACGAGATAACGGTCGTACGTATCACCGGCACCCCCGAGGGGGATGTCGAACTCGAACTCGTCGTAGGCGGCGTACGGCTCGTCCTTGCGAAGGTCGCGCGCCACGCCCGATCCCCGGAGCGCGGGGCCGCTCAGGCCGATGGCCACGGCTTCAGGACCGGAGATGACGCCGACTTGACGCGTGCGTTCGAGCCAGATGCGGTTGTTGGTCAACAGCTGCTCGTAGTCGTCAACCTTCTCGTCCATGATGGTGCAGAACTCGCGGACTTTCTTGTCCCATCCCGGCGAGATGTCGAGGGGCAGGCCGCCGATCCGCATCGAGTTGTACGTCAGGCGCGCGCCGCAGTATTCCTCGAAGAGATCCAGGATCAGCTCGCGCTCGCGGAAGGCGTACAGGAACACCGTCATTGCGCCGATGTCCATCGCATGGGTGCCCAGCCAGAGGCAGTGGCTCGCAATGCGCTGCAGCTCGGCGAGAATCGTGCGGATGTAGCGCGCGCGCCGCGGCACCTCGAGCGACATCAGCTTCTCGACCGTCTCGCAGTAACCCAGATTGTTGGTGGCCGCCGCCACGTAGTCCATCCGGTCCGTGAGCAGGATGATCTGCGTCCAGTCGCGGTTCTCGGACAGCTTCTCGATGCCGCGATGCAGGTATCCAATCACGACGTCCGAGTCGACGACCCGCTCGCCATCCAGCTTCAACACGACCCGCAGAACCCCGTGCGTGCTGGGATGCTGCGGGCCCATGTTGATGACGAGCTCGTCGGTGTCGAACATCGGATGGGGAGCTTCAGTTGCCATTGGTACTTCGCCGAAGGTTCCCAGGTTCCAGATTCAGGCTCAGGTTCCAGACTGAGGTCCCACGTTCAGATGCTCTAGTCTCATTCGATGTCTCGCGTGTCCTGCGCGGTGCGAATCCTCAGCCAGTCGAGCGGGCTTTCCATGAGCAGCTCGCCGGGTCCTTCGAGCGGATAGTCCTTGCGCTGGGGATGTCCCTGCCATTCTTCAGGCATGAGGATCCGCCGGCGATCGGGATGATTCACGATGTGCACGCCAAAGAGATCCCACACCTCGCGCTCGAGCCAGTTTGCCGCCGGCCAGATCGACGTCACCGACGGGACGGGATCGCCTTCACCCGCACGCACCTTCAGGCGCACACGATGCCGGAGGCGCGTCGAATAGAGACAGTAGACGACGTCGAACCGCTGCGGACGCGGCGGCCAGTCGCTCGCCGTCACATCGGAGCAGAAATCGAACGACGTGGCCGGATCGTCCCGCAGGAAGCGTCCCACGTCGAGCAGACGCCCGGCGGGTACGATGATCGTCCAATCGCCGACCCAGTAGCTCAGCTGCGTGACAGCGCCGGGCAGCGCGTCGTGAAGTCGCATGATGAAGACCGGCGCAGCAATGTCCGCTGGCGGCGGTGGATCCGGTGGACCGGCAGGCGCCGATGCCACGGCAGGTTTGTGCTCCGGTTTGGCTGCGGCCTCTGCTCCGGGCTTCGGGGCGACTCTCGGCGGAACCTTTGGCGGCGGCGCTGCGGGCCTGGCCGCCGCCGGATTGTCTGGTTTCGGCGCCGGCGGTTCCGTCCTGGGCTTCGCGGGCGCCGCGGCGGAGACACCCGCTCCGGGCGAATCGGTGCGCGAGACTTCACCCTTCAGCGGTTCGGCCGGAGACGCGCTCGGCGGTTTGTCGGCCGCCGCTTCAGGAGGCGTCGGAAGCTCGGGGTCCTTCTTCTCGTCAGCCACAGTCCGCGTGCCTCCCTAGGCCCACTCCAGCGCGCCTTTTCGCCACGCATACACGTAGCCCACCACGAGGATGAAGAGGAAGATGAGCATCTCGATCAGGCCGAACCACGCGAGCCGGTCCATGATGACCGCCCACGGAAACAGGAACACGGTTTCCACGTCGAAGATGACGAACAGCATCGCGACCAGGTAGTACCGCACGCTATAGCGATCGCGCGCATCCGTCCGCGGCTCGATGCCGCATTCGTACGGCTCGAGCTTAACCTTGTTGTATTTTTCGGCGTGCACCAGTTTCGAGGCGATCAGCGCGAAGACGGCGAAGCCGACCGCGACGAGAATGAACAGGAGAATGGGAACGTAAGCGTCCAGCATGCGTGCTCAGGGATCTCTCAGCGCGAATCCGCGCCTTCCATTATTTCGCGTCCGGAGCTGTTCGGGAAATCCGCGCAGACGCTCGCGCCTTGTGGACGGCCTGAAGCGTGTCGAGAACCGGCGCCGTTATAACATCGCCCCCCCGAGGTGTCAAGGAGCGCCCAGCCGCCCCGACGATCCGGTCGACTCCGGCAAACGCAACATACACAATGGTTTCTGGCGGCGCGTCGCTTGACGCTCGGCGAGACCGGGACCTATACTGCCAAGAGCGATCGCACTGTCTGAGCCGAGCGTCTGAAGCCATGCGGGGCTGCTGAGGTGCAGCTCCCGCCCAGGGAAACTCACGCATCGGCAGCCTCACTCGAGATGTCGCGACTTTGTACGCTCTGTTCGGCGCTCGTCACCCGCGTCCTCCCGCTGATTGTCCTGGCGGTCAGCTGGCGGTCGGGAATCGTCAACCCCGTCTCGGTCCACGCTCAGGCGAACGAGCGCGACCTGTATGTCAGCGTGCTGGACGCGGCGGGCGCGCCGGTCAAAGGCCTCACGGCGTCCGATTTCATCGTCCGCGAGGACGGCGTCCAGCGCGAGGTCCTGCGGGCGAGGCCGGCGACGCAGCCGATGACGATCGCGCTGATCCTCGATAACACCCAGGCCGCCACGACCACGATCAACGATCTGCGCAACGCGCTGAAGACGTTCGTGAACCGGATGGCTGCCGCGCATGACATCGCGCTCATCGCGTTCGGTGATCGACCGACCGTCATCACCGAGTACACGCGCGATGCCGCGTTGCTCCAGAAAGGCATCGGCCGCATCTTCGCGCAACCGGGAAGCGGCTCGTACCTGCTGGAAGCCTTGATCGACACAGCGCGCGGGTTGCGGAAGCGCGAGGCCGAGCGACCGGTCATCGTCCTGGTGACCACGGAAGGTCCCGAGTTCAGCAATCAGCACTACGACATGGTCCTGGAGCCGCTCCGCGACAGCGGCGCGGCCCTGCACGCGCTGGTCCTCACCCTGACCGCCACGCCGCCCATGACCGATGAGGCCCGCAATCGCAACGTGGTGCTGGATCGCGGCACGTCGCTGACGGGAGGTCGGCGCGACAATCTGCTGAGCAGCCTCGCGCTCAGGACCAAGCTCGAAGAGCTCGCCCGCGAGTTGTCCAACCAGTACGTCGTGACGTACGGGCGGCCGCAAGCGCTCATTCCGCCGGAGAAGATCGAGGTCCGCGCCACCCAGCCGGGCCTCACGGCGCGGGGAACGCCCGTCATGCCAAGGAAGCGTCCGTGACGCGCGCGTCTCGGATCAGTGTCGCTCTGGCGCTCGCAACGCTGCCGCTGGCCCTCGGCGCGCAAGGACCTTCGTTTCACAGCGGGGTCGACATCGTCTCGCTCAACGTCACCGTGACCGATGCCACGAACCATTACGTGACCGATCTGGCGCGCGATGAGTTCCTGGTCTTCGAAGACGGCGTGAAGCAGGATCTGAACTTCTTTGCGCGCACACAGCTGCCGATTGCGCTGGCACTTCTGCTGGACACAAGCGCGAGCATGGAGGGGAAGCTGAAGATCGCGCAGGAAGCCGCCATCGGGTTCGCCAGTCGCCTGAGACCCGAGGATCTCGCCGAGGTGATCGACTTCGACAGCCGTGTGGACGTCCTGCAGAAATTCACGAACAACGTCGCCGACTTGGAAACCGCCATCCGGCTGACGTCGGCCGGCGGGTCGACCTCGCTGCACAATGCGATCTACATCTCGCTCAAAGAGCTGAAGAAGATGCAGGCCCGATCCCTCGAGGACATTCGGAGGCAGGCGATCGTCCTGCTGTCAGACGGCGAAGACACCTCGAGCCTCGTCAGCTTCGAAGAGGTGCTCGATCTGGCGAAGCGGTCCGAGACCGCGATCTACTCCATCGGCCTGCGGGCGCGGGAGCCGCATGGCTTGCGTGGGTTCAAGGAAGCGGAATTCGTCCTCCGGCAGCTCGCGCAGGAAACCGGCGGCCGCGCGTTCTTCCCCAACGAGGTGACCGAGCTGGCGGGAATCTATTCTCAGATTTCCAACGAGTTGTCGAGCCAGTACGGCCTCGGCTACACGTCCAAGAATCCTCGGCGTGACGGCCTGTGGCGGCGGATCGTCGTCCGCGTGAACCGGCCGAACCTGACGGCGCGCACCAAGCAGGGCTACTATGCGCCGACGACTCACTGAAGCCCGACGCGCCAGTCGCGCGCGTCCCGAAAGCGAAGGCCGTCCGTCTTGAGCTTCCTGCCCCTGCTGCTCTACCTCGCCGCCGCCGCCGCGTACGCCATGCATTTCACGACGCGCACCCGCACCTCCGGCCGGGCCGCGACGACGACGCTCGTGGGCGCCGCGATGGCGCACACCTTCGTGATCGGGATGCGGACGGTGCAGGTCGGGTCGGTGC
>JACPPN010000110.1 GCA_016190995.1 Acidobacteriota bacterium | reverse complement strand
CGCGGGCATCGAGCTCGGCAAGAAGGGCGAAATCCGCGTGAACGAACACCTGCAAACCTCGCAACCGCACGTGTACGCGGCCGGGGACGTCATCTGCGACCCGAGGTTCGTCTACGTGGCGGCGTACGCGGGCACCTCGCCGCTGAAAACGCGATCAACGGCAACTCACGACGCTATGATCTGTCGGTGCTACCGCACGTGACGCTCACCGATCCGCAAGTTGCATCCGTCGGCCTCAGCGAACAGGAGGCACGGACGAAGGGCATCGACCTGATGGTTTCGAAGCTGCCGCTCTCATACGTCCCGCGAGCGCTGGCGGCGCGTGAGACCCGCGGCTTTATCAAGCTGATCGCGGATCGCCGGATGAATCGACTGGTCGGCGCGCACATCCTCGGGACCGAAGCGGGGGAGATGATCCAGGAGCCAACGCTCGCGATCACGCACGGCATCAAGGTCGACGACTTGGCCGCCGCATTTCATCCCTACCTCACCTTGGCGGAGGGCATCAAGCTCGCAGCGCAGACCTTCACAAAGGACGTCAAGAAGCTTCAAGGGCGTTCGGGCTTGAAGACCTGGATTTTCAGCATCCTGACCAACCGCGCCAAGACACGCGGCCGGCGCGACAAGCGTTCGGTGCCGTTCTCGGTCCTGAGCGGCCTGGATCCCGAAGATGAACCGGCCGTGCACCGGTCCCGCTTTACGTCGTCGGGTGGCTGGGCCCCCCCGCCCGAGCGATGGGACGAAGACACGCCAGAACGCTTGCTCCTGGGGTCCGAAACACGGGCGTTGATCGACCACGCGATCGCCGAGCTCCCGGCGGGTCAGCGCGCCGTCATCACCTTGAGAGACATCGAGGGCCTTGACTTGGCAGAGATCTGTAACATTCTGGAGATCAGCGGGACCAATCAGCGGGTGCTGTTGCATCGCGCGAGGGCCAAGATCCGGAGCGCGCTGGAGCAGCACCTGCACCGACCGTAGAGCGGCCGATGTTGACCTGCCAGGAACTCACCGAGCTCGTGACCGACTATCTGGAAAACCGGATGTCTTTCATGGATCGGCTGCGCTTCCGCGTCCACATCGGCATGTGCCGCCACTGCCGTGCCTACCTCGACCAGATGCGGAAAACGATCCGCACGCTCGGCGAACTCTCCGCCGAGCCAATCCCGCCTGCTATCCGCGACGAGCTCCTGGCGCGGTTTCGTGACTGGAAGCGATAAGAACGGGTCCAGCCGAAACCGACTCCACCTGATGGCAATCTGACATGCTCGCCGGCAGCGCCCGGACAGACGTTCAGCCTCGCCGCTCCGCTCCCGCTGCGATTTCAGTTCCGTCTCCCTGTAACAAACGGGCGCCGGACGGGACATTGCGGCTGGATGCGATGAAAGACGGAGCCACGTATGCAGGTCAAGTGGCCTGGTGGCCGATCCCTCATGGGACTCGGGCTCACTGTGCTCGTGCTCGCGTTCGCGCTCGCAGGCGACGGCCGTGCACAGCCCGTACACCCAAGCTCGAAACCGCCAGACGTGTTAGCTCACCGCGCGTTTTCTGAAAATCCTCCACTCGGATCCCGGATGCACCCCGTCTGAGAGGCAGCAGTGATCCTGGCCCGAAACCGGCACGCGAGATCCCAGTTCCCCTACGTCATCGGTGACGTCTTCCCAGTCATCGTCGAGCCCAACGATCGCGTTGGCAGCCGCCGCGAGTCGGTCAGCCGGGGCACCAGCAAATCGCTTTCTGAGCACCGCGAGCACCTTCTCTCGATCAATCATGCCTCAACACCCCCTTCGGTCTGCGCTCGCGTCTGTTGCTTCCACGGTGGGGCGCATCACGGCGCGGGAAGGCGATTCACCAGCAGCGCGGTCCACAGCAGTGGCAGGTACACGAGCGAAGCGACGAAGAGCCATCTGGCGCTGTTCAGGTCGCGGCGGCGAACGAACCGGATCGCGACCAACAAGAAGCCGGACGTGAGGAACAACGCCGCGACCGCATACAGGCCCCGGGTCGCTCCATTCAGGGAAGGCAGCATCGCCACCGGCACGAGTGCCGCTGCGAAGAGCAGCACGTGCCGGGCTGTGCGCCGCCCGTCGGGATCGATCACCGGGAGCAGCGGCAGACCCGCTCGCGCGTAGTCGTTCCGGTACATCCACGCGATGGAAAGAAAGTGCGGGATCTGCCACAGGAACACGATCAGAAACAACACCCAGGCTTCCGGGCCCAGTGTCCCTCGCGCAGCCGCCCAGCCGATCATCGGCGGCAGGGCACCAGGCACAGCTCCGACGAGCGTTGCGAACGCGGTTCGTCGCTTGAGTGGCGTGTAGATGCCGATGTAAAGCAGCACCGTCGCGAGGGCGGTTGCTGCGGCCAGGAGATTGGCCCCGAGGACGAGCGCAATCAACCCGGTCGTGATCGTTACAGTGGCGAACCAGCCAGCCTCGATCGGCTGCAGTCGACCGTCAGCCAGTGGCCGCAGACGCGTGCGCACCATGAGGGCGTCGACCTCGCGCTCGAGCAACTGATTCAGCGCAGAGGCGCCGGTGGCCGTCAGTGCGGTGCCGACGACCGTGCTGAAAAGGACGACCGTATCGCCGCCAGCCGCGGCACCCAGCCAGTACCCGACCGCCGCGCTTGCGACGACGAGAACGTTCAGCCGTGGTTTCGCCAGCGCGATGAACTCGCCCGCCGGGAAGCGCCAGGGCTGAACCGCGATGACGTCGACGTTCATGCGTATGTGTCGTTCTCGGCCTCGCGACGACGTTGCCGCCGTACGGCCAGGAGCGCGACTGTGGCAAAACTGGCGATGGGAGCTGCCAGTAGGAACAGGATGCCTGCGCGGAACGCGGCGATCAGTTGCTGCCCTTCCGGCGAAGCGAGCGCCCGGCGGCACATGGTGCATTGAGCGACCGCGGTTTCGCCGATCAGCAGCATGTGAGTCAGCACCAGGGACACCATGACGACCGCACGCCAGCGTGTCGTCATCGGTGACTCATCGCGGCGATCCGAACCGCGTCGGGCGCGATGAGCGCGAAGAGAATCACGCCCGTGAGCAGCAATCCCACGATGACCGTCAGCGCCAGCGGCAGCCGCTCGAAGCGCAGATGCATGAAGTGGGCGCCAATGAGCGACGCCTTCACGAGCATTGCCGACAGCACCACCACCAGGAACGCGAGCCGAGGGACGGACAGGCCGTCGGCGACGAGCATGACAACGGTGAGCGCAAGCAACGTGAGCCAGGTGGCCCAGTAGAGTCTAGGACGGAGCAGCAATCCGGCTTTCGCGACCATGGGACCTCCCGCCGCTACACGAGATAGAAGAGCGTGAAGATGAACACCCAGACGAGATCGACAAAGTGCCAGTACAGGCCGGCCAGCTCGACGCCCTCCCGTGACGCCAGCCGTTTCTGCCACCGAATCGCCAGCGCCGTAAGCACGATGACGCCGATCAGCACGTGCGTGCCGTGGAACCCTGTCAGGATGAAGAAGTAGCTGGCGAACAGGGGATCGCCCCAGGGGTTGCCGTCGAGCCGCGCGCCGGCCCCAATCAAATGCGTCCACTCGTAGGCCTGCATCCCGAGGAATGCCGCGCCGCCGAGAATCGTCAGGAGCAGCCAGCGCAGGCTGACGGACCGACGCGCGCCTTCGTCCCTGGCGGCGCCAACCGCGTTCGCCATCGTCGCGCTGCTCGAGATGAGGATGAATGTCATCAGCGCGATGAGGCGGAGGTCGAAGACCGCGGCCTGATCGGGCCACCGCGCCGACATGATGCGCGCGTATCCATAGCTGCCGAGCAAGCCGGCAAACAGCAGGCCGTCGGTGATGATGAACGCCCACATCATCACCTTTCGCCAGCCGGCCTCGAACGGGCAGACGCCTCCACTCCACCGGTCCAGCATTTGCTCCGCTGCTTGGGCCATCAGACGACCTCCTCAATCGATGTCCGGCGCCGATCGTTCAAAACACGCTCACGAGCACGAACACGTAGAGCCAGAGCACCGCAAGGAAATGCCAAAACGTAGCCGATGCGGCGATCAGCCGCGCGGGCGCTCCACGGTCCAGCGGCACCCCGACATCCCAGATGCGCGTCACCGTGTAGATCAGCAGCACCAGCCCGGCGACCACATGGACACCGTGCGTCGCCGTCAGGATGAAGAAAAAGGAGCTGTGCGGACTCGTAGGGACGTAGACGCCCCGAGCGACGAGATCTCGCCACGCAACGACCTGCCCGGCAAGAAAGATGAGTCCCAGTCCCGCGGCTGCCGAGATCCCATATCTGGCCGACGCGGCTTGGCCCCGCTTGCTTGCGAACCGCCCCCGTTCAAAAGCCACGCTGCTGGCCACGAGGGCGGCCGTACTCATCCACAGCATCCAGGGCAGCTCGATCGGCGTCCAGTCCGATGCGCTGCGGCGGATGATGTAAGCGCTGGTAAAGGCAGCAAACAGCATCACCACCGTCGCGAGAAACATCCAGACGCCCAGTTGGACGAGATCATGACGCTGCACCGATTCGGTATCGGCCGCGTGCGGCCATGGAAGCGATACGCTTTGTCTCGTCATGCTGTCACCGGGACCTCTCGCGGCGAAACCGTCTGCGGCGTGTAGTCGGCGTCGAAACCCTCCACGCTGTACTCGTAGGGCCACCGGTGAACCACGGGCAACGCATGGCCGAAGTTGCCGTGCGGCGGCGGCGAATCCACCGTCCACTCGAGCGTCGTCGCGCGCCAGGGGTTCGCCTCCGCCCTCCGGCCTCTCGCGAGGCTCCAACAGAAGTTCGCCAGGAAGATGAGCTGCGCACCCATCAAGGTCAGCGCCGCGACGCTGATGACGACGTTCTGGCCCATGGTCCTCTGCAGGAACTCGTACGAGGTGAAGGCGTAATACCGCCGCGGCATGCCCTGCAACCCCAGGAAGTGCTGCATGAAGAAGACGGTGAAGAAGGGGATGAAGGTCAGCCAGAAGTGCACCTTCCCCCAGGACTCGTTCATCGATCGGCCGAACATCTTCGGGAACCAGAAATAGAGCGCCGCGAACGTGGCGAGGAGCGTGACGCCCCCGATCATGAAATGGAAGTGGCCGACGACGAAGTACGTGTCGTGGAGCTGCATGTCGGCGGTCGCGTTGCCCAGAAAGAGACCGCCGAAGCCGCCCGTCCCGAAGAATGCGATGACGCCCAGCGTGAAGAGCATCGCCGTGGTCAGCCGGAGCTTGCCGCCCCAGAGACTGCCCATCATGTTCACGCCGAAGATCGTCATGGGGATGGTGATCAGCAGCGTGGCCAGCGTGAAGTACTCGCCTGAAAAGGGGCTCATGCCGCTGACGAACATGTGGTGTCCCCACACCACCATGCTAAGAACGCCCACGGCGATGAGGCAGTAGACCTGGATGCGGTATCCAAACACGGGCTTGCGCGTGAAGGCCGGCAGGATGTCGCACGCGATCCCCAGGGCCGGTAGGATCAGGACGTACACCTCGGGATGTCCGAGGAACCAGAACAGGAGCTGCCACAGAAGCGGCGAGCCTCCCTGGTGCGGCAGCAACTGGTTGGCGACCACGAGACCCGATGGGAGAAAGAAGCTGGTCCCGAAGTGTCTGTCGAAGAGCAGCATCACCGCGGCCGCGGTCAGCGGCGGAAACGCCAGGAGCCCCAGGATCGCCGAAATGAAGAACGACCACACGGTCAACGACATCCGCATCATGCTCATGCCGCGCGCCCGCAGGCTGAAGATGGTCGCGACGAAGTTCAGGCTGCTCATCGTGAACGACGCGATGAACAGCGCCATGCTGAGGATCCAGAGCGTCTGGCCCCATCCCGATCCAGGCACCGCGGACGGGACGGCGCTCAGCGGCGGATACGACGTCCACCCGGCTGCCGCGGCACCTCCCGTTACGAAGAACGACGCGAGCATCACCAGCGCCGAGAGCAGAGCTACCCAATACGAAAGCATGTTCAGGAACGGATAGGCCATGTCGCGGGCCCCGACCTGCAGCGGGATCAGGTAGTTCCCGAACCCGCTGACGAGCACGTACGAAATGAAGAAGAACACCATGATCGTGCCGTGCATCGTCACCAGCGCGAGATAGAACTCGGGTGTCATGATCCCGCCAGCCATCCCGGCGGGCAGCAGCTTGCCGACGAGCGTCCACTGATGGGCAGGCCACCCGAGCTGCAGCCGGATCAACACGGCCAGCAGCGTCCCCACCACCGCCATGAAGAGGCCCGTGAGAATGTATTGAATGCCGATGACCTTGTGGTCGGTGCTGAAGATGTAGCGTCGGACGAACCCCACCTGATCTGCGACGTGCGCGCCAGCTTCGGCCTCGAACGCGCCTTCGACGGGAATGTGCGCCATCGATCACTCCAACCAACAGAAGACCGCCCTGGCCGTGCGGCGGGCGGGCGTTACGAGCCGCTCGAGTGCTCCTGCAGCCACAGGCGAAACTCGTCTTCCGACAGCACGTGCAGGAATCCCTGCATGCGGTAGTGTGCGAGCCCGCAGAGCTCCGCGCACGCAATCTCGAATGTCCCCTTGCGCGTGGGGACGAACACGATTTCGGGAGTCATTCCCGGAACGGCGTCCTGCTTCACGCGCAGATGCGGCAGGAAAAAACTGTGGATCACGTCCTTCGATCGCAGCCGCACCGTCACGGGCTGGCCAACCGGCACCGCGATCTCGTTCTGCAATACAACATCGTCGGCCGCAGCCGGATCGTCGCGGTCGGTGCCGATTGGGTTGCTCGCGTCGTCGATGAGTCGCGCGTCGGTCCGGCCGAACACGCCGTCGTCCCCCGGATACCTCACGTTCCACACGAACTGCTGTGCGGTAACCTCGACGAGGAGGGCGTGTCGGGGCGGGACGGCGCCGAAGTACTCGCTCCAGACCGGAATACCGATGGCCAGCACGCCACCCTCGGCCACGAGAGCCATCAGCAGGCCGAGGGCCGCTGACAGGACCCATTCGGTCTTGCGAGTAGCCAGTCGATGTGTGATGCGCGGCTGCCGCGCGGCGCGCCAGATGAGGACGCCGAGGGCGACGTGACCGACGAGGAACAGCGCGCCCACAGCCACCAGGAGATACGTCAGCATCGCGTCGATGCCAGCTCCATGTCTGGACGCCAGCGGTGGAAGCCAGATCCTGGCGCCGTAGCCGACGCCCAAGAACCCGGTCAGCAGAAAGAGGCCCCCGACCAGCAGCGCCTCGACGGGCAGCTTCAAAGGGAAAATGCGTCTCATAGCCATGGCTTTATCTCCCCGCGGGGTCAATGTTCAGGGCCGCGCTCCGGTGCTCAGCGCCGCCCGCCGGCTGGCCGAGACGCGGGCCAGTTCGGCCAACGAGGCCGCGCCGAGCACCGCTGCCATCTTCTTCTGCACTTCCGCCCATATCAGGTGAGCGGCGCACCAGGGCCGTCGGTCGCACGCCTCGCCGGACAACAGGCAGAGGTTCAGACACAGCGGGCCTTCCATCGCGACCAAGACATCGAGAAGTGAAAGCTGCGCGGCCGGCCGGGCGAGCTCAAAGCCGCCCTCCTTGCCGCGGTAGGAGACAACCAAGCGCGCGCTCGCGAGCCGCTGCAGGATCTTGGACATGAGACTCGCGGGCACGTCCGCAGCTGCCGCGACTTCAGCGACGCTTGCCCGCGTTCCTTCAGCACAGGCTGCCAGGTATGTCATCGCCCTGACGCCGTAGTCCGCCGTGCGCGTGAGCTGCATGCCGATTAACCGGTAAAAGTAGACCCGCTTTACCCAGATTAAGGAACAGCCGTGCCAGTTCCCGGCCTTCGGGAGAGCCCGTTTTTGGAGGGGAGAGATGGCGTGTCACGCTGGGGGGCGCGACGGATTCCCGTCAGTCGGCGAAAAGTGCCGAAAAGCCGTCAGCACATCTGACGTCGTAGCGCCTTCAGCAGGCCGTCTTTGATGTGGCGCGACCGCGCACCGGCTCATTGTGTGACGGAAACTTCGTAGTCCCGGCCTTCGCAGCGGCCGTTAGCGGGCCAGAAGAACGTGAAGCGGATCGGCGCGGTCCGACTCGCCGCAACAGGGAGGTCGACGAACTCGATCCCCAGCAGCGTCGGAGCCGACGCCGTGTCCTCGATGGTCTGCCGGCGAATACCGTACCGAACAAGCTCCAGAAGACCGGCGTCAGTGATGTCTTTGGCCGCAAATTCCCAGGGCGCGCCGGGCGGTCGATTGGCGATCGCCAACCTGCCGCGGTTCGGATTCTCGTCCGGCTCATGGTCGCGCACCTGCACGGGATGGATCCGAATGTCATGCCGTGTCATCCCCTTGACGAGCGCACCGTGGGGGATCTTCTCCATCAAGGTGCTGGATAGCCGTACTGGAAGAGGAATGAACTGGAACGAGAGTAAGGAACAAGGAGCTCTCTGCAAATGGCCACAGCCGAAGCGAACCTTGAAACCGACGGTCAGGATCTGTTCGCGGAACTGCGCCGGCTCAGCCCGAAGGTGACGGGTGGTCTGGTGCGGATGCGTTCGGAGACATATCGCGACGGCGCAGTCGAGGCCAAGTACAAGCTCTTGACCGCCCTGGTGGTCTCGGTCGCGATTCGCTGCGAGCCATGCATTCGTGGCTATGTGCGGATGGCAGTCGAGGCGGGAGCGACCGAACCGGAGCTTCTGGAGTTCCTGAACGTCGCCATCACGATGCAAGGGTGCCCCGGCGAGGAATGGGCGCTCAAGGCGTTTCGTGCCTATCGCGAGATCCTCCGGGGAGACGAGACCCGCGCGCAGTCTTGCTGCCACTAAACGACGTACCTGCAATAAAGCCAGCCTCATCCGCAGGCCTGATTCCGATATTGGCTCAACTTTGGGACTGCCAATTCAGCCGTGCACGCGATCGCGAGATTCGACTTGCACGCAAGTTCCTGCGGGCGTCTAATCTGCTAGAGTGCTCTTGACTGGGTTCCCACGGACGAGCCAGCCATCGTGATCAACCTCCGCTTCAACACCTTCCCAATGGACAAGCGGGTAGCCAGGATTCGGCGGCAGGTCCGGGCACATCCGCGTAGTTTCGTGACGATGATCGGCGTTGCGGCGATCGCCGCCTGGACGCTGGGCGGCTGGCTGGCCTGGTTTACCTTCGACATCACGCGGGGGCTGCCCGAGCAGAAGGCCATCGGCGGCATCGGCGACATGGTGCAGGCGACGACGCTGTACGACGCGCACGACAAGCCGGTCTTCACGATCTTCAAAGAGCAGCGGATCGAAGTGCCCCTCTCGGGCGTGTCACAGCACCTCGTCGACGCCGTCGTGTCGGTAGAAGATCAGCGGTTCTTCGATCATCACGGCGTCGACCTCGTCCGCGTGATGGGCGCGGTGTTCGCCAACCTTCGCGAAGGGCGCCGCGCACAGGGGGGCAGCACTATTACCCAGCAGCTCGCCCGTCAAAGCTTCCTCACCCTCGACAAGAAGCTGCGGCGAAAAGTGCAGGAGGTCGTCCTCGCCGCTCAACTCGAGCGCGCGTATACCAAGCGGGAAATCCTCGAGCTGTACCTCAACAAGGTGTATTTCGGCGACGGCTTCTACGGTGTCGAGGCCGCCGCCCTCGGCTTCTTCGGCAAGCATGCGGCCGACGTGGATGTGTCGGAGGCGGCGCTGCTGGCCGGGCTGATCAAATCGCCTTCGGCGTATGCGCCCACCGTGGACTTCAGGCGCGCCGTCGCCCGTCGCAACGTCGTCCTCGACGCGATGTGGGCGGCCGGCGCTCTTGACGGGCCGACGTACGCGTCGGCGCGGGCAGAGGAAGTCGTGCTCCGTAACGCGCTGCAGCGGGAGGAAGGGTTCGGTCTGTACTTCAAGGAGCAGGTTCGCCGAGAGCTCGTCGAACGGTTCGGATGGGAGCGCGTTTATCAGGGCGGCCTTCGCGTGTACACCACGATCGATCCGGACATGCAAAAAGCCGCCGAGATCATGGCGGAAGAGTCCATAAGGGCGATCGAACGTAGTCCGGCGTTCCTTCGAGCGCACGCGGACTACGCCACGTCGAACGGCGGTGCCTCGCGCCTGCAGGCCGCGCTCGCCGCGCTCGATCCGTCGACCGGCTACGTGCGCGCGATGGTTGGCGGGCGCAGCTTCACAGAAAGTCATTTCAATCGCGCGGTGCAGGGGCACCGGCAGCCCGGATCGGCCTTCAAGCCGTTCGTCTACGCCGCGGCGCTCGAGACGGGATACACGCCGGTCAGCATCATCGACAACCTCGCCGACCCCATCGACACGCCTCAGGGCGCCTACGTGCCGGAAGACGAGCACTCCGATGCGGTCGCCATGACCCTGCGTACGGCGCTCAGAACGTCGAGCAACCGCGCCGCCGTCCATCTGCTCCAGTCAATCGGTATCAAACGAACCGTCGACTACGTGGGACGCCTGAACGTCGGAAGCGTCCCGAGTGTTCCCTCACTCGCCCTCGGCGCCGGGGAAGTGACGTTGCAGTCGTTGACCGCCGGATTCGCCACGTTTGCGAGTGGCGGTCTCGTGAGGAAGCCGACGCTGATTCGCCGTGTCGACGACGCTGAGGGGAACGTGCTGTACCGGTCGACGGACCAGCCCAGCCGGGCCATCAGTGAGACCACCGCATTCCTGATGGCCAACATGCTCGCCGACGTGATCAACGCCGGCACGGGATACCGCGCGCGCCAGTTGGGGTTCCTGCTGCCCGCCGCCGGCAAGACCGGAACGACGAACGACTTCAACGATGCATGGTTCGTCGGCTTTACGCCGCGGCTCGTCGCCGGCGTCTGGGTCGGATTCGATCAGCCGCAGACCATTACGCGCAACGGCTATGCCGGAGATCTCGCGGTGCCGTTCTGGACCGGCTTCATGAAGACCGCGACCCGCAACGACAAACCGGAATGGTTCGCCAGACCGGCTGGCGTCCTCAGCGTCGATGTGTGCCGCGTCTCGGGAATGCTGCCGTCCGAGGGCTGCTACAGCGTGGAGGTGCTCACCAAGAGCGGCGAGCTGCAGGTGCGATCGATGGTCTACACCGAGTACTTCGTGATGGGCACCGAACCGGATGCACAGTGCGCGCTGCACGCCACGCAGCCGTTGTTCGATCAGGTCGCGGGTACGTCGGCGTCCGAGCTGCCACCCCCGGCGCCGTACTCGGATCTGTCGATTGTTCCGGCGGCACCACCCGTGATGTCCCCATCGCCACCCGAGCCGACCGCCACGTCAGGTGACCCGGCCGAAATGCCCGAGGTGGAAACCCCGAAAAAGAAGCGCGGGTTCTGGGCCCGTATTTTTGGGAGCCGGGAGAAGGACCCGAAAAAGAAGAACAAACCGCCGCAATAACAACCGGGGTTCGGGATTGCGGGTTCGGGTCGCGGTTTCAGAGTCGAGGGCCAGGTCGTGGGTTCCGGATTCGGGGTTCCCGACACCCCGCGTTCCGGCCCAAACGCCGAAGCCCCAATCCGGACCCCGAACCCCGAATCCCTACAGATCCAGCAGAAACAGTCCCGACCGATCGTCCTTCGTCCGCTGCATGAATCCGTCGAGCGGTCGGATGACAAGCTCGCACGTTCCCGCGACTTTGCCTTCGAAGAGATGGCCCGCGAGCGCCTGGAACTCGCGCGTGCCGAGCGCGACGTGCACGTGCGGGAACGGCTGCCCTTCCTTGATCGCGAGATTGCCGACGAGCGACACAATCTCCACCTCGTCAGGAACGGATCGTCGCAGATACTCCTGATTTGCGCGATCGTAATAGCCGAGGACGAGGTCGTATGCGGCTCCGATTCCGGTGATCGACGCCGCATCGATTCGACGGTCGGCCGCGAACCGCACTACTGATGAGAAGATCTCCTCGCCTGTCTCGAGGCGTACGACGTACGAGCCACCGGCTTTGAGGTATCGCATCGCGCCTCCCACTCGAGCCCCGGCCCGAGCCGTCAGGTCTATGATACGATTCGCGCATCGTTCAAGGATGTGGCCGCGTCGGGCGACCCGAACATAGCCTATGCCGCTTGGGGACATCATCGGTCACCAGCCCGTTATCGAGTTACTGGCTCGCGCGGTCGCTCGTGATTCGCTGCCGCCCAGTCTCATCTTCGCCGGCCTGGAAGGCGTCGGGAAGCGGACGACGGCCGTGGCGGTCGCGCAGGCGCTGAACTGCCAGGCCCCCGCGTCGAATGTGACTCGAGACCCATCGGAGAGTACGGGCGCACCGACGGTGCTGGAGCTGGACGCGTGCGGGAAATGTCCCGGCTGCAGGCGCATCGCCCGGTGCGTGCACGGCGACGTGCAGATCATCGAGCCGCTCGAGACCGGTAACATCGTGATCGAACAGGTGCGCGACGCGGTCGAACGCTCCGCATATCGTCCGTTCGAGGGACGACGCCGTGTCGTCATCATCGACGGAGCGGATGCGATGGGTGAAGCGGCGCAGGACGCGTTGCTCAAGACGCTGGAAGAGCCGCCTTCCTCGTCGGTGTTCATTCTGGTGACCGCGCGGCCCGACGCGCTGCTTCCGACGGTGCGCTCGCGATGTGCCCGGCTGCGGTTCGGGCCGCTGGCCGAGGCGGAAATCGCGGCGGCGCTCCGCGACCGAATGCTCGGCGAAGACGAAGCGCGGGCGGCGGCGGTCGCCTCGGGTGGCAGCCTGGGGTATGCCCTCAGAGCCGACACGAGAGAATTCGCGCAGGCGCGGTCGGTCGCCGCGGGGCTGCTTCAGACCCTCGCCGACACGAGTGATCCGCGCCGGCGCTTCGAAGCCGCCAAGACCATACATCCGAGGGACAGGGGACGACAGACGCCGGCCGAGCAGCGCGCCGAGCTCGCGACCATCCTTCGGGTACTTTCGTCGCTGTTGCGGGATCTGGCAATCTTTTCAACCCGCGCGGACGATCGGCTCGTCGTCAACGCCGACCTCGCCCAGAGGCTGAGGACTGTGAGCAGGGCGTTCGACGGCAGCCGCATCACCCGCGCGTTTTCGGCGGTAGGTGAGGCGCTGGTCGCGCTGGACGAGCGGAACGCGAGCCCGAAGATCGTCGCGGACTGGCTCGTTTTTCAGCTCTGAGCCCTGCGCCCTGCCGTCATACAGGCTGCGGCTATGGCCACCACCGCGGGCTCGCCGTTTGTCAGCGTCAAGTTCTCGCCGGTCGGTCGATCCCACACGTTTCTCCTGGACGATCCGGGTCTCTATGCGTTGCCCTCGCCGGGTGAGACGGTCGTGGTGCGCGCGGACGGGGCACCTGCAATCGGGACCGTGACGCGCACGATTCCGGCGCTCGCACCGCGCCGCGAGCCGTCAGCCGTCACGCCGAACCGGGTCGTTCGCCGCGCCACGCGCGACGACATCGTCGTGCAGCTCAAGCAGCGGCACCGGGAGGAGGAGGCGCGCCGCATCTGCATGATGAAGATCCGGGAGCGCAGCCTTCCGATGAAGCTGACGAGGGTGGAGCAGCTGTTCGACGGCTCCCGCCTCATCTTCTATTTCACGGCCGAAGGCCGCGTCGATTTTCGCGAGCTGGTGCGCGAGCTCGCAGCGGAATTCCGAACGCGCATCGAGCTGCGGCAGATTGGTGTCCGCGACGAAGCCAAGATGCTCGGCGGGTATGGGTCGTGCGGCCGCCCGCTGTGTTGCACGACCTGGCTGCAGTCGTTCGAGCCCGTCTCGATCCGGATGGCGAAGCAGCAGAACCTGAGCCTCAACCCGTCGAAGCTCTCGGGACAATGCGGCCGACTGAAGTGTTGCCTGCGATACGAGCTGCCCAACGGGAACGGAGTGAAGCACGGCGGATGCGCGCATGGCGAAGGGTCGGTCCTCGACGGCTGCGGGGGCTGCGGCAGCGGAGGGGGGTGCGGCTCGGGGCAGTGCGGGCAGGGATGCTCGCACGGTCGCTGAGGAGGGCCGGTCTGTCGTGCGTGCTGAATGGTGAGTCCGAGTTCTGAGTGTTGAAGTCTTGAGCCGCCCTTCCCGGCAGCGTCCGGCCACGCTCCGCGCCGCGGCAATTCACGACTGAAGAGGCTGCTCGTCGCCGCTGATCGAGCTCGATTCGATGCTGCCCCGCATCGGCATCACCGTAGGAGATCCTGCCGGGATCGGACCGGAGATCGCACGCAAGGCGTCGATCGATCCGCGCGTGACGTCCGTCTGCGAGCCGGTCCTCTATGATGCCGAAGGGCAGTCGCCGATCGTTCCGGGGCGCGTGTCAGCCGAGGCGGGCCGCGCGGCGTATCATGCCATCGTCCGCGCCGTCGGCGACGCGAGCGCCGGCAGACTGGCGGCGGTGGCCACCGCGCCGATCAACAAGGAGGCCTTTGCGCGTGCCGGTCTGCCGTGGCGCGGTCACACTGATCTCCTTGCGCATCTGACAGGCGCGCCACGCGTCGCGATGCTCTTCCACTCCGATGCGTTGCGGGTCGTCCTGGCGACCGTGCACGTGCCGCTGGCGGAGGTTCCGCGCGTCCTGACGAAGGAGCGGTTGCGCTCGACGATCGAGCTCGCGGCCGAGGCGTTGCCCGACTTCGGCTTCGACCGTCCGAATCTGGCGGTCGCCGGGCTCAACCCACATGCGGGCGAGCACGGCGTCATCGGCACCGAAGAACGGGACGTCGTCGCGCCCGCGATCCTCGAGGCCGCCGAACGCGGCATTCGCGTCGCGGGACCGTTTCCGAGCGACACCGTGTTTCTGCGCGCCTCCCGCGGCGAGTTCGACGCGGTGATCGCGTGCTATCACGATCAGGGGCTGATTCCAATCAAGCTGCTCGCGTTTGGACGTGCCGTGAACGTGACACTCGGGCTCCCCATCATTCGAACGTCGGTGGATCACGGAACCGCGTTCGACATCGCCGGCAAAGGCGTGGCCGACGCCTCGAGCCTCGTCGAAGCCGTGCTGCTGGCGGTGCGGCTCTCGTCGGCGCGCCGCGCCGCGCCATCTCGGCCGGCCCGTCGATGACTGCTGCCGTGAGTGCCAAGACCAACCGCGAGCGCGCCGAGAAGCTGATTGCGGAAAACCGCAAGGCGTACCACGACTACCACCTGCTTGAAACGTTCGAGGCCGGGATCGCGCTGGTCGGCACCGAGGTCAAGTCGATCCGTGAAGGCCGCGTCAACCTGCGTGACAGCTTCGGACGCGTCGAAGGGGGGGAGGTCTTCCTCTACAACGTCCACATCGGTCCCTACACTCACCGTGGCTACGCCGACCACGTGCCGACACGCCCGCGTAAGCTGCTGCTCCATCGGCAGGAGATTCGGAAGCTGATTGGGAAGACGGTCGAGCGTGGCATGACGCTCGTTCCCACGCGCATGTACTTCAAGAACGGCCGCGTGAAGGTGGCGTTGAGCCTCGCGAAGGGCAAGCAGGCGCACGACAAGAGGGAAACGATCAAGCGCCGCGAGGCAGAACGGGAAACGCGCGCCGCCGTCAAGGAGCGGCGCAGCCGATGATCGCGCCTGAATCCGGCGTCACGAGCGTTCACCGCATGGAATGCGGAGCACGCGGAGACTCCGAAAAGCTGATGAATGCCTCCGCGCTCTCAGCGCCCTCAGCGGTCTTAAGGCTCTAGATCGATGAGATCTCGTGACTCGTAGATTCGAGCGGTAGGCCGGACTACCGTGCGCCGCGGCCCAGCAGCACGACAGGAATCGTTTTCACCGCAATCTTCAGATCGAGCCAAAGCGACCAGTTGTCGATGTATTCCAGATCGAGCCTGACCCATTCATCGAAGGACAGCACCTCGCGGCCGCTCACCTGCCAGAGACACGTCAGCCCCGGCTTCATCGAGAGGCGCCGTCGCTGCCACGGCTCGTAGCGTGCCACCTCTTCGACGACCGCCGGGCGGGGACCGACGAAGCTCATGTCACCCTTCAGGATGTTCCACAACTGCGGCAGCTCGTCGACGCTCAGCCGCCGCAGCACGCGACCGACGGCGGTGACGCGAGGATCACGCGTCATCTTGAATGCCGGGCCGGTCATCTCGTTATAGCGCGCGAGCGACGCCTTCAGCTGCTCGGCATCGATGCCCATCGAGCGGAACTTGACGAACGTGAAGCGCCGCCCGTTCAGGCCGCAGCGTGTCTGCCGGAAGAGCACGGGCCCCTTCGACGTCAGCTTGATGGCGAGGGCAATGATCAGGAAGATGGGGCTGAGAACGACGACGAGCGCGGCCGCCAGCCCCGCGTCGAGGCAGCGGCGGATGAACAGCAGAACGTCTTGACGCGGCGCCGTGCTGAAGGTGAGGAGCGGCAGCGGACCGAAGCGTTCGAGCGAGACGTCGGCCGACGATTGTGGCAGCAGGTTCGTGACGAAGCGGACGACGAGCCCCTGCTCCTCGAGCTGCAGGAGCATCGGTTCAAGCGCGCGGACGTGCTCCAGCCGGTCACTGTCGAGCGCCACCACGACGTCATCGATCGCCAGGTCCTGGGCGGTCTCCGGGAGCTGGCGGTAGGTCGCGACGATCGGCCGTTCGGAGGCGCCGGTCTCGCTCCACGAGCCATCGTTGGCGATACCCACGACCTCGAAACCCCATTCGGGACACGACCGCAGCGTCCCAATCACCTGCAGCACCTCGTCGCGATCACCCGCGACGATGACCCGGCGCGGCGCGGCGATGGCGAGCACGACGCGGCCGGCAAGCGCGCGGCCCGCAAGCACGAGCACCGCGCACGAGGACACGAGCACGAGCAGAAGCGTCGCGCCCGCCTCCTCGAGTCGCGTCGCCTGGAGCGTGCCGGCCGTCACGCAACCGGCGATCACGATGGGTTTGAGCGCGCGCGAAGGCGTGGCCGCCGTCGATCTGCGCGTGCCGTACAGCCCGGACATCGCGAACACCGCGATCCAGATCGGGACGGTGATCCCAGCGAGCCGCAGCCAGACCGATGCGACGCCGCCGACATCCATGGTCGCGGTCAGGGTGACGATCGCGGCGGCGAGGGCCGAGGCAGCGAGGGCTGCCGCGAAGTCCGACGCGAGGCGTGACGCGGCCAGAAGTCGAAGTCTGCCAGCGATCATGGGCCCGCAGCGGTAACGAAGCTTCGCCTCAAACCGGCGAGTGAGAACGGAGCCTCGGTGGCGTCGAAGCGTCGTGACGAGTGTGCGCGGCCGCAGGAGCGGCCGCGTCTACGCCGGGTTTCCACCCCAACGCAGCTGCCGCGTTGGGGGCCCCGGGCTTCCACCCCAACGCAGCTGCCGCGGTGGGGGCCCCGGACTTCCACCCCACCGCGGCTGCCGCGTTGGGGGCCCGGGGCTTGCGCGGCAAACTTGACACCTTCGTACACATTCAGGCCGTGCAAGCGCGGCTAGCCAATGTCTGCGACGCGAGTGTAGCATTGAAGCGACGCGTGATGAGGAGGGGCGATGCGGCAGCGCCGCGGGCGGGAGCGACCGTGATTGCGGGCATCAGCGGCTTCAAGCGGAACGCCGCCGCCGCCGTGGCGCGCGACGGACGGCTTGTCGCCGTGTGCGAGGAGGGGCGTGTGACGCGGGTCCGCGACATCGGGATCGATGCGAACGGCTTTCCTCGGGCCGCGCTCGAGATGACGTTGAACGCCGCGGATGCCACGCCGGGCGATATCACGGAAACCGTCGCCGCCGAGCGGGACATCGATTTCCCGAACCTCTCGTATCTCGACCATCACTACGCCCACGCGGCCACCGCGTTTCTGACGTCGCCCTTTCAGCGCGCGACGATCCTGGTCTGCGACACGCAAGGGCCGGCGGAGCTTACCGTGTGGCGAGGCGAGGGGACGCGCATCGAAAAAACCGATTTCGAGTGGCGAGGCCCCGGTTTCGCGCGCGTCTACTCGCGATTGACCGAATCGCTCGGCTTCAAGGCGGGGAGCGATGAATATCGTGTCGAGGCGCTTGCGCGGGTGGGCGACCCGCGGAACGGGCCCGGGGCGGAGCTGATTCGGTTCTGCGGAAACCGGCTGGAGTTCGCGTCGACGTTCGATGAGTTCCTGACGGGCGCGTCCCGTGGCGGCATCATGCGGATTGCTTCCGCCGCCGCGACCGTGCAGCGCACGGTTGGCGAGCTCCTGATCGAGGTGCTCAAGGGGGCCCGCCGCGGCGCCGACGAGACGCCGCTCTGCGTAGGCGGCGGCGTGTTTTTCAACACCTATCTCAACACGGTCGCGCGTCAGGCCGGCGTGTTCCCGTCCACCTTCATTCCGGTCAACCCAGGGAACGCCGGAGTGTCGGCCGGGTGCGCGCTGGCGCGCGACGTCCGCGCGTCTGGCCGGATCGCATCGGCGGCCACCTCGCCCTTTCTTGGCCCGGAGTACACGAACGAGCAGATCAAGACGGTCCTCGACAACTGCAAGCTCAGTTACGACTTCATGGACGACGCCGCGATCGTCCGTCGAACGGTCGAAGCGCTGACGCGGGGAGAGCTGGTCGGGTGGTTCAGGGGTCGTCTGGAGTGGGGAACCCGCGCGTTGGGCAACCGCAGTATCTTCGCGAATCCCTTTGCCCCGTACGTCCTCGAGAATCTCAACCGGTTCCTGAAGCATCGTGAGTCGCACCGTGCGTACGGGCTGGTCGTGCGGCAACAGGACGCCGACACGTATGTCGAAGGTCCTGCCGCATCGCCCTACATGGAATGCGACTACACGCTGCGCAATCCCGAGCTGTTCTCGCAAGTCTGTCCCGCCGACATCCATCGTCTTCGCGTCCAGACCATTGAGAACGATCCGCCGATGCTGGGTGAGTTGCTCGTGGCGTTCGGCCAGGCGACCGGCACGCCGATTCTCGTGAACACGTCGTTCAACGGATTACATGAACCGATCGTCTGTTCGCCGCGCGATGCGGTGCGCGTCTTCTACGGAACCGGGCTCGACCTGCTCGTCGTCGGAAACTTCATCCTGCGGAAATAGGGTCGCGCCGCCTGCGGCGACGATTGGACGTCATCATGAAACCCACGACTGTTGCCGCAGCGTCGCGTTGGAAAGACCGCCGGCGCGGGCCGGGCCTGACGACGCAGATCTTTATCGGACTGCTGATCGGGATTGCCATCGGCGCCATCTGGCCATCGTTCGGCGTGGCCATCAAGCCGCTCGCCGACGCGTTCCTGCGGATGATCAAGATGATCATCGCGCCACTGCTGTTCTCGACGCTGATCGTGGGGATCGCCGGGACCGGTGACCTGAAGTCGATGGGCCGCATCGGCCTCAAGGCCATCATCTACTTCGAGGCCGCCACGACGGTCGCGCTCTTCATGGGACTGGCTCTCGTCAACATCTTTCAACCGGGCGCCGGCCTCGCGTGGGACATGCGAGGCGATCAGTCCCAGGTGACGGGGATGGCGCAGACGCAGCAGGGGCCCTGGGACATCTTTCTCCACCTCTTCCCCACCTCCGTCATCGACGCGATGGCGAAAGGGGACATCCTGCAGCTCGTCGTCTTTTCGCTGTTCTTCGGCATTGCGCTCGCGGCCATCGGGCGAAAGGGACAGCCTGTGCTCGACGTGCTCGACAGCACCGCGCAGGTGATGTTCAAGTTCACCGGCTACGTGATGTTGTTCGCACCCATCGGCGTCATGGCCGCGATCGCCGCGACGGTCGGTGGCAAGGGCCTGTGGATCCTCTATACGCTCGGGAAGCTGGTGCTCTTGATGTACGGGGGCCTCGCGCTGTTCGTCGTCGTGGTGCTGGGTGGGGTGTCGTACCTGATTCGCGTGCCGTTCTTCACCTTCGTCAAGGCCATTCGCGAGCCGTTTCTCATCGCCTTCACGACAGCGAGCAGCGAGGCGGCGTTGCCAAAGGCCCTCGAAGTGATGGAGCGATTCGGCGTTCCCAAGAACATCGTCGCCTTTGTGCTGCCCACCGGCTACAGCTTCAATCTCGATGGGACCACGCTCTATCTGTCGCTGGCGAGCGTCTTCGTGGCGCAGCTCGCGGGGATTCCCCTGACCTTCAGGCAGCAGCTCATCATGATGCTCACCTTGATGCTGACCAGCAAAGGCGCGGCCGGCGTTCCGCGCGCTGCCCTCGTCGTCCTGACCGCGACCCTCACGACGTTCGGACTGCCGCTGGAAGGCGCAGCCATTCTCCTCGGGATCGACCAGATCATGGACATGGGCCGGACCGGCGTGAACGTGATGGGCAACTGCATCTCCACCGCCGTCGTGGCCCGGTGGGAAGGCGTCCTCGACGATGGGCAGATGAAGCGGTTCGCGCGGGGCGAAGCGGTGGCGTGAGGCCATGCGGATTCTCGTGACAGGCGCGGCCGGCCAGCTCGGGCGCGTCGTGGTCGAGGAGTTTCGCCAAGCGCACACGGTCGTCGCGGCCCGTCGTGAGGATCTCGACGTCAGCGACTCCCGGGCCGTGCGGGAGGCGGCCGCTCGGTTCAGGCCCGAGGCCATCCTCAATTGTGCCGCCTACAGCCACGTGGACGGCGCCGAGGATGCGCCGCTCATCGCATTCGCCGTCAACGCGCTGGCCGTTCGATCACTGGCCCAGGCCGCCGCCGAACAGGGCGCGACCCTCGTCCATTTCAGCAGCGATTTCGTCTTCGATGGGGAAACGGACGCGCCGTACACCGAGGACGATCGGCCCAACCCACAGAGCGTCTATGGGACCTCGAAGCTGGTCGGCGAATGGCTCGCGCGTGGCGCGCCGTGCTGGTACGTGCTCCGTGTCGAAAGCCTGTTCGGCGGCCCGAAGCCCAAGAGCAGCTTCGACAAGATCGTCGAGGCGTTGATCGACGGGCGAGAGGTGGGGGTCTTCACCGACCGGGTCGTGTCGCCCAGCTACACGCCGGACGTCGCGAAGGCCGTCCGCACCATGCTCGAGCGCAGAATCGACGCGGGGGTGTACCACTGCGTCAACTCGGACGCGGCGACGTGGGAACGCATCGCGCTGGCCGCTGCCGGCGCGCTCGGTCTCACGCCGCGTCTGACGCGTGTCAGGATGGCCGACGTGCACCTGCGCGCTGTGCGTCCGCGTTACTGTGCGCTCTCCAATCGGAAGCTCGCCGATGCCGGCATCCCGATGCCCACCTGGACGGACGCGCTCACCAGGTATCTGCGGGCACGTCGCACTGCCGGATCACGAACGTTCGAGTCTCGCCCGTAGAGTTTTCTCTGTGCTCTCTGCGTCTCTGTGGTGAATCAAGGTTTTTCAGCATCCTGCCAGGTCGTCAGGCCCGGGACGTTCCCAGGCGTTTGTTCTCCAGGACTTCGGCGATGAGCCGCATGAGGAGGCGAGCGGTCGCCAGGCACGCGGTGAGGCCGGGCGAATCGATACCCGCCGCGTGAACAAGGCGGGGCACCTGGCGGTCGCGGCGGACCAGG